>NZ_JBSFDP010000042.1:0-51930 GCF_053593975.1 Streptomyces sp. NPDC002004
GCTGGAGCGCGGCCAGCGCTCCATCACGCTCTACGCCCAGGCCGCCGCCTACCTGGAGGCGTCCCCGTGTGCGTACGAACACGCCGTGGCCCGCGCGGTTGAGGTTCACGTGGCAGCGGGGAGAGGTGGGTCCGTGCCCAGCGCCCGGGCCGGGAGAAGCTCGCCACCATGCAGCCGGGTCGCTCTCTTTGTGTTGGCAGATTACGTAGTTTCACCGATGTGCCCGGAGTCCGGATCAAGCAGCATCGACTCCGCCATGGGGCCCGGCCGTCTGCCGTCCACCGCAGTGTGCGGCTGCGGAATCCAACGGGGTTGTGGCCGCTCTTCTTCGTCATGACCGATCCAAGGGGTTCCATGCGTTTCCGCGCCCTCGCACTCACCAGCGTCGCCGTCACCACCGCCGCCGTGCTGATCACCGGCTGCGGCTCGACCCCGGCGGAGGACCTCAAAGGCTGGTACTCCTCAGGGGGCTCGGACCAGATAAGGAATCTTGGCGACGATGCGAAGAAGGTCAACGACCTGAGCATGACAACCAGCGATGTCCTCGCGCCCGCCTGTCAGACGCTGCTGGCTCACGTCGCCGCGGCCAAGAAGCACGACCCCATCCCGGACAAGGACACCCAGAGCTACTGGTCGAAGGCTCTCGCGAGCTTCACACGAGGGGCCTCCGACTGCACCGCCGGAGCACGCAAACAGGATGACTCGCAGGTCTCCCAGGGTGTCCGGGAGATCCAGACCGAAGGTATCCCCGACCTTGCGAGCACCGTGTCCATGATCAAGGGCAAGGTCTAGGCCGTTTCGGCCGGACAGTCCGATCGCTGGTCCGAGTGTGCCGTTGACCGACGCGCAGTGGGCGCGGATCGAGCCGTTGCCTCCGGACCGTGGGAGGTACTCCCAGCCGCGTTGTCGGGATCGCCCGCGTACACCCAGTACGCGGGCGACCCTGCGCCTTGCGATGCTCCCCCACAGCCTGAACGGCGCGGGAGGTACCCCCAGCACCAGACGCCGCGAGCCCTGCCCTCCGGGCAGACGGCGCTACTCTGCGGACACGACCTAGCAGTGGTTCATCGAGCCGGGACCCCTGTGAACGTCGGCGAAGTACACTCAGCCGGCGGTCTCGGTGCCCTTGATACGCGCCCAGAACCACTGGTTCCCGTAGGAGTTGGTGTCCCAGCACCAGGCGTACAGCTGTGTTCCACCGTCCATCCACCGCACGTTCCCGCATTCCGCGGCAGGTGCCTTCTTGAGGTGGATACCCTTCTTGGTAGTGAGCACGGCGCTGGAGTTGTTGGTTACGCCCCAGATGTAGCCGCAGTCGCCCGATGCGCTGGCAGTGCCCGCCCCGGTGGTGTGACGAGCCCCGTCAGCAGGGCGGTGGGGCCAGGAGCGTTGCGACTCGCTTCTTGACCCGCATGACTTCCTTTCGCGGTAGCGCATGGACGATGGCGTCCGATGGCATGGATGCGCCAAAGGAGCGAGCCTAGCAGTAATGATCATGGTGCTCGTGGTGGTGGCAGCGCCTCCACGTGGGCGCTGCAGACGGGGGCCGCGCCGGACACGCAAGACCCCGTGGAGGGCCACCCCGGCGCACCCACCCGTACTCCCGGGCCGCTCCCCCCGCCGTCTGCCGCGGGGGCGTGTTCATCGCAACGCCGGAGTCGTCACTCCACTCATATAAGATCCACACACTTTGATCACCAAGTCTGGAGCCTGGGGGGACCGGATCGTGAACTCGCGTGTCATCAGAGGGACTTTCGCACTCGTGCTGAGCGGGAGCCTGGTGGGGGCGTTGACCGCCGAGGCGGCGGCCGCGCAGACCGCGGGCACCGCGGCCGGGGCGACGCCGAAGACGGCGGAGACAGCCACGGTGGGCACCGACCCCGTACAGCCCGGCGTCTGGGGCACGGCCACCGAGCTCGCCCCCGCCGCCCAGCACCGCGTACTGGACCTCCAATCCCGTGCCGACGGCGCCCTCGTCGCCCTGCGCGACCAGCCGCAGGACCCGGCGCACACCGCGGAGGTCCGTCGGCTCACCGTCCAGGTCCGCCCGGCGGGCACCACCACCTGGGCCGCGCCCCAGACACTGTCCACCACCGCCGAGTACTACCTCGGCGCCAGCACCCTCGCCCCGCAGGCCGACGGCTCCTTCGTCGCCTACTGGCGAGAAAGCCTCCCGGGAGGCAAGAGCCTCTTGAAGGCCGCCACCCTGGCCCCCGGCGCCACCCGCTGGTCCGAGCCGACCACCGTCGCCGCTCTCTCCTGGATCGACTCCTCGCCGTTGGTCTTCGGCAGCGCCACCGGCCGCCTCACCGCCGTCTGGGCCGCCCCGGTCCCGGGCGGCCGCGAGCTGCGCATGTCCGAGCGGCCGGCCCCGGGCGACGCCTGGTCCGAGTCCACCGTGTTCGACACCGTCACGAGCGAGGAGGAAGACGGGGAGTGGTTCCTGACCGGGCTGACCGCTGCCGTCGACAAGGCGGGCAACGCGGCCATCGCATGGAATCTCGACGACCGCCCACGCGACGGCGGCGGCATCGCCCCCACGGCCGGGGCCACCTACCACTCCCGGATCATGGAGCGCAAGGCCGGTGCGGCTGCGTGGGGCGATGCCGAGGACCTGACCCCCCTCGCCGGCACCCAGCCTGGTGCTCTCCGCCTCGACGCCGACCCCGCCGGCGGCCTCACCCTTCTGTGGGCGAGCGTCCACGGCCCCGTCCGCTTCGCCCGCAAGGGCACGCCCGGTGACGCGTGGAGCGCCACCGAGCAGACCGGACTCACGGGCTGGTACGCCCCCAGCGCCCTGCCCCGTCCGCTTACCGCCCCGAACGGCGACGTCACCCTCGTGGGGACCGCCGACAAGGCGGTGATCTCCACCACCCGCACCGCCCGAACCGGTTCATGGGGAACCGTCGAGCAGGCCGACGACCGCCGTCCCCTCGGCTCGGCCGTCAGCTCCGGCATCGCCACCGACGGCACCGTCCACGCGGGCTGGACCGTGTCCATCGGCAACGGCTCGTACCGGTTCGTCGCCGGTTTCCGCACCCGCGGCGGCTGGTCGGCCCCCAGGACGCTTGGCACCACCACCGATCACCGGACCGTCGGCGGCACCCTCACGGTCGCGGGCACCCGCCCCACCGCGCTCTGGTACGACAGCTCCGCCCTCGGCGGCCCGCTGCACGCCGTCTCCGGCACCACCCGCCCGATGCCCCGCACCCGGGACTACGGCGACGACCGCCGCGCCGACGTGCTGGCCCAGACCGGCACCGCCCTGACCCGGTACGACGGTGACGCCGCCGGCCACCTCGCCGCGGGCTCCGTGCACAGCGGCGCGGTCACCACGGGCTGGCCCACCGGCACCCGGTTCACCGGCTTCGGCGACATGAACGGGGATCGCCTCAACGACGTCCTCGCCGTGCTGCCCACGGGCGAGGCACGCATGTACGAGACCCCGGCGGGCCGGCTGCCCGCGCCGGTGTCCCCGTACCGCAAGACCGGCACCGACTGGCGTGGCTACGACGTCCTCACCACCCCCGGCGACCTGACCGGCGACGGCCGCGCCGACCTGCTGGCCCGCGCGGCCACGACCGGTGACATCTACCTGTACGCGGGCAACGGCAGCGCCGGATTCGCGCCGCGCGTCAAGATCCGGTCCGGCTGGAAGGCCTACACCCGGGTGATCGGCGCCGGAGACCTCAACGGCGACGGGCATGGGGACGTGCTGGCCCTCGACGGCTCCGGCGAGCTGTGGCGCTACAACGGCAACGGCACCGGCAAGCTCGCCGACCGCGTACTGGTCTTCCGCGACTGGGGCAAGACCTACCGTCAGGTGCTCGGCGCCGCCGACCTGAACGGCGACGCCAAGGCCGACCTGATCTCGGTCGACTCCGACGGCGTGGCCTGGCTCAACCCGGGGACCGGCCACGGCACCTTCGGCAGCCGGGTCCGTGTCGGCTCGGGCTGGGTCGGCCGCACCCTCTCCTGACCGGCGGCCCGCACCGGGGGACACCCCTGGTGCGGGCCCACACCCCCTGTCCCGGAACCCCGCCAAGGCCCGTGCGAGCGTGTCATGCGCCTCCTGCTCCCGGGCGCGGCGGGCGAACCGCCCGCGCACTCCGGTGGCCGTCACATGCCGGTGACGAAGGCTATCCATGCACGGTTGGCGGGAGCGAGGACGTAGTCGTCGGTCGGCTCTTTGAGCGGGGCCGTGGTTGACATGCCGGGACGTTCCGCGTGGGAATCGGGTTGTTGAGCTCTCGGTTCCGCCGCGGTCACGGCTCGCGGACATGCCCGGTCTGTGTGCGTGGCGCTGCGCCTGCCAGTGGGGAGGTGTCGAGGTATCTCACCTCGTAGAGGCGTTCGACGAACTTCCAGCCGTCGGGAGTGCGCCGGTAACGGTCGTGGTAGAGGGCGTAGTTCAGGTGTGAGCTGCCGTTGCGCATGCGCCCGAACTCCGCGATGTACGCGCGGCCGACCGCGGTGTCGCCGTCGATCCGGATCAGGCCCGGGTGCACGGTCTGCACGAAGTAGTCCCAGTGGTCCTGCAGCCGCTCGATCGCGGCGCGGATCTGCGGACGGCCGACGAACTCGGCCGGGATCTGGGGAATCCGCCACGCGCCGTCGTGGGCGAACAGCGACGCGAAGCGGTCGTAGTCGTGCATCATCCCCGCGTCGGTGAACTCGCCGCGCAGCGCCTCGATCTCGACGCGGTCGGCGATGGCCTGCATGTCAGTCATGGTTGATGTAGGTCTTTCCTGTTCGGTGGATGGGTGTTCGTCTCGGTAGTGCGAGGGGACGGCCGCGCGACATGTCATGCCGCCGTACCGCCTCACTTACGTGGGTGTTCCGGGCGGTTCCCATGGCCCGGAACACCCACGGCACCGGAGCAGCGGCGGGTCTATCGGGCGAGTGCGGCGGGTTCGTCGAGCCGGGTCAGCTTCAGCGGGTTGCGCACCACGTAGATCCGGGTGACCCGTCCGTTGTCCACCACCAGGCTCACCGCGGACGGCTCACCGTCGATCTCGATCCGGCCGGCCGGCGCACCGTTGAGCCACACGGTCGTCGCCTCGAACGCGCCCACCACCCGGTTCGCGCGCGCCAGCAGCGGCACCACCGCTTCGGCCCCGTGGAGCGGAGCCAGCGCGGCGGCGGCCAGCCCGCCGCCATCGGCGATCATGACCACGTCCGGCGACAGGACCTCCATCAGCTCCTGCAGCTGCCCGGTGCGCAACGCTGCCAGGAACCGCTCCACCACAGCCTGCTGCTCCGACCGGCTCACCCGCACCCGTGGCCGCCGGGCCGCCACATGCTCGCGTGCCCGCCGCGCGATCTGCCGCACCGCGGCCGCGGACTTCCCGACGGCCTCGGCGATCTCGCCGTAGGGCAGCTCGAAGACTTCGCGAAGCACGAACACCGCCCTCTCCGCCGGCCCGAGCGTTTCCAGCACGGTCAGCATCGCCATCGACACGCTCTCCGCGAGTTCGACGTCCTCGGCGACATCGGGGCTGGTCAGCAGCGGTTCAGGCAGCCACTCGCCGACGTAGTCCTCGCGGCTGCGCGACAGCGTCCGCAGTCGGTTGAGCGCCTGCCGCGTGACGACGCGGACGAGGTAGGACCGCGGGTCACGCACCTGCGACCGGTCGGCGCCGGCCCACCGCAGCCAGGACTCCTGCAGCACGTCCTCCGCATCGGCGGCCGACCCGAGCATCTCGTAGGCGACGGTGAACAGCAGGCTGCGATGGGCGACGAACGGGTCCCCGCTCATGCCGGCGACACCACGCCGGACGCCTCAGGACGCGGGGCCAGCGGAATCTCGCACGCGTCCGAGAAGCCCTGCGACTCGACCCCGTTCGCCACATTGGCCCTCGTCGCCAGGTTGACGTAGGCGATGAACGCGGTGAGTTCGACCATCGCCGCCGGGCCGAGCCGCTGCAGCAGAGCCGCGTACAGCTCGTCGGTGACGGTCGGCGGCGTGTTCGTCATGGCCTCGGCGTACTCCATCACGTCCCGCTCCAGCGGCGTGAACACCTCCGACTCCCGCCAGCGCGGCACCTGGCTCGCCTTGGCCAGGTCAAGGTTGTCGTTCTGTGCCTGGAAGTAGCCCATGTCCAGGCACCAGCTGCAGCCGACCTGCGCCGCAACCGCCATGTGCGCAAACGACTTCAGGCCGGCGTCGGCCGTATCCCACGCGCCCACCCTGCCACCGAACTCCACGCTGTCCTGCATGACCTGGGGACTGTGCCACAGCACCTCGACGTTCTCGGGCACGGCACCGAGCTGCTTGATCATGCTTTCCCTGAGCTCGGGCGGGAGCTCGGCCTTCGCAACGCGCAACACCATCATGTCCTCCTTGGGCGTGTGCCTGTTCGACATGAAGACACCGCCGAACCCGCGGATGTGACACCCGCCGCCGCCACAGCACCGAGGACGATGCCCTCGTCCCGTGAGCGCGAAGCCTCACAGGATTGCGTGAGCAGCACGGGAGTCCGGATCGGCCTGGCGCCCTGCCTTCCCTGCGTTGCGGGGAAGGCAGGGCGCCAGACGTGCCCACTGCTCGTCGGTCAGCGGACGCAGGCGCCCGCTCGTGGTCACCGAGGCCTGTAGGCGGTGGCCAGCACGGAGACGGTGACCCGGTCAGGCAGGAGGCCGTCATCGTTCAGGTCTGCACGGTTCAAGTGGCGTGCGCTCGGCGTCATCCCCACCAGGTCCAGGGCCTCCAACCCGACCAGGGTCATGGGGTACTTCACCTGTTTGGTGGCGATGGCCTCGAAGTAGGGGTCCATCGCCCGGTGCAGGCGCTGTTCCTTGGCCGGGTCGATGGTGACCATCGCAGGGACCCGGCCGCGTAGCTCGGCCAGGTGAAGCCCGGTGGGACGGACCACGATCAGCCGGCCGGCTGGACGGAGTATTCGGTGGAACTCGGCTGGATTGCGCGGGGCGAACACGTTCAGCACCACGTCTGCCATCTCGTCGGCCAGCGGGAAGTGACGGAAGACGTCCCAGGTCGCCGCAGCGGCTCGTTCATGGGATCGGGCTGCCGAGCGCAGCGCGCGCACCGACGTGTCCAGGCCCAGACCTCGGGCGCCGGGCAACTGGTCGAGAACGCCGGCCAGGTAGTAGCCCGTACCGCACCCGACGTCGACGACCGTGCCCCTCGCCGGCGCGTAGTCGGCCGCCAGGCGGGCCACGGCCTGGCGGATGGGCGCGTACCTGCCGGTGGCCAGGAAGCGGTCCCGAGCCTGGACCATGGCCGCGTCGTCACCGCTGGTCGCGCGGGTGCCGGTCAGGAGGCCGGCATAGCCGTGGCGGGCGATATCGAAGGTATGGCCCGCCTCACAGCGCAGTGCTCCGCGGTCGGGGTGCAGACGGAGCGTGCGGCACGTCGGGCAGCGCAGCAGGTGGAGGAACAGTTCGAGGGCAGGGGGAAGCAACACTGGCATGAGGCACTCCTGGCAAGGCTGAAGGGAAGAGACCGTGCCTGCACGCACACACAGAAAGTCACTGCCTCAGGAAGGAACGGGCAGTGCGAGAAAGGTGGTTCGCGTAGCAGGCACACCAAGGAGGGCGACGTCGTCCGACATCGCCCTCAACGCCTTCCGATCACAGGAAGCAGCAGTGCGGGGTGCTCATGAATGCCACGCCATGAGTCTACGAGCTTCGACGAAGCCCTTCATGCCCGCCGAAGTTGGGAAACCCGGCCCAGCGGCCCGCCGACCAGTTCCGCGGTGGACGCCGTGGCCAGGCCCGCAGGGTCGTCAAGGCCTCTGTGTGATCGAGGAGTTGCTGATCCTGCCTCGGCCGGTGGCTTTGGCGACGGCCGCGGCGTCGTCCACGTTGACCCTCAGATTCGACACCTCGGCTGCGCTGCCGGCGGCTTCGATGTGCACTTCGGCGTCCGCGCCGTGGGCGATCCTCGTACGGTCAATGATGCCGCGACGCCGCGTCATGAGCCGCGCTCCCGGCTGTGTATTCGACGGCCTGCGCGCGACTGAGGCCACGGCGACTGCGGCACCGGCGACGACCAGGACCACGGCTGCGGCAATCAGAGCCGGACTCCGCTGAGCCGTGACCAGGTTGGTCACGAACCCAGTAGCGGCTGACAGCACCACCCCAACCGCCGCCAAGGTCTTCGGTCCTGGCATAGGCATGGCCACCCCCGGGCTGTGACGGTCCACGCGGCGGCAGCACAACGGGCCTGTCACCGCAAAGACACATCCGACATCTTCGTTTTCGCCCTACCATCATGACCGATAGTCGGCGTGGCAGCTCTGCGTTGCCAGAGACTTTGCCACTGGAGGGCCAACCATGGCACAGGTGTTCACCGACCGCCGGGAAGCGCTGGCTGCGGTCGCACGGCTTAGCGGTGCGAAATCCCCGCTGCGGGTGCTGGTGGTACAGGGCGTGTCCGGAACCGGCAAGTCCACGCTGCTGCGGCATGTGCTCCGCAACAGCGGGCGTGGCTTCCGTCCGGTCCGGCTGGACGTGCTCGATGTGGTCCTGGCGCCGTTTCCGGTGGAATCCGACGTGGTGTTGCACCTGGTCAGGAGCCTGGCCGCCCAGCTGGCAGCGGCCGGGCCCTGGTGGCGTCGGCGGCGCCTGCGCCGCCAGGCCGAGGGCATCGGGGCCGGACATCCGGCCAGCATCACCATGATTGCCAGCGGGCGGGGGCAGATCACGGGTGTCTCGGCGGTCGCCGACGGGGCCGCACCGGCCGAGCAGCGTCGGGAGGCGTGGGTGCAGGCGATGGTGCGCATCGCCGCCCGGGTGCGCCGCCCGGTTCTGTTGATGGTGGACACAACCGAGTTGCTGTATGTGTTCGACGACGCTGCCCGGGAAGACCGTGCTCGGACGGCGATCGGCGTCGGTGACTGGTTCGTCCGGGACGTGGTGGTCCGGCTGCTGCACTCCTCTCCGCAGCTGCGGGTGATCCTGGCCGGGCAGGACCAGTTGGCGATGACGGGCCTGCCTGATTCGGCATGGCAGGTGCTGGAACTGGCGGCCTGGAGCGAGGACGACGTCGTCGACCACTTCGCAGCACTGGGACTTGGCCGGGAGCAGTCGCGCCTCGCCTACACGATGTCCGGCGGTATGCCGCTGATCGCGGCTGCCATCGCCGACGTATGCCGGGGCGGAGTCGATGGTGAGGTCGCGGCGCTCGATCAGGCGGCCGGGCAGCCGGTGCCGGCCTGGCTGGCGGACAACATCTTGGGCCGGCTGTCGGCCGAGCAGCGCCTGCTGGTGGAGGCCGCCTGCGTGCTGCGGGTCGTCACCGAGCCGGCGCTTGCCCACCTGATGGGCGACACCGAGCTGAGCAATGGTTGGTTCGCCGCGCTGGCTCGGCACAATCTCCTGCAGATGGCGCCTGCCACGAACCGTGCACCTCGCCTGGTCATGAACGGCACCATCCGTCGGTGGCTGTTGGAGCACGTGGCCCGCGCCGACCGCGACCAGGTCCCCGGCCGCCGGCAGCTTCCTCGCCGGCATCGGGCCGCTGCCGAGTTCTACGCCGTCCTGGCTGACGGGGTGCTCTCGGCGGAGGAGATGTATCACCGCTTCTCGGCGGGCGACACCGACCGGACCAGACATCGGCAGTGGGAGCAGGCCGTCCTGGCGGCCGTCGCCGGTGGCCGTCTGGGTGACGCGCTCGCCCTGGCCCAGACCGCCACCATTGCGGCCGCCGAACCGGCCCAAGCGTCCGTGCCAGGCACGGCGTTGGCGCTGTCGTCCCACGCCCAAGCGCACATCGCCGTCCTCCAGGGCCACCTGGACCAGGCCGGTCGGCTGGCCGCCGACGCCGACCGGCACTACCGGCATGCGACCGATCCCGCTGGGCAGGCGGCGATCGCTTGGATGCGCGGCGAGCTGGCCTGGCGCGAAGACCGCTACCACGACGCCGCCACCTGGTGGCACCGCTCACTCCACACCCCCGACGGCATCATCGATCCGACCGACCGCGCCGATCTGGCCCTCGCACTGGCGGAAGCAGTCTGTCGCAGGGGCGACCTGACCGCTGTCGAAGCTGCCGCCGACGTCGCACGCCTCGCGGCCGCCGACGCCACCACTCCCCCAGCCGCACCGGTCCAGCAGGCGACCGAAACGCATGCGGACCGGCTACCACTGATCCCGCTCAGCACGGCCGCCGCAGCCCAGATCCTCCCCGTCACCCTGCTGCGCCTCCAGGCCACCGGCGCACTCGGAACAGGCGACCAGGCCCGCGCCGATACCCTCATCACCCAAGGTATCCACCTGGCACGCACGCTCGGCGAGCCTGCCAGGCACGAACACGCCCTGCTCCAAGTCCTGCACGCGAATGCCGCGCTGCTGCGCAACGACCTCGAGACCGCGGAAGCGGCAGTGGAGCAGGGGTTGCAGGTCGCCCGGAGCTGTCCGGACGCCCGGTGCCGCGTTCAACTCCTGCTCGAGCAATCGAGTTTGGCCCTGACCAGAGCACGCTCCGGCCCGGCCCTGCCCGCACAGCCCGACCTCGCACCAGCAGCGTTCCGGATATCGCTGACCGCCGCCGCCGAAGCAGCCCACCAGCGCACCCTCAGCGGGCGGTACGCCCAAGCGGCCCTGGACCTGGCCCTCGACCTCACCGACCGAACCGGCCAGGCCGACGCGCTGAACCGTCTGGGGAATCTGGCCCAGGACAGCGGAGACCTGAACACCGCCGAACAACACCACAAGCACGCCCTCGCCCTCTACCGACAGACCGGCAACCTCCTCGGCCAGGCCACCGCGCTGGACAACGTGGGGGATCTGGCCCGGGACCGGGGGGAGCTGGATACCGCCAAGCAGTACCTCGAGCAGGCACTCGCCCTCTACGAGCAGACCGGCAACCGCCTCAGCCAGGCCAACGCACTGGACCAGCTGGGACACGTGGCCCGGGACAGCGGAGACCTGAACACCGCCGAACAACACCACAAGCACGCCCTCGCCCTCTACCAGCAGACCGGCCACCGCTCCGGCCAGGCCAACGCAATTGGCAACCTGGGGATTGCCGCCCAGGGCCACGGGGAGCTGGATACCGCCGAGCAGTACCTTGAGCAGGCTCTGACCATCTTCCGGCAGACCGGCAACCTCCTCAGCCAGGCCATCTCACTGGACCAGCTGGGGAAGGTGGCTCGGGACCGAGGAGACCTGAACACCGCCGAACGCCACCACCAGCAGGCCCTGGCCCTCTACCACCAGACCGGCCACCGCCCCGGCCAGGCCCACTCATTGGACAATCTGGGACATGTGGCCGATGACCGCGGGGAGCTGACAACCGCCAAGCAGTACTTCGAACAGGCACTCACCCTCAATCGGCAGACCGGCAATCGCCATGGCCAAGCCCACGCACTGAACAACCTGGGACATGTGGCCCGGGCCCGAGGGGACCTGAACACCGCCGAGCAGTGCCTCGACGAGGCACTTGCCCTCTACCAGCAGACCAGCAACCGCCCCGGCCAGGCCCACGCACTGAACAACCTGGGATACGTGACCCAGGACCGAGGGGACCTGAACACCGCCGAGCAGCACTTCGAGCAGGCCCTCGCTCTGTACCACCAGACCGGCAGCCCCATCGGCCGGGCCACCGCGATGGACGGCCTCGGACATGTGGCCCGGCAGCGAGGGGAGCTGAACACCGCCAAGCAGCACCACGAACAGGCACTCGCCCTCTACCACCAGACCGGCAGCCGTGTCGGCCAGGCCATCGCGCTGAAAAACCTGGGACATGTGGCCCGGGACGGCGGGGACCTGAACAGCGCCAAGCAGCACTACGAACAGGCCCTCGCCCTGTACCAGGAAATCGGCAGCCCCCTCGGCCGGGAACAAGTTCTGCGCTTCATCAGCCGACTCGGCGGTCCCGACTCACCACCCAGCCCGTGATGACGGGCGCCGTCGCCGTCAGCCCTCGGGCAGAACGACACGGGCTCGATGGGGTTCGTGGTGCCCAGGCGGATCCAGTGCTCGGCGGGGAAGTCGTAGAAGGTCCAACGCCGGCGCCGGCGGCTCGCACGGCTGCCTCCGCCTGTCCAAGTCCGACGCCCATTGGTTCTGCGGCCAGGTCAAGCCGGTCGGCCCCGTGCCAAGGCCCCGGCCGGCAGAGGCCACGCCGACGTCAACCTGGGCCTCGGCCGCGGTCATGGCAGCTCCAGCACCAGCTTGCCGACGTTCTCGCCGCGGAAGAGCATGTGCAGCGTCTCCGGGAAGTCGTCCACGGTGCCTCTCACCACGTGTTCCTTGACCTTGATGCGGCCGTCTCCGATCCAGGCGGAGATCTCCTGCGCGGCCTTGGCGTACTGCCTGGCGTAGTCGAAGACGACAAAGCCCTCCATACGGGCCCGACGCACCAGCAGCGTGAGGTAGTTGGAGGGGCCCTTGACCGGGGTGGCGTTGTTGTACTGGCTGATCGCACCGCAGACCACCACACGCGCGTGCATCGCCAGCCGGGTCAGGGCGGCGTCGAGGATGTCCCCTCCGACGTTGTCGAAGTAGACGTCGATGCCGTCGGGGGCCTCCCGGCGCAGCGCCTTCCGCACATCCTCGGCGCGGTAGTCGATCGCCGCGTCGAAGCCCAGTTCGCCGGTGAGCAGTGCGCACTTCTCCGGCCCTCCGGCGATGCCGACGACCCGGCAGCCCTTGGCCTTCGCGATCTGCCCCACCATGGTGCCGACGGCGCCGGCCGCCCCCGACACCACGACGGTCTCGCCGTCCTTGAGCGCCCCGACGTCGAGGAGGCCGAAGTACGCGGTCATGCCGGGCATGCCCAGTGCGCCGAGGTACGTGGAGGGCGGAGCGAGGGAGGTGTCGATCTTCATCGCGCCCTTGCCGTCGGAGACCACGTGCTCCTGGACGCCGAACGTGCCGACCACGTGATCGCCCGGCCGGTAGTCGGGGTGCTGGGAGGCGGTGACCTCGATGACCGACCCGGCGCGCATCACCTCACCGATGCCGACCGGCGGCAGGTAGGAGGGGCGGTCGTCCAGCCAGCCGCGCATGGCCGGGTCCAGGGAGATGACACGCGTCCGGCCCGCGAACTGGCCCGGGCCCGGTTCCTCGACGGGCGTTGAACGGTGTTCCCAGTCCTCGGGCTTCACTTCGCCCACGGGGCGGGCTGCCAGACGGATCTGGCGGTTGGTCGCAGACATCACGTCTCCTGTCGTTCACGGTCCATGATGAGGGTACCGACCAGTTGGTATGTCATGAACAGTGACGTTCGCCACGCGCCATGAGCGGGCCTTGTCGGTCTGCCCATCAGCGGGCCCTTCCGGTCTGCGGTGGGCGAGCAGCTCGCGGCGCTCCCGGTAAAGCGGCAGTGGTCGTTGAAGGTCAGCCGACTGATGCCGGACCCGCCCGCCACGAGCATGGCGACGACGGCGTTGACCGCGGCCCGGTTCCGGCCGACCGTTCCCGCGACCGGAGCTGGAGCCGGCCCAGGCAAGGAGCCACGGCACACAACGACGGCGGGCTCACCACTGCGGGCGCGGCGAAGGCCGAGTGGTGGTCCGTGCAGGGGCCACATCGTCCGGTCCACCGATGCGCACCGGTGCACCTTGGATGCGGGGACGTTTGTAGCCCTGCACCGGCCGCTTGGATGCCCTCGGCGAATCAGCAGCGGGGCTCCGTCCCGGCGACCTCGCGGCCGGGACGGAGCCCCTTCGCACACCTCGGCAGCACTACGCCTGCCGGACGACGCTTTCCGCCTGCGGCCCCTTCGGCCCCTGCGTCACGTTGTACTCGACCTTGTCACCCTCGTACAGCTCCTTGAACCCGGTCGACTGGATGGCCGAGAAGTGGACGAACACGTCCGGTCCGCCGTCATCCTGCTGGATGAACCCGAATCCCTTGTCGGCGTTGAACCACTTCACTACACCTGTTGCCATCGGTCTGAGTCTCTCCTTCAACGCCGCCGCACGAGCGGCACCTGAGGCCAAGGCAGCCCGCTGCTGCCTGCTTTCACCAACTGAATACCCCTCACGGAGTGGATCTCCAAGCATCGGCGGACAGCAATTCGTCAACAGGCTCAGGGGCGCGGTTAAGGGGAGTCGCAGACCGCGGGCATCGGGCAGATGCGCCGTATCGCCGCCCTCGGTACGGCCGGCACCGCTGGATCGCCGCTCACGCCCTGTCCTGGCTGGGCGTCTGCCGCCGTCTGCACCGCCGCTACGCGCGCATGGTCGAGCGCTTTCTCGCCTTCGTCGGTCATCGCCAGCGCCCTGAATCTGCTGTTCGACCGATGGCGACCATGCCGCTCTCGACTCATGGCTGCGACAGTCGTTCGGATCGGAGGAGGTCGGCAGCAGCGCATGATGACGGCGCGGCGCCCGGAGCGCGGCGGACCGTCGGTGGCCCTTCACCGCGCCCTCGGCGCCCGGGGCGATCAGTATCGGCGACCTGCCGCTGCTTCCCGGAGGCGCTGCCGCTCGGGTTGCCTGCAGCGCGGATCGGCGCCGAGCTCCTCCTGGACGACGGTTCCGGGCTCCGTGCTCCGGGAACAGCGGGCCGGCGGCCGGCCGCGCCAACGTCATGGAAGCCGCGGCGGCTTGGCCCACCGGCTGCAAGCCGGAGCCGCCGTGCCCGCAGAAGAAGTCGCACGAAACGTCGCCCAGGGGCCGCCGGCCACCCCGTGACCCCTCGATGCTCCCCGTGCGTCGAGGGGTTCATGGTCATACCGAGACCCCTGGGTCATCGGGCGAAGGATCGACCGACGTTCGCGTTACCCGTAACCAACGAAACCCACCCACAGCTCTCCGATAGCATGTTCGAACTCACGACGATCACTCTCATCACCCGTCCCTTCACCGGAAAACCGTGCTATCCACCACAAACAGTGACCTAGTCAACTAAATAATGAATCGGCCATTTAATTGATATCCATAGCATCGCGGGTGTTTTCGCGAATAAACAGAAGAGTTGCGGTCGCCGCATGGCGTCAACCACGGGCGATACTGTGGGCCACAGCGGGCCTGACGACCCTCGGGTTCCTCATCGCACTGGAGATCGCCGCACGCCACTACGGCCTGCCGGGGCCAATCACCAACCAGGCGCGAGAGGTGATATTCGCCCCCAAATCGGGGCCGCTGCTGTACGCCAGTATGGCGTTGATGATGGTGGTGCTCACCAAGCGGCAACGGTTCATGGCGGCCGGTGCCGCGATCGGCATCGACGTCGCCTTCTTTCTGGTGCGGTGGGCGGTCGGCGCAAAGGCGACCGACGGACACCCCTTCGGCAACGGCGCGTTGTGGGTGATTTTGGCCTATGCGGTCATCGCTGTCACGCGCCGCACAGGCCAGGAACGCGTCCTGCTGCTGAAAGGTGTCGGGCTGGGTTTGCTGCTGGTGACCGGCCGCAAGACGGGCGACACCTGGCTACTCATCACGTCGAAGACCAACCCGACAGTTCTCGACCAGTACGTGGCAACCGCCGATCATGCGCTGGGAGACCCGTCGTGGCTGGTAGGCCGGATTGTCAAGGCAACCGGTCCGATCGGCACCCATGTTCTCGACCTGGTCTACATTCAGCTTGCGGTGGCTGCGGTCATCGTCACGCTCTACCAGCTGCGCAATGTGGCGGTCGAGCGCCGCTTCCCGCGCCATCACCTGGTGCGCACCTTTCTCGTCATCGGCGTGCTCGGGCCCGGCATCTACATGATCTTCCCGGTGGTCGGTCCGATCTTCGCGTACGGCACCGGCGCCTTCGGCACCGGCGGCGGGCACTGGGCGGTGGCCAACCTGTGGCCGAACACGCCGCCGACCCACGCCCCGCACCAGATGGTCTTCGACGAGCTCACCCCACGCAACTGCATGCCCAGCCTGCACACAGCGTGGGCCACCGCGATCTTCATTCATTCGCGCACGGGCCCACGAATCCTGCGATTCGCAGGCACCTTCTGGCTTGTAGCCACGCTTGGCGCAACGCTGGGCTTCGGCTACCACTACGGAGCGGACCTCGTTGCCGGCGTGGTGTTCACACTCACCATCGAGGCGGCGTTGCGCTCGCTCGAACGTGGTTGGGATCGGTCAGGAATCGAGCTGGTCGCCTACGGCACAACGGTCTTCGCCGCGCTCTTGGTGTCGTATCGCTATCTGCCGGTGCAGATGGCCGGACATCCGTGGGTGTTTGGGCCGCTTGTCATTCTGGCGATGGGCTCAGTGATCCACGGCTACATACGGACCACCACATTGTGGGAACCGAAGGCCGCACCAGCGAGGCAACCGAATCCGCAACCCGAACTGGTTTGAGTCATGTCGAGCAGGTCTCGCAGCACTGGGGACGACCGCGATCGGCACAGTCACCGCTTTCACCGGCACGGCCACCGCATCAAGGTGAAGTCGAACCGCTGACGCCCCCCCCCACGCGGAGCCCTGCTGCTCCGTGGCGCGACCCAGCCAGGTCCGCCGCGCCCACGGGCGACGCCGCGCCTACCGGCGCCGCGGACCTGGCTACGCGCCTCGCGCCTCCGATCGCCGTGGAGCGCCGTACGCCCGATCGCCGTGGAGGGCCGTACGCGCGGAGCCTTTTCGCGTCCATTTCCAGCTCCGAGCGTCACCGCATCCCGACATGGAACAGCGCCGCCACGGTGGCGGTGAACAGATCACCGATGACCGAAGGCTGACGGTGTCGAGGCCGCGGGCCTCCGCGGCCCCGCCCCTCGACCAGCAGCAACGGCGCGTTCTCCCGCTCCTCATGCCCCGGAGCCGAACCGTTCAGCGGGGTCAGCAGCGCATGCGCCCGACCCTCCCCGGCGGGGGCTTGCCCTCCCCGTAGACCGCCGCAACCGGCGAGCGTGAGGGCGAGTGCCGTAGCCCTCTACGGCACTGTCACGCCCCGCTCGCCGGTCGCCGTGGGACCGGCTGCCACGAGCTCCTGCCGCGCCGTCACCTCGCGGGCCTCGCCGCCCGCTCGCGCTGGGCGATGCCGGGCGCCGACCCTTTTCTCATGCAGAGAGCGCCGACTCCTGCCGGTACGGATCGTGAGCGCACGCGGCCGCCAGTTCGTCCAAGGACAGGTGCAGCGCGGCGGCCAGGGCTGCGACGGTGAAGAAGGCCGGCGTCGGCGCCCTGCCTGTCTCGATCTTGCGCAGCGTCTCCGCCGAGACACCTGCCGCTGCGGCCACCTCCGTCATGCTCCGGTCGCCGCGCGCCTGACGCAGCAGTGCGCCGAACCGCTCGCCGCGTTCTCGTTCCCATGGGGTCAGAGGAGTTCTCACCATGACCGTGATACTAATACCGGTATAAGTATTGGGCAGCCTCGAGGGGAGAGTCACGGCACATGGTGGAGATCAAGACCGATGAAGCGCTGGAAGCGATGCGGGAGGCCGGACGTGTGGTGGCCCAGGCGCTGGCCGCCGCCCGGAAAGCAGCCGGTACAGGGGTGACCCTGCGGGAACTCGACGAGGCAGCCCGCACCGTCCTGGCAGACGCCGGAGCCCGCTCGCCCTTCCTCGGATATCGCCCGTCCTTCGCCCCGACCCCCTTTCCCGCCGTGATCTGCGCCTCGGTCAACGACGCCGTGGTGCACGGCATCCCCACCGGCTACCGCCTGCGGGACGGTGATCTGGTGAGCATCGACTGCGGCGCCGAGCTCGACGGCTGGACCGGCGACGCCGCCATCACCTTCTCCGTCGGTACACCGCACCCCGCCGATCTCGACCTGATCGACGCCACCCAGCAGGCCCTCGACGCCGGCATCGCCGCCGCCCAGGTGGGCAACCGCATCGGCGACATCTCCCACGCCATCGACACCGTCGCCCGCAAGGCCCGCTGCGGGATGCCCGCCGACTTCGGCGGGCACGGCATCGGCCGCCGCATGCACGAGGACCCCCATGTCCCGAACCGAGGCCGCCCCGGCCGCGGCTTCCCCCTCCGCCACGGCCTGGTCCTCGCCATCGAGCCCATGCTCATGGCAGGCGGGCAGGACACCTACCGCGCCGATGCCGACGGCTGGACCCTGCGCACCACCGACGGCAGCCGGGCCGCCCACATCGAGCACACGGTCGCCATCACCGACGAGGGCCCGCGCATCCTCACCCTGCCCTGATGCCGTACCCACCCGCTGCGCGGCACGATGCGGCTGCTCAGACCCCCTGAGATGCAGCCCTACGCGTCAGCCGGCACCATGACCGCCGGTGTGACGGCCCCGGTTGTCGCCGACCACGGAGGTGCCCCGGCAGCCGCCCACCCCGCCATCGCCGACGAGGACGGTGCAATGTCCACGTCGATGTGCTGTGCCATACGGTCCAGCGCACTGTGACAGCTCGACGCGTCGGGCCCCAGGACCACGCAGTGCGCGATCCGGTCGACCGGGGTTGCGTGGGGACCGGACGTGACGTGGTTGCCGACCTGTTGGGTGAGGACGACACCGTCGAGGAGTGGCTGGCAGGCTCCGCGCGGGTCCAGGGCGAGACGGCTTATATGGCCGGTTGCGTTCGCGTAGAGGAACTGGATGGCGGCCGCTCGCTGCTGGGTCGGGGCGAGATGCGGAGTACGACCGGTGGACAGGTCGGCGGCGATGCGCGGCAGGTCGATGCCGGTGGCGCGCTTCACCAACAGCGGAACGAGGTCGGCGGCGAGGTGGGCGCTGACGTCGGTGACGCAGGGGCCCCTGGAGGTGAGCCTCATACGGACACTGACCACTCCCAGTGTGATCCCCAGTGCCCGTACAGCGCGGGTGACGACCCGGCGGAGTACGGGGTTGTGCAGCAGTGGGTCGTGTGCGAAGACGGAGTGACGTAAGGCCTGTTGTGTTGGGGGCGGCCCCAGAACGGTGCGGGTGACGGCCGTGATACGCACATCCTCGTCATCCAGAACGACCGTTTCGGCGGACACTTCTTCCCCGTCCAGATATTCCTCGACCACGGCGCTTTCATGCCGGTCGGCCGCGAGTCCTGCCACGGGTCGGGTGACCAGCTCATAGGCAGTGCGGGCCTCGTTGCGATCGTGCGCTTGTACGGCGATCGCACCCGTCCTCCGGGACGGCTTGATCAGGACCGGGCATCCGAGCAGCGCGGCGTGGGCAGCCGCCGATTCGGCATCGAGCACCTCCGCCCAGCGTGGCTGTGGCACCTTGTGCCGGGTGAGTTGCCTTCTGAGTTCCGCGAGGTCGCTGCAGGGGACCAGGGACTCCACCGAAGTGGTGGGCGTCCGGAGCAGTCCGGCGATGCGCGCCGTTGTACCAAGGTGCTCCGGCACGTAGGTGAGCGCACCGCGCAGTTCATGGCGGGTCCGGTAGCTTCTGACCGCCGCGAGGGCAGCGGCAGGGTCCGCAGGATCGGCCGCTATGTGGTGGATGAGGTACGGGCGCGCCCACGTCGGCGCCAGGGCGTCCAGGAGCACCACCGGGTGTGAGTCGGCAATCTGCTTCAGGTGGAACTCACTCCCCGCAGCGCGGGTACCGCCGGCTCCGAGAAGGCACACTGGTTCGGACATTTCTACCTCTGAGAAGTCGGTACGAGCCTGACCACCGGCATGTCGGTGACGCATCGCGCCGCTGCGGCGATACCGGAGGGCAAGTGCCCGGGGTTCCTCGTGCAGTCAGGCCGCAGGCATCGACGCCAGGGACCCGGAACGGCTCTCCGTACGTGCACCGCCCTGGGACCACCGCGGGCAGCCGCCGTGGTCGGCGTCACGGTCGTACGAACGGTCGCGCGCCCTGCCGGCGATCCGTCTGTCGAGTGGTCGGGGGAGGTAGGCGACGGCCTGTGTGGATGCACCGAACTGCTCGAGGAGACCGGAGGCGGACGCGGTCCACTCCCCTGCCGGGGCCTGCCGCTCCCCGAGCTCATTGCACTTGGCGAGGAGCTCCACCATCAGGCGATTGAGTTCGGCCGTATCTTCCTTGGTGAGGTCGCTGTCGTTCAGTTGATGCGCGCTCCGTGCGGTCGACGCGCGCATGAACACATCTCCAACCCGATGCTTGAAATACAAACGGACGACTAGTGGCCGAACGGCCACTCGGAGGAAGGGATCATCCTTGTCACCGCATGGCCCTCCAGGATCGTGCTAGGCCAGGGCATGCAGTGTCAACGATCGTTTTCAGCTACTAAATGATGGTTGAATTCACGATAGGTGCAGCACCAGGAGGTCCGGTCGGCGATCCGACCCATGACCACCTCGCTTCGGACGCCTCTCATCGGGACACCACGATGCAGTGCCGGCCGGGCAGTGACCCGAACTGCGCTGTCTGCCAGCACGATTGATCGCGCCACTTCAACGCCCTTTTTCGGCGACAAATGATCGTTGATGACCGCGACGGACGGACAGTAGGGTTTCATGAGCACAGCGAACCCGACCGCTCCGCACCCCGGGAGTACCTCCGTGGGCTCTGTCCCATCTCTGCCGATGACGCTTGAACGTCTCGAGGCGCTGTGCAGAGAACGGGGCATGGACCGATCGGAACTGCTCGACCCCGGGGCACTGGCAGCCAGGACGGCCTTGCCCGAGGACACCATCAGCGTTCTGCTGCGGGGTGGTCGGGTTCCGGCCGACACCGTGCCTTCCCGGGTCAGCGCGCGCATCAAGGCCCTGGCGGATGCCTACTTGACGCATACCGGCAAGCCGATGTCGGACCTGGCCGGCAGCATCTCCCGGCAGCTGGGGGTTTCCGCGTTCTGGGCGCGCCAGGTGTGCTCGGGCACCAAGGTGCCCAGCGTCGAACTGCTGCACGGCTTGGTGGGCTTCTTCGGGGTCGAGGGCGGCGAGGCGTTCTTCACCGCGCCGGCCTCCGAGGCTCTCAACCGCGCGCTGCTGCCCATGCTGGCCGCGCTGCAGCAGACGCCGGTCCGGCCGGACATCACGGTTCCGGCCGCCTCGCCGGCGGGCTACGGGGAAGTGGTGGCCTCACCGCGAGAACCGGACGTCGACACCCGGCTGCCGCTCGCACAGCCGGAGTCCGCCGCCGCGGATCTCCCGGCAAGGCTGAACCGCCTGTTCGAGGTCATGCACCCCAAGGACCGTGGGGCCTACACCTCCCACGAAGTCGCCGAGATCATCACCGCGCGCGGCGGCAAGATCACGGCAGCGGACATCGACCAGCTGCGCAACGGCACGGGGGACGCGCAGACCGACGGGCCGTTCGAAGCCCTTGCCGACTTCTTCGGCGTGCCGGTCGGCTACTTCGTCGACGACGAGGTAGCCGCGCAGGTCTCCGCGGATCTCAATCTGGTGGACACACTCAAATCCCAGGGCATCGGACCCCGTCAGATCGCCCTGCGGGCAGTTGCCGATTTGGACGAGGAGGCGCTTGCCTCCCTGGTCCCGGTGATCCAGCACCTTCAGCGGGCAAGCAAAAGGCAACGAATGTGAGCCGCTGCTAGCACAGTCCACGAGGATGCTCTGCAGCTGTCCGAGTGGGGTCTCGTGGCTCATGCGGGCTGCCACCGCTGCCGGTCGAGCCAGCCGCCGCGGAGGTCAGAGGGAGCACGAGGGTGATCTTTGTTCAGTGGCAGTGGGCCGTTGGCCACCCGGGGGGAGCGGGAATGAACGACAGGGAACTGCGTCGCTACTGCGCCGATCTGGTCCAGCAACTCGATCTTCCCAAGCCGTTCAACATCAACGCTCTCGTCGACCAGATCGAGGAACGCCGCGGACGGCCCATCTCGCTCCTGCCGATGCCACTCCCCGCCGACCGCGGCCTGTGCGGCATGTGGGTCGCCACCCCCGAGGTGGACTACATCATCTACCAGGCGCATGCCAGGAAGGCGCACCAAGGCCACATCGTCCTCCACGAGATCGGCCACATGCTGTGCGAGCACGAGTCCACCCCGGCGGAGCAGGAAGAGATATCCCGGCTCCTTCTGCCGAACATCGACCCGGCGCTCGTCCGCACCGTCCTCGGGCGAACCTGCTACGACCGGAGTGAGGAGAAGGCCGCCGAGCTTGTGGCCTCGTTGATCCCCCTCCAGGCCACCAACGCCGCTCCCCTGCCGACGACAAGCCTTCCGGAGAACATGGTCAACCTCGTCAGCCATCTCGAGCGCTCACTGGGACGCAGCTCCGCACAAAGGACATAGTCGAGTGTTATTCATCGTCGTCTACGGGACGCTCTCCGTGATCACGTGGAGCGCATTCGCCTTCAAACTCAAAGACCTCGTCCGCGACTGGCGCAACAAGGAGCTGCAGCTTCTGTGCCTGGCGATCAGCACGTTCGCTGCGCCCTTCTTCTTCGCTGCCCCGCCCGTCTACGTGCGCGTCGACGCCCTACTGGGCATCAAGAACATCGCCACGCTCGTCATCTACTCCAGCGTGGCCGTCTGCACGACGTCATTCCTGGCCCTCCTCGTCAGCTGGTCATCGGCCCAGTCGAAGGTCCGGCTCCGCCACCGGCTGATCCTCGGGTACGCCATCACCACGATCGCGGCGATGGCCACACTCTTCTTCCTTGGCACCGTCGACGATGCAGAACACCCCATCGACTTCGATGTCCACTATGCGCAGACTCCGTACATCGCGGAGTTCCTGCTCGTCTACCAGTGCCTTTACACCGTCAGCATGGCCGGCCTGATCCGTCTGTGCTGGCGCTACTCCACGATCGTCGACAAGCCGTGGCTGCGCCGTGGCCTGCGCACCGTCGCCGCCGCCGCCATCGCCGGCTTCGGCTACTGCCTGCCCAAGTTGGTCTCTCTCCTCTGGGGCATGGTCGGACACTCGCCTCTCGACCACGTCAACTCCGTCGTGGCCCCCATGTTCGCGAGCGTGTCGGCTGCCCTGTTCGCGATCGGCTTCACCATGCCGGCCTGGGGCGTCGCGGTCAGCAGAGCCCGGACATGGGTATCCGACTACCGCACCTTCAGACGGCGCCACCCCCTGTGGCAGGCCATAACGGATGCCTTCCCCGACGTCGTCCTCGTGGCTCCGCCGGCCTCCCGCAGAGAGCTGGCGCGCGAGCTGCACTTCTTCCTCGGCCGCCAGGTGATTGAGATCCTCGACGGCGAAATGAGGCTGCGCCCGCACTTCGACACAGAGGTACGCCGCGCGGCCCGCGAACTGGCCGAGGCTCGCGGCGCCACCAGCACAGAGGCCGACTCCGTGGCGGAGGCCGCACAGATCACGGCAGCCCTCCACATGCGCGCTTCCGGCCAGGGCACACAACTCGGACAGGAAAACGACTTCATGGACACCGCCGACGGAGACCTCCACGAGGAAGGTGCTCGCATCACCCGCGTCGCCGATGCGTTTCGGACCTCCCCCGTGATCCCCGCCGTTGTCGCGCGGCTCCAGCCATCGCGGGCGGACGCTTGACCCACACCATGACGCTGTTCGACGACACCCTCCTCACCGATCCCCACGGGGCCTTCGCCGGGCTTCGCAAAGACGGTGCGGTCCACCGCACGACGACTCCGGACGGTGAACCCGTGTGGCTCATCACCCGGTACGCCGAGGCCCGGGCAGCCCTGGCGGATTCGCGGCTCTCACTGAACAAGAAGAACGCGAAAACCAGTGGCGAGTACGTGTCGTCGATGCCCCCTGAGCTCGACTTTCACCTGCTCAACATGGATCCGCCCGACCACACCCGCCTGCGCCGCCTCGTCGCAAAGGCATTCACTCCCCGTCGCGTCGAGGACCTCCGCGTTCGCATACAGAACCTGGCCGACACACTCCTCGCCACATGTACGGGCCCGCGCATGGACCTCGTCCCCGCCCTGGCCGTCCCGCTGCCGATCGGCGTCATCTGCGAGCTGCTCGGCATTCCGGAGACAGCACGGCGCGACTTTCGGACCTGGACGGACACGCTCTTCTCGCCGGCGCCGGGAGCAGCAGCGGAGTCGCGTACGGCGATGCGGCAGATGCATCGATTCCTCAAGGACGTCATCGATGACAAGCGACACAGCCCCACCGATGACCTTCTGTCCGCCCTCGTCGAGGCGCGCGACGAGGGCGACTCACTCACCGAGCCGGAACTCCTCTCCCTCGCCTTTCTCACTCTGTTCGCCGGCTACGACAACGCTGTGCACCTCATCGGCAACACCGCGCTGAGTCTGCTGCTGCACCCCCGGCTGCTCACGGCAGTGCGGGGTGGCGCCGTCCCGATCCGGGCGGTGGTCGAGGAGACGCTGCGCTGGAACCCGCCCTTCGCACTGGCAGTGCGTCGCTTTGCCCTTGAGGACGTGACCATCGGGAACGCTGTCATCCCGGCCGGCAGCCGAGTTTGGGTCTCCATCGCCTCGGCGAACCGGGACGAGCGGGAGTTCCCGTCTCCCGAGGTGTTCGACCCGGGCCGTGCACCGGCTCACCTGGCCTTCGGCCACGGAGTGCACTACTGCCTCGGCGCACCGCTCGCACGGCTGGAAGCCGAGATCGCCATACGATCCCTCCTGAAGCGCTTCCCCGACCTTGAACTGGCCGTATCGGCCGATGAGCTGGAGTGGTGGCCGACGTTCCACAAGCGGGGACTGAGCAGCCTGCCCGTACTGACCCGGAGCGTGTCGCAGAAGGCTGCGGTCGCGGCATTTCCCTTGCAGACGTGAGGTGTTGAGAGCTGAACGGCCGTGGGTGAAGACATTCGCATCTGCGGCCGCTCCTCGCCGTGCCACCGGGTCCAATGGGCCTTCCAGGGAAGCCACGAGCGCAAGGTAGGGTCCGGTGAGGGCCGCAGCTGGTTCCTGCGGCGCAGCACATGCTGGATCGGGCGGCGCTCGCACCTGCCCGGAGGGGGGACCTGTTGTACCGCGCTGTGGTTCTGGGTGGGAGTGTGACGGTCAACGCCGCCTGGCAGCTGTCCACCACCGCTGATCTCGCTCAGCCACATGTGACCGGCCCCTACCCACGTGGCTATCGCTTCCTGCGCTGGGCCGGAGACAGGATCACGGAGGCGTCCGTGAGGGACCCGGAGGTCAACCACACCTACATGGGCGTGCTCCACATGCTGATGCATCCCCGCGCCCTCACCCACCCTCGCGTGCTCATGCGGACGGCCTGGGTCCTCCGGAACCGCTGACGGTCCCCCACGGTCGGACGAGCCCCAAGAACAAGGAGAGACGTGATCAGGTGGTCCGCGGCCCTGGACCAGGGTGGCATCAGCAATCCGTCGCTACGCCGCGACTACGACGCGCAGCGCCGGATCGTCCGGCGATTCGCGCCCGCCGAGTACCTGGCCGTGCGGATGCTGCTCCCCGCACGGCTCCATCCGCCGGTGGTCGCCGTCGTCGCCTTCATGCATGCGACGGACGAGCTGATCGACCGTGGCGACGTGGCTGCTCGGCGCGATGCACTTCAGTCCTGGGACCGTCGGGTCAGGGAAGCACTGAAGGGAAACAGCACCTCCGGCCGGCCGATGCTGCGGACCCTCGCCGACACCACGCACCGGTACCCGCAGATGGCCGAGCGCATAGAGGCCTTCCTCGACGGAGCGCCGGCCGAGGCCGAGTGGACCGGCTTCGAGAACGAACACGACTTCCAGGCATATGTGGACGGCTACTCACTGCCTGCCTTCATGCTCTCGGCCTCACTGCTCGTGTCCTCGGCATCGGCGGAGCATGAGGCCTTCCTGGGCGGGTGCCGCTCGCTCATCGAAGCCATGCAGCGCATCGACTTCCTTGCCGACCTCGCGGAGGACGCAGAGCAGGGACGGGTCGGGATTCCACGCGAGGAACTGACCCGGGCCGGCCTGGATGTGGAGACCATACGGAGCCGGCCGTCGGCATGCAGGCCCTCGGTGGAACGACTTGTTTCTGTTCAGGCGAACGCCGCCCGCACCGCCCTCGCTGCGTGCGCGGATCTGCCCCGTCTCGTCGAGCGAGAAAACCAGCCCTTCCTGCGGGCTTTGATCGCCGTGCAGGCGCTGCGACTGCACGAGGTGAAACGCAAGGGAGCCCAGCTGCTGGAACGTGGGGCTCAACCACCCGCTGTACCCGCGCTTCGGCTCCTCCTGCGGCACTACGTCGCAGCTCGGCGCGTACGGCGCACACCGTCGTAGGACTGGCGCCGTCCGTGGCGGATCAAGGCCAGCCCGTCGTCCACCGTAGGCCGGCTGCCGCGGGCTCGGCCTGGCTCCGCTGGTATCCGGTATCTCCCCACGTCCTCTTCGTGCTTGGGAGCAGTGGTGAACCCACGCGTGGGGCCGGGCCGCTGTTGCCCTGCCGGCCCCACGCGTGCGTGTGGTCAGGCGCCGTGCTGGTCGAGGAAGGTGGTGATGAGCTTCTGCCATTCCTCGGGCTGTTCCACCATGGGCAGGTGGCCGGTGGGTATCCCGACGAGCTGGGCGCCGGGGATGGTGTCGGCGAGCTGGTGGTGCAGGCGGGTGGAGGTGAACCAGTCCTGGGTGGTGGAGATGACCAGGGTGGGCGCCTGGATGCGCGCAAGGTCGTCGCGGACATCGAACCGACCGGCGAGTTCGGCGTGCTCGGGGGTGCCGTCGGCGATGCCGGCGGCGGTGAATGCGAGGGCCTGCTGGATCTGCTCGTCCGGCATGGCTTCCAGGGCGTCGGCGCCGACGGCCATCATGACCAGGAACTTGGCGAGCAGTTCACGGTCCGTCTCGGCCAGCTTGTGCCAGATGGATGTCGCGAGAGCGAGCCGGTTGTCGTGGAAGGGGAAGGTCGCGGTCAGCACGACGGCGGTGACACGCTCGGGGTGGCGGGCGGCCGCGCGGATGGCGACGGGGCCGCCGAGGGAGTAGCCGGATACCGCGAACGTGTCCATGCCCTCGGCGACGGCGGCGGCCACGAGCTGGTCGGCCAGGTCGTCCAGCGACAGCGGAGTGCTGGAGCGGGGGGTCTCGCCGCTGCCGGGGTAGTCGATGCCGACGACCTTGTGGTGGGCTGCCAGGCCCTGGAGGATCGGGCCGTAGGTGTTGTCGATGCTGCTGCCTGCACCGTGGGCGAGGGCAAGGCCCGGGCCGGAGCCCAGGACGGTGCGGGCGAAGGTGGCCTCGGGCAGAGGGCGTGCGGACATGGGGAGTTCCGATCTCTGAGGAGTGACGGGATCAGGGTGTACGGTGCTGCGACCAGCAGCGGATCTGCTCCAGAGCGGGCAGCAGGGCCCGGCCGTCGTCGGTGAGCGTGTAGGTGGCGGGCCCGGGCGGGAGCTGGTCGTGGGTGACGAGGCCGGCGTCGAGGAGTCCGCGCAGCCGGTCGGCGAGCATCTTGGTGCTGATGCGCCCGATGGCGGTGCGCAGTTCGCCGAAGCGAGCGGGGCGGGTGGCCAGGGTGTGGAGGATGATGCCGTTCCACTTCCGGCCGAGGACCTCGAACGCGGTGGTGAGGTCCGTATCGGCCGTCAGCGGCGCGAGGGTGGGCCAGGGCGCCATCGGTTCGTCGGTCCGTTCGTTCCTGGTGGTGCGGCATGCGGGAGATGGGCCGCAGCCGGCCGGGGGATTGCCGGCTGCGGCCCCGGGGCCGCCTCGCCCGTGTGAGCAGCACGAGGCGGCGGTGTCGGGTGTCAGGGCAGCAGGACGGCCTTGCCGTGGTTGCGGCGGGCTTCCAGGTCGGTGTGGGCCTGCACCGCCTCCGCCAGTGGGTAGGTGCGCCAGATCGGCACGGTGACCTTGCCGTCGGCGGCCAGCTGCACCAGCTCCCGCAGGGACTCTCCGGGCTGGTCGGCGCTGCCGGCGCTGAAGCGGACGCCGTGGTGCGCGGCGGACATGTCGGCGATGGTGATCACGTGCGCACTGTCACCGCTCAGGGCCACGGAGTCGGCGAGCACTCCGGCGCCGGAGGCGTCGAGGACGAAGTCGACTCCCCTGGGAGCCGTGGCCTTCACCCGCTCCGCCCAGCCGTCGCCGTAGCGGACAGCGGTGGCTCCGAGCGCGGTGACGCGCTCGATGTCGTGCTCGCCGACGGTTCCGATGACGGTGATGCCGCGGGCTGCGGCGAGCTGCACCGCGATGACGCCGACGCTGCCGGCGGCGCCGTGGATGAGCAGGGTCTGGCCCGCCTGCACCCCCAGCTGCTCAAGGACACGGATCGCGGTCCGGCCGACCGTGACCAGTGATGCGGCGGCCTCCCAGGACAGTGCCTCGGGTTTGGCCACCGGCTGGTCGAGCAGGGCGTACTCGCTGTAGCTGCCGCCGGCGGTGGCACCGAGGACCTCGTCCCCCACGGCGGCATCGGCTCCCTCGCCGACGGCGTCGACGACACCGGCCGCGTCCAGGCCGGGTGTCACCGGAAAGCGGGCCGGGAAGGAGCCGGCCAGCAGGCCGGATCGGATCTTCATGTCGAGAGGGTTCACGGAGGCCGCCCGCACCCGGATCCGGACTTGGCCGGGGCCCGGCTCCGGCGCGGTGACCTCCGACAGCCGCAGCACCTCGGGGGCGCCGTACTCGGAGAATGTGATCGCTTTGGACATCAGGAACTTCCAGGTAGGCAGGTGGGGAAGGAAACCGCACGCGTCTCTGACTCACCGTGCGGTCCCCTGGGGCGTGGTCGCCGCTCAGGCGGTGAGGGTGGGGTAGTCGGTGTAGCCGCGGTGGTCGCCGCCGTAAAAGGTGGTCTGGTCCGGGGTGTTGAACGGACCGCCGACGGCGAGGCGCCTGGGCAGGTCGGGGTTGGCCAGGAACAGCGCCCCGTATGCCACCATGTCCGCGCTGCCGTCCTCGACCAGCTTCAGCGCGTCGGGGCCGGTGGCATCGGGGTAGGTGAACGGGTTGAGGACGAACGTGCCGCGCCATGCCGTGCGCAGACGCACCGTCAGGTCGCGGTCCGGGCCCTCCATCAGGTGCAGATAGGCCAGGTCCAGGCCGGCGATCCGGTCCAGCAGAGCGAGGTAGACATCGCCCGGGCTGTCCTCGGAAATGTCGTTGTACGGGTTTCCGGGCGAGATCCGCAGGCCCACACGGTGGCTGCCGATCGCCTCGGCCACTGCCGTGACGACCTCGACGGCGAACTGGATCCGGCCCTCGGTGTCGCCGCCCCAGGCATCGGTGCGCCGGTTGGTGTTGGGGGCGAGGAACTGGTGGATCAGGTAGCCGTTGGCGCCGTGGATCTCCACTCCGTCGAACCCGGCTTCGATGGCGTTGCGTGCCGCCGCGGCGAAGTCGTCGATCGTCTGCCGGATCTCCGCATCGCCCAGCTCCCTCGGCGTCACGTACTCCTTCGGCCCCTCGTGGGTGAAGACCTGCCCCTTGGCGGCGACCGCCGACGGGCCCACCGGAACGAGGCCGTCGGGCAGCAGGCTGGGGTGTCCGATCCGTCCGGTGTGCATCAGCTGCGCGAAGATCGCACCGCCCTCGCGGTGCACGGCGTCGGTCACCGTCCGCCATGCCTGCACCTGTCCCTGGGTGTGCAGGCCGGGGGTGTCGGGGTAGCCCTGGCCGACGGGCGAGGGCTGGATGCCCTCCGTGACGATCAGCCCGGCGGCGGCGCGCTGCGCGTAGTACGTCGCCATGAGCTCCGTCGGCTCGGCACCGGGCCCGAAGGCACGGCTGCGCGTCATCGGCGCCATCGCGACGCGGTTGGCCAGGGGCCTGCCACCCAGGACGATCGGATCAAAAGCAGTGGTCATGGTCTCTTCCTCGGGATGAGTGACGTTCTGTGGTTCAGGCACGCCGCTGTCCGCGACAGCAGATGCCTGTCCGAACAAGTAAATCACCTGTCCGAACAGGTAACGCACACGGATCCATTCCCAGGATCAAATGTGAAGCAGATGACACTCCCCTACCTGCACATATGTGCCGCGAGACCCCGGGCTGACCTGCGGGGACGCGAACCGGACGGGTAGAGTTAAACTGTCTGAGCAGGAAAGTGAGGAAGAGATGACCCAGTCCACGCCGGAAGCCGGGAACAGTCCCGTGGAGATCGGGCAGGAAGCCACCGTCCCGATGCCCGCCGCGGCCGGTGGCGGGCCGGTCAGTCACGCGATCTTCCGCCTGGCCCGCCTCCACCGCATGTTCGCGGGACAGCTGCTGCGCCGCATCGGCCTGCACCCGGGTCAGGAGCTGGTCATGATGCACCTGTGGGAACTCGGCCCCCAGCGGCAGGCCGACCTGGTGCGACTGATGGACTCCGACGCCGCCACCATGACCCGCACCGTCCGGCGCCTGGAGCAAGCCGGCTTCGTCCGCCGCCGGCCCTCGCCCACCGACAAGCGCGCCTCGCTCATCGAGCCCACAGCCGCCAGCCACGCCCTGCGCCGCGAGGTCGAGCAGGTCTGGAGTCAGCTCGAAGAGATCTCGACGACAGGCCTCTCGGACGACGAACGCACCGCAGCTCTACGCACCCTGGAACGCCTGGAGCAGAATCTCGTCCGAGCCGCCGCCGATCCCGCAGACGCCGGAACGGAGCGTTAGCGCCCGACGGCCACAAAAGGGCAACTCCCAGCGAGGACTGACGGACCGTTGGCGATCAGCCGTTGGTGCGGGTCTGCCGGCCCCTCAGCCGGGACCCGGATTCAATCACCCCGGCCTACGGTTGCCTGGCTCAGTCGACGTCGACGTTGTCCATGAGCGCGAGACGGCGGGAGAGGACTCGGAGGCAGGCGTCGACCTCGATGTCGGTGAGATCACCGCCGGCCTGGCGCAGCACCGCGCGCTCGCGGTCGATCACCGCGGCGATGGCGGTCCGGCCCCGTTCGGTCAGCCGGATGAGGGATGACCTCAGCTCTTCGGACGCCAGGCCACGCTGTGCCTCATCCACGCCACCTTCGCCGGGGGCCCGCACCGCACCCTCGACGACCTGGACCCCGGGGTTGTCGGCCGCCTGCGCCGGTCCACCCGGCGCCGACGCCACCAGGCCCGCGCCCACCACAGCCACTACCGCCGCCGGACAGCCCTCCGCCATGAAGATCACGATCTCAGGCCGGAGCGCCCCATTCGCTTCTCCCCCGCGCGAGGGAGCCGGATGGTCCGCGCGTCGGATGTGACCCGTACAGGTGCGGAGGAATCTTGAGTGTGAGCAATGCGGAAGCGGAGGTCACAGTGGCTGTTCCCACAAAATCGCAGAGGCCTACCGGCTCCAGCCCGGCGTTGGAGGACGCAGGGTGGCGGGCGTGGTCGCGGCGCTGGCCCATGTGGGCACCGTATGCCGCCGCGGTGTGGGGCGTGTTGTTCGCCGCGGTCGAGGTCACCTGGGCCACCTCGGGTGCCACTGTGCCCTGGTCGCCGGACGTCGCGTACGCGCCGGCGGTCCAGCTGTTCCTGGCCGCCCTCGCCGTGCCGACCGCTGGAGCCTGTCTCGCCGGCACCCGGACCCTCGCCAGGCGTGGCCAAGTGATGGTGGCTGCGGCGCTGATCCTGGCGATTCCGGTCTTCACGATGGGGATGGCCAGCCTGCCGGCGTACTTCGTGACGCTGGTGGCGCTCTCCGGGGTGGAGAGCGCCACCGGCCTGGCACACGACCTGTTGAGTGCGGCGGGAGCTGCGCTGCTGATCCTCGTCGCACTGTCGTACCGTCGGCGACTGCGCGGCAGGTGCCCGCGGTGCGGACAGAACCACGCGGGGGGCTTTGACGGTCCGCTCGCCCACCCCGTCCCTTCCGTCGCGTCGAAGCGAACCCGGGTCGTGGTGTACCTGTTCATGTGCGGGCTCCTGCCGTGGGCAGGGGTCAAGACCGTCTGGACTCTGGGTGGCGATGCGCTCGGCGTGACAGCGCAACGGTGGCGGGAGATGAACGGGGGCTCGTCGGGATTCGCGAAGGCCCTCGCATCGGTGGGCATCGATGTCACCGTGCTGGCCGCGGCGGCCGGGATCTTCCTGCTGCTGGGCCTGCTGTACCCGTGGGGACAGGTGTTCCCGCGCTGGACTCTGGTCCTCGCGGGGCGGCGAGTTCCGCGCCTACTGCCCTTGCTGCCGGCCTGGTTGAGCGCCGTGGGCCTGTCGGTGTACGGAGTCGTCCTGCTGGTCTACGCCCCGCTCACGGCCACCGGAGTGCTGCCCAGGATGGAACCGTCGGGCGCTTTCGCCACCGGCTCCGGGATTACCTGGATGGTCATGTTCGGCGGTCTGGCCTTCGGCGGCCTGGGCTTCGGTCTCATCGCGGCCGCCCGTTCCTACTCCGCCCGGACCCGCCCCATCTGCGCCAGTGCCGCCACCCGGGTACCGGCGGCGTAGTGGTGGGCATGCACGGACGTCGAGTCGACCGAGACGTCCCAGCCGATGTCGCCGGCCGCGTCCGCCTCGGCCCGGACCCGCTGGAGGGTCATCTCACCTGTCGTCCGCCGACCAGCGGCTATGCCGCTCGTGCACCGTCTTCCACGGTCCGTACCGTTCCGGCAGATCACGCCACTGCACGCCCGCGCGCATCCGGTACAACACCCCGTTCACGACCTGGCGGTGACCGCCGAAGACCACACGTCGACCCGCACATCAGGACCTCCACCGGCCGGCGAACTTGCCAAGTTGGAAAGCTCAAGCCATACTTTCCAACATGGAAAGTATGGCGGAGTTGCCCACTCCCGAAGAAGCTGCTGCTGCCCTGGCCGAGGCGGAGACCTCGCGGGCACAGTTGGCCGGCGGCTTCGTACTGCCGTCCTTCTTCTACAGTTCGATCGGCGTAACTGTGGCGATCCAGATCGCCACGGCCGCCGTTGAGGTCGCCTTCGATACAGGCTGGACCCGATTGCTGTCGATCGCCGGAGCCGCGATGTTCGCCCTGACGGCGGGCATCCAGCTGTTTCGGTTCCGGCGGCTCAACGGGGTGCGGATCGGGGGACTCACGAGCCGCCTCGTGCTCGGAACGGGGTGGGCTGCAGCGACCTCGTACGCGCTGGCTCTGGGCGCCGCGTTCTGGGCTGCCCTCGCCGGGCTGTGGTGGCTGGTGGCTGTCTGCGCGTGTGCTGGGGGCCTGGCCTACACGTTGAGCGGCCGACGTTGGTTGCGCGTCTACAGAGGAGACCCGGCGGCTCACGCTCGTGCCGAGTCGGCCGGGTGGCTGGTGGTCATCCCGGCCCTTGCGCTGGCCGCGCTGGCGCTGCTGGTGTTGGTCGGCCGCTGATGCCTGAGCTGGATGCCAACCTGCACGCACCGGCCCGGCTGAGGCTGATGACCATGCTGACCGCTGTGTCCGAAGCAGAGTTCTCGACCATTCGGGACAGTCTCGAGGTCAGCGACTCGGTGCTCTCCAAACACGTGAGCGCCCTCGCGTCGCTCGGCTACGTCAGGAGCCGCAAAGGAGTTCACGGCGGTCGCCGAACCACGTGGATCTCGCTGACTGCGCCGGGCCGGGCCGCCCTGAGCACCCACATTGCCGCACTGCGAGAGGTCATCGCCGGGGAGCATGCTGATCCGGATCGCCGGACTGATCTTCAAGAGGCAGCGGATCCGATGAGGAACCGGCTACGTGAGCTGCGGGCCGCGCGGCGCTGGAGCCAGGCGGACCTGGCCGACCGCCTCGACGTGTCCAGACAGGCGGTCGACGCCATCGAAACGGGCCGCTTCGACCCGAGCCTGCCCCTGGCGTTCAAGATCGCCGCCGTGTTCGAGAGCCGGATCGAGGACCTGTTCTTCCCCCCCGAAGACACCGGCGCCGAGGCCTGATCGTCCGGGCCGGCCCACAGCTGCTCTGCACCTTCCACCGACCCGCGGCGTGTACCGCGTCCGCTCCTCATCCGGCATGACCCACTGGAGGTTTGCCACGAGAGCTCAAGGACCCGTCCCCACGCCCAGGCCACGGCGGCTTGCAGATGATCGATTCCCATGGGTCAGCGGTCACCACGGCTCACGAACCGCCTCCACCGCCTCGCGGACATCCGGGTGCGGGTCGTCTGCGAGACCGTCCAGCAGTTCAGCGACCCCGGGGGTGGACCAGCGGCCGACCGCCCACACCAGATCCTCCCGCACACCGGGATGGGGATGGACAGCAAGCTGCGTCAGCTGGGCGAGCGGGCCACGTCGACGCATACCGAACCAGTGCAGGGCCTCGCGCAGCACGGTCGGGTCTCCGGGGTCGCCGGCCTCCGTGAGCCTGGCGAGCAGCACCCTGGTCGGGGGCGCCGGACCGTCCAGCGGATGCGGCAACCGTTCTCGCAGGCGCCGCGCCCCGTACTCTCCGCGCACCCGGCATCCGGCACAGGTGCAGGGGCGGACGCCGTGCGCGTCCGGCCGGTACCGCCAGCCCACAACCTGTGGCGCGGCGCGGATCCGGTGCACTTCACGCGACCTGATCGCCCGGGGTACGAACACCTCCCACCCACGCGGGTCGTCCAGCGCGGCAATCCGCTGCACCGCCTCAGCCGCGGAGACGACCGCCTGGGCGTTCCGCGTCCGGTCCATGTAGCGCCCGACCAGCACCTGCTGGTCGTCGTCCAGTCGCACGTGGACGGCCACAAGCCCTCCCCGCCTGCCGAAACGGGCCAGTTCGCGCAGCCATTGATGGGTGAGGGTGTACGACGGCAGCACCGGGAAGCAGTACACCCCGCGCATGCCGCCCTGGCCATGGCTCACTGCGCGGATCCCCGTCCGTCGGATGCGCGGCGCGCTCGCCGCCGACGTCAGGTGCACGAACATTGCCATGCCTGGCATGTTAGACGGCCGGCCCTCACCGGCCGCGCGTCCATGGGAGCAGGCCCATGGGTGACGACGTGCCTCAGACACCCACCGGGCCGCGGCCTCACTCCGGCCGGCGAACCGTCACCTGCGTGCTGTCGGCGGAAACGGATTCCGACATGCCCCCTGCCCAACGCAATGGTGTCTGTTCCGGCGCCAGGAGCGGGAGTTGGACACCGACCGTCGCACGACACGCGCGCTCCGCGGGCGTCACGGGAACAAGCCCTCGGCCCTGAACACGCACATCCCGACCGCCGTGGTCATCGCTGAAGGTCACTCTTGCCGCTGCAGGGTACGGGTATCGGTGTTGGCGCCGCAGAGGACGACACAGACCTTCTCGCCGCCGGCGGGCCGGTAGCAGTCGCGGACTGGCCCTGGCCGGCTCGACAGGTCCCTGGCGGGCGCGTGGTGGTCGGGGGCGGTGAGTGCGGCGAGTGCTGTGGCGGCTCCGTGTTCGACGGCGATACGGCGGTGGTCCCACAGCGCCTGGCGGGCGCGCACGATCTCGGCGTCAGGTACGAGGACGGAGTGGACGCGGTCCTGCTGTGCGGCGTGCAGGGCCATGGCCGAGGTGCGGCGGGCGCCGAGTGAGTCGGCGGCGACGGAGTCCACGGCGACGTCGATCGGGCGGCCTGCCTGGAGTGCGGCGTTGAGTGCGCGGCAGTCCTGTGGTTCGACGGCGACGGTGCGGATGCCGTGGTGCTGTGCAGCGGTCGCGACCCCGGCGAACAGGCCGCCGCCACCGACGGCGACGACGACGGTGTCCAGGTCGGGGATCTGCTGGTGGATTTCCTCCAGGAGGGTTCCGGCGCCCGCGGCGATGAGGGGGTGGTCGTAGGCATGGGAGGCGAGCGCGCCGGTTGTGGCGACGAATTCTTGGCAGCCGGCGAGTGCCTCGGCGTATTCGCTGCCGGTCAGGCGGACGTCGGCGCCGTAACTGCGGAGTCCGGCGATCTTCACCGCGGGAGCGGTCTCGGGAAGGAAGACGGTGGCGGGGATGCCCTGTTGCTGAGCGGCCCAGGCGCAGGCCAGGCCTGCGTTGCCGCCGGAGGCGATGGTCACTCCGGCGTCCGGGAGAGTGCCGGCGTCGCGGTGGGCCTGGAGGAAGTTCTGCGCACCGCGGGCCTTGAAGCTGCCGGTGTGCTGCATGAACTCCAGGGCCAGCCAGACCTCGCAGGGCTGTTCGGGCCGGTCGTCGAGGGGCTCACGGTGACCGGTGCGGATGGCCCCGGGGTCGAGCGGGGTCAGAGTGACAGGGCGAACGCGGCCGGCGATACGGGTGCCGGCGGCCTTGATGTCGCCGTAGGCGAGGGTGGGCACGTGTTGCTCCTACGATGGTGGGTCGGGACCAGGCGCTGGGCCGACCGGTAGCGGTCGGGCCCAGGAAGGCGTCACGCGACGCGAGCGACGATCTCACGCACTTTCATGAGGGGGCCGACGAACGTGGCGGCGTCGTGGTCGAAATGCACGGACACCCGCGAGAGGCTCTCCCCGCCGGCCCACTTCAGTGGCCTGATCGCCCACAGCATTGATTCCGGCCCCATGAATTCCAGGTGGTCACCATCGGTTTTCAGTGGCGCGTAGTGATGCTTCAGCATGTCGGCCTCGAGGCGGCTCCTGAATGCCTCTCGGTCGTCGACTTGAACGCTACGCTGCACGACACGGAGGAGCCGGACCATGATCACGAACGAGAAGACGGCATAGGACGCGCCGGTGAACAGTCCGCCTCGGAAATCATGGAATATCGCTCCGCACACCAGGCCGACCAGAACCCCGGAGACCGTGTAATAGAGCAGCAGGGCCGGGACGGTGTTGCCCCGGTCCGTCGATCGCCCGGACATACGCACTTCTCCCTTCAGGAGGTAGGGACGTGGCCGGCGACCGGCATGTGGAGGCTGTCGAGAAGCTGCTGGTGCACCGCCGCCATGGGCTTCTCCTTCTCCTGGGTGCCGATGGTCACGGTCTGGATGAAATGGTCGCCGTCGTCGATGAAACGCGCGGAGCCGATGGTGCCGTCGTCGGCCCGGAGCTGGGCATCGAGGGCGTGGCGGCCGTCAACGGTGGCCTCGTGGCTCTCCGTGCTTTTCAGTCTGCCGCTGGGCGACGAGTCCTGGTTGTAGCCGTCCAGGAAGCCGTGAAGACCCTGATCGAGGTTCTTCCGGGTACCGGGCACTTCGAAGACGGCGAAGCCGACGACCGCGTCATCGGTCTTCACCATGTAGAGGCGACCCGTCATACCGTCGGTGGGCTTGGTGAACTGGCTGACAACGGGCTTCCCTGGAAGCCGGATCGTGATGCCGCTCGGCGGGTCGGTGGTTTCCGCCCATTGTGTTGCGTCGGCGCTTCCGTGATGACGGTCGCCGTGGTGATCGGCGATCATCATCGTGACCGGCTTGGGGTGCGGCGTCGCCGCCGCGGTGAACGTGCTCCCTGGCAGGAGTACACCCGCAGAGATGACGGTGGTCGAAGCGGCGAGCAGGGCGAGACGCTGGAATCGAGAGCGACTGGTCATGAAAATTCACATCCGGTGGCGCCAGGAGGCTTGGGGAGTGGACAGAGACTGTCGATGGATACTGGGTGCGCGGTTCACGGCTGTTTGGCCGTGAAGTGCATGCGTCCATTAGGCCCGGGTGCTCACCTCGCGTCACGACACGGAATCGCGTGACAGGAGAATTCGGTACTTGACGGATGGCAGAGATGAGCAGAAAATCCGCTGCTCATGTCGCCGCGGCGGGGACATTTCCTGTGCGGTGCCGGCACCGCACGGGCTCCTTCGAGGCAGGCCGCACGGGCCGGCACCGGTTCTGCTCACCTGCATCCACTCACCCGCGCAGGCGTCGCCCGCGTTCCGGGCGAGCCGCGAGGGTGGCCAGGGGCCGGTCGGCGGAGGATGTGCTGTCCACCGCGGTGAACGGGGGCGAGGGTCGGGATGCGCGGCATGTCGCCTCCGTGAGGAGCCGGAAGCCCTACGTAGCGGTACGGTGTACCGTACGCTGACTCGCATGCCAAGGCAATCCGCTTCCCTGGACCTCGCGACCCCCGAGCGCATCGCTCAGACCGCCCTGTCGATCGTGGATCAGGACGGACCCGCAGCTCTCAGCTTCCGCAGTCTGGCCACGGCACTGGACATCTCGGTGGCCTCGCTTCAGCGCCGCTGCAACGACCTGGCCGGCCTCCTCGACCTCGCCACCGACCACCTGGCCGCCCGGCTTCCGGACATCCCGCCCGGCACCGACTGGGCCGGCGCCACCGAGCAGCGCTTCACCGCGCTGTACAAGCTGCTGACCGCCCACCCGGGCCTGCTCACCCTCCGCGGCGGCCGCCCCTGGCTCGGTCCGCAGCTGCTGAAACGGCTGGTGGAGCCCCAAGTCGCCGACTCCCTGGCAGCGGGCATGCCCCCGGAGGAAGCGATCGCCGCGTACCGGCGCATGTACCTGCTCACCCTCGGCAGTGCCAGCTTCGTCGACCACCGCGACCCCAAGGCCGTCCAGGCGTCCACCCGACAGGCACTGGCCGCACTCGACCCCGAGGAGTTCCCGGCCCTGACCGGACACCTGGCCGCGATCCTTCCCGCCGTCGTCGACCACGACATCTACTACGGCGCACTCCGCCAGCTCATCTCAGCCGCCGACCCAGCCCCGGGCTCCGCGAAGACCGCCGACCGGGATGCGGACCCGACCACAAGTGAAACGCGCAGATGAGGAGTTCTAGAAGGAGTACGGACCGAGGCGGCCCCATGCCAGGACTGCCGCGAGTGCGAACAGGACCACATTCACGGCGATCATCTGCGTCTCGCTGCGGCGGGCGTGCACGACGACGGCGCCGACCATCACCGCCGCCAGACCCAGCGCGGCCATGGGCACCAGTACCGGTGCGATGCCGAGCGCAGCGGGCAGGACCAGCCCGACCGCGGCCAGCACCTCCAAGCCTCCGACCAGCTTCACCGCCTCGGCGCTCACGTCCTCGGTCCACCCCATCCCCGAGGCGGCCAGCTTCTCCTTCGACCGGGACAGCTTCATCGCCCCGGCCGCAAGGAACGCCACCGCGAGCACGCTCGCGAGGGCCCACAACACAATGTTCATGACGCTCAACACCCTTCCATGACTTAAAGCGTTAACTGAAGACTAGGATGTCATCACTTCACGATGCAAGTCATCGGGGAGTTTGATCACTTAAGGAGTGAAGTTATACTCGCGGGCATGGAGACCCCGCAGGAGCCCCGTTGGCTGGACGACGAAGAAGATCGGGCATGGATTGCGCTCAGCAGCATGCTGATGCGACTGCCCGCGGCGCTGGACGCCCAGCTGCAACGCGACGCCGGCCTGAGCCACTTCGAGTACCAAGTGATGGCTGGGCTGTCCATGGTTCCCGACCGCACCTTGCGCATGAGCGAGCTGGCCTCGTTCGCCGAGGGCTCCCTGCCCCGCCTGTCCCAGGTCGTCGGACGGCTGGAGAAGCGCGGCTGGGTGCACCGCAGCCCCGACCCCACCGACGGCCGCTACACCGTGGCCACCCTCAACGACGAGGGCTTCGACAAGGTGGTCGCCACCGCGCCCGGTCATGTGGAGGCGGTCCGCACCTACGTCTTCGACGCCCTCACCCGAGCGCAGATCCGCCAGCTGACCACGATCGGCCACCGCATCGTCGGCGCCATCGACCCCGGTCACCCCCTGGTCAGCGGGACGGTCGACCGGCTGCGCCGCAGCAAGTGACCGCTCCGAAGGCCGGCGCGTCGGACATCGGCCTTCGCCGGGGAGGAAGAGCTCGCCATCTGCACCACGGGCCACGGCCAGTCGGTCAGCACACCGAGGCCGGCCCGTCCGTCCGATTGCTCCTGGCTCAGGGCGGGATCACGTGTGGGCATTGCTCCTCAGGCGGCTCAGTGCCCGCATGGCCTCGCGCTCGATGCGTGAAAGATCGCCGAGAATGGTGCCTGCCCGTACGAGGCACTGCGCATCGCCCGATGCACCGGCTTGTGTGATCAGTGCTGCGACTTCCGTCCACAGGACGGCTGCCTCGGCGTACAGACCGTGCCCGGTGCGCAGATGGCTGCTGTCGAGCTGCTGGGTGCATTCGGCGAGGAAGTCGCGGTAGAGGTTACGGAACAGGGCGCCGCCGGTGCCGGCCTTCTCCATCAACAGGGCAGTCTGCGGCAGGTCCCGTTGCGGGTTGTCGGTCCGCCGGAGCCATGTGCGTACCTGCTTGCCGGCCTTTTCGATGCCGCGGTGGCCGAGGTTGGCGATGGGCGGATTGAGGAAGGCATCGGCGCAGTCGGTGATGGCGGGAATGATCCGGGCCTGCGGGGAGGGCAGGTTCCTCGGAGGTGTGAGGGTGAAGGACCGGTTCCTGGCGGTCATCGGGCCGCGTGCGGCCCTGGCCTGGGCGAGGCTGGTCAGGCTGGTGGATACCGTTCCGCCTTGCTGTTCGGTGTCCACCAGGTGGGCGTCCTGGTCGTCGTAGCCGTACATGGCGACGACATGACCGCCGAAGTGCACCTTCGAGGTGAAATAGTCCAGGTAGTAGCTGTCGAGCTGCAGTCCGACGGGGTGGCCGGCGTCGATGTGAGCCACCACGTTCTCCCATGCCCTGCGCGGGGAGGTGGTCTCCTGGACCAGGAGCTCCAGCCCGAGTGTGGTGGCCAGGCTTCTGGTGAGGTCGAAAGGCTTGACCCGTCCCCCGAGGAAGGGGAAGCCCATGTTCTTGCTGTCCCAGTAGATGAAGGACAGACCGGTACCGAGACCGAAGAGCATGGGCTCGGACAGATCGAGCCCATGGTGCCGCAGCAGCACCCCCAGAGCTGTCGTCTCGCAGTGCTGCGTACCGCGGGCATCAATGTCTGTCACCGTGGCCATGCCATGTTCTCCTGGACGGGAATGATCAGCCGGGTCATCAGTTCCTCTTGCGGTGCCTCCGCCGGCCCGACGAGATAGGCCTCACGTACGGGAGCCTGCGGGCACAGCCCGCGCTCGTGAATTGCGGCGAAGAGCGCGTTGTAGGCCAGGGGAAGCTGGGCATAGGGCCCGATGTGCACGGTCTCGGCAACGGGTCCGCCGGGCAGCGCCTCAAACTCCAGGCCGGGTGGCCCTTCCCCCTGCGGCACATGCGGGATCTGCGGGGTCTGCACTCCGACGGCGATCTCCATCCGCTCCGCCAGGTCCAGCGGATACAGCCCCCACAGAGGCGGCTCCCATGCGATGTCGGCCTTGCCGAGCCCGGGCAGGAGCCGGCCTACGCACTCCTCGACCTTCTCCCCGATCTCCGCAGAGGTGCAGACCGTTCGCACCACTGCCAGCCGTCGCTCCGGCTCTCTGCCCATAGTCACCTCGTACCCGGGCAGGCCGCCCTCCGCCAGCCGCTCCAGCATCTCCAGCCGTGTCTGGTCCCTGCGGATCCGCTCGGCCAGCCGGTCCCGCTCAGCGCACAGGATCCGTGCCCTGGACTCAGGCTCGGCCGCCAACGCCCGGGCGATCACTGCCAGGGGAAGATCCATTTCGCGGAGCAGCGCGATGGTCAGGGCGTCACGTGCCTGTTCAGGTGCGTAATAGCGGTAGCCGGAGCCTGCGTCCACGCGGGCCGGAGCCAAGAGCCCCATCTCGTCGTAGTGCCGTAGCTGCTTGACGCTGAGCCGGCACCGGCGGGCGAAGCGCCCGATGGTGAGAAGTTCGTCGTCCACGCCATCATCGTGGACTCTCCCACCGTGGGAGAGTCCACCGCTGCACCCATTGCGGCCCGGACAGTTGATGTGCCGATCCTTGAGCGGGGAGGACCGGGCAACGTCCTCGCCTCGGATCTCGCGACCCTCGGCGCGGAGCTGGGGCTACACGGCACCCCAGGATTTCATTGCCTTTGGTGAGTCTGCTGTGGCAGACGAGTGTTTCTGCCCTGTTGCCCGAAGGCGCTGTTGACCAGGCTGCGGGTGCCGTTGGCGGCGGGGCTCGGTCAGTTGCCTTCCCCGTAGGTCATGAACCAGTGGGTGTCGAAATAACCGGCCATCGTGAACCGGTGGTGCGGGTCGACGAGGATGCGGCAGACGAACTCCGCGGCTTGGCAGTCGAAGGGGACGTCTTTGTTGTCGAAGGACCGGACCACGACGGGCCAACGGTCGGGGTCGTCGCCGTCGGCCCTCCAGCAGTACAGGTCCTCGTGCTCAGTGCCCGCCCAGATCAGCAGTCCGTCCTCTTCGAGATCCGTCCACGGCTCCTGGTTCAGGTCCAGGTATCCGTCGAAGGCGCCCTTGCCGAACGTCTCGACCATGCGCTTGTAGTCGCTCGGCAGCGCGGTGCCCAGGCGCGACTCCATCTCCGCCCAGTCCATGTCCGGCCGCTGGGCGGGCTGTGTCCAGCCGGTGATCCGTCTGAGCCGCTCCATCCAGTCGACGTCCTCGTCCTCGTCCGGAACGATCGCCAAAGGTTCCGGCATCTTCCTGTGAGCGACCACCAACACCGTCCGCTCGACCCCCTCGGCGTCGCGCGCCGTACCCGTGCCGACCCACTGATCCCCGTACGCCCACGCCCGTATCTTCACGACCCTGTCCTCGAAGGGGACGAGGAGAGCCGCGCCCCTGGAATCGTCGACCGTCGGATCGGTGAAGCCGTCGAGGACGAGGGTGCGCGGGGCGCCGTACCTGTCGCTGAGCAGGTCGGTCAGGTCCTGTGGGTCCAGGTCGCTGGGCAGGTACATGTAGTCATTCCCCGGGCCGAGTTGGGCCAGGAGGTCGTTGACGGTCGCTTGCGTGAGCTTCATGGCGGACAGTGAAGCGCACCGCACTGACACTGGGCGTACGACGACCAGGCCATTGCTGCGGTCGCGGCGTCCTGTGCGGCACCGGTACCTGTTCGGCCGCAGGAGGCACATGTCCGCGTACTGGTCGGCGGTGACCCCAATCCAAAGTGATGTGCTATTAATCCCTCGGATTACACGGCAGGGGGCCACGGCAGTGACGTCTTTCGAAGGTCATCTCAGGGGTCGTGCGGCTGAGGCGACGGTCCTGTCGCGATCGGCGGAGTCCGCGTTCGCGGGCGAGGGGAACGCCGTGTTCATCGTGGGCGAGGCCGGGCTGGGGAAGACGGCGTTACTCGAACAGGCCGGGGCGGCCACGGAGACCCTGGGAATCCGGGTGCTGTACGGGAGCGCCCGGAGTCTGGAACAGTCATGCCCGTTCGCCCTGATCTCACGCTGCCTGCGGCTGGAGGAGGCTCCCGACGACGCCCTGCGGGCCCGGGCCGCCGAGGTGTTGCGTGGCGATGCCCGCTACGGTCTGCCCGGCGTCACGAGCGAGGCGGCCGGCGTGTATGCCGCGACGACCGAAGCGTTGCTCGGGCTGGTCGACGAGCTGTGCGCCCAAGGGCCGCTGGCGCTGTTCCTCGACGACCTGCAATGGGCGGACTCGGCCAGCCTGGCCGTGCTGCGGAAGCTGGTGCTTTCAGCGCCTCAACTGCCGCTGCTGGTCGTGGGTGCCCACCGCCCCGATCCTGGAGCCGCCGAAGCGGACCGGCTGTCCCAAAGCCTCGTCTCCCGGCACCGTACCCGGCTGGAGCTGACACCCCTCGACGAACAGGCCGTGTCGGCGCTGCTTGCGGACCTGTGCGGGCGGGAGGCCGGACCTCGGCTGCTGCGCATGGCGGAAGGAGCCGCGGGCAACCCGCTCTACATCACGGAGCTGGTCGCCGCGCTCGAGCGCGAAGGGGCCATCGAGACCCGCGGGGCCCTTGCGGACACGGCCGCCGGCTGCTCGCTTCCGCCGCTGACGGCGCTGGTGGCGCACCGGCTGCGCCATGTACGTGACGACGTGTTGCAGGTCCTGCGCGTTGCCTCCGTGCTCGGCACGGGTTGCACCACCGCCGAACTCGCCGCCGTCGTCGGCCTTCCGATGCCGGACCTGCTGGCTGTCCTGGAGGAGGCCGAAGCCTCCGGAGCCCTGCGCGACTCCGGCCAGGGCTTGCACTTCCCTCATGAGCTCCTCCGGCGCGCCCTGTACGACGCCGCTCCCGGCACGGTCCGGGCGATGCTGCACATGAGGGCGGCACGATGTCTCTCGGAGGCCGGTGCCGCGCCCGAACGCGTTGCCGAGCACCTGCTCCACGGGCCACCCAGCCCGGAATTCCTGACCGGCTGGCTGACGGAATCCGCGCCACGACTCACTGCGAGGGCGCCGGATCTGGCGCTGCAGCTGCTCACCACGGCACTCGAACTCATCGACCCCTCGGACGCCCGGTCCGGCCATCTCCGCCTGTACCACGCCCTCGCGCTGCTGTCCTGCGGCCGTCTCGCGGAGGCGGAGGAGAGCGCCCGGTGCACGCTGGCCGGCGCGTCCGCCCCCGGGCTCGACGAACTGCTGCGCTGGGTCATCATCCAGTCCGCGTTCGCTCGCGGGCGGCCGGACCGTGCACTGGCAGAGGCACGAGCCGGATACAGGAACGCAGACACTTCGGCGATCGAAGTCGTGCGGCTGCAGGCGTTCAGCGCGGTGTGCCTCTTCGCGCTGGGCGACCTCGCCCAAGCCGGCTCGGTCGCCTCGCGCGCCCGACGCGCCGCGGACGAAGCCGGGGACGGCTCCGCCCTCGCCCACGCCCTGCACGTCCTGGCGGCGAAGCGTTTCCTGGAGACGCCCGACGCCGAGGCGGTCGAACTGGCCCGGCAGGCGTCGCGCGTCACTCCTGACGCGATGCATCCGGCTCAGTGGATCGGATTGCAGCTCTCGCTGGTCAACTGCTACGCCGATCTCGATCTCGGCCAGGACGCCCAACGGAGCCTCTCCGCGGTCCGGGGGCCGGCGGAGCGGATCGGCGGAGTGTTCCTGCCCTGGTACCACCTGTCCTGCGCGCTCGCCGCCTTCCACGCCGGCCGCTGGGACGATGCGCTGGCGGAGGTCGAAGCAGGTCTCGGCTGCGGAGAGCAGGCGGCCATGAGCCGGTCGCTGCGAGCGGTCGCTTCATTGATCGCGGTGCACAGGGGCCGACTGAACGATGCCGAAGCACACCTGAACGCAGCCTCGTCGGCACCGGGCGACGAGACGATCGCGGCCTTCTACGAGTATCTGCCGTTGTGCGCGGCTGCCCTGCTCGACGAAGCGCGCGGTGACACCCGGAGCGCTCACGACCGGCGCGCCGAGGCCTTCGACCAGGGCGTCGGCCATCTGCCGGGGCGGTTGATCCTCTGCTTTCTGGCACCCGATCTGGTGCGCCTCGCCCTGGCCCGGGGAGAGCGCGCGAACGCCCTGCGGTACGCCTCCGCCGCGCAGCAGCGGGCCGAGCACAGCCGCGGGCCGTACCACCTCGCAGACGCCTACCGCTGTCAAGGTCTGCTGTCCGACGATCCCGAGCTGCTCCTGGAGGCGGCCCGCTGCTACCAGGACGCCCCACGGCCGCTCAACGCGGCGTACTGCCGTGTCGACGCCGCGGAATTGCTGGCCCGTGGCGGGCGCCTGGACGACGCACGGGCGCAGCTCGATCAGGCACTGGACGTCTTCACGCAGCTGGGCGCGGTGTGGGAGGTGGCTCGGGCGACCGCACGTCTGCGGGCCGTCTCCGTCCGCCGTGGTCCCCGCGGGGCACGAAGCGGCGTCCGCCAGGGCTGGGATGCTCTCACACACACCGAGTACCTGGTCGCGGAGCACGTGGCCGACGGCTGTTCCAATCCCGAGATCGCGGCCCGTCTGTCCATCGCACGCAGCACCGTCAGCACCCATGTGTCCAGCATTCTCAGAAAGCTGGCGATGACCTCGCGGGTCGAACTCGCCGCGGAGGTGATCCGGCGACGCAGGTCGGGAGGACAGTGACCTCCGCGGCACAGGGGTCCGGTCGCGCTCGGCGGGTGCACGCTTCATCGGCGTTCAGCACGCGACCGGCACCCGGATCATCGCTTCGCAGACGCATCGCCGATGGGGACGCGGGCCGGATCGTGCGTGTTCCCCGGCTCCGGACACGGCGCCGGGGAACGGCTGACGGCCTGCCGTCAGTTCACCTGGTGGTGGTTCTCCACGACGGTCACCGGTTGTCGGCGCACTCCTTGGCGGTGCTGTCGCTCGTGCACAGCACCAGATCGCTGCTGCGGTCGTCGGTGCCGTCGACGGCGGGGACGGTCGCGGTGCCGTCGCCGGACCAGGTCTTCCCGAGGTCGTTGGTGAACGTCCATCTGCCCGTCACCGTCTTCATCAGCTGCCCCCGCATGGCCCAGCTGTAGCTGCCCGGCTTGACGGATATGGTGTTGGCGTCGCTCACGGTGTTGGTCTGGGTCCATGCGTGGTCGTAGTGGGCGTTGATCGCGGTACTGACCTTGGCCGTGACGACCTCGATGTTGACACCGACCTCGCTCGTGACGGTGATGGAGCCTCCCACCGAATTGGTCTCCGACGTGGTCTGCGTCCATGTGATGGTGCGGTCCGCGGGGTCGGTCGTGTTGTTCCACACGTTGGAGCTGACGCGCTTCAGGTTCCCCACGGATGCGGTGCTGTCGCCGGTGACCGCGTAGTCGCAGGACTTGATGACACTGGAGTTGTTGCTGCACTGCTTGAGTGCGTACGCGGTGGCCAGGTCGGCGAGGGTGGGGCCGGTGGCCCCCGGGGACGGCGTCGGCCCGATGGTCCACTCCTGGTTGGCGCTGCCGTGGCAGTCGTACAGGCCCACGACCGTGCCGTCGCCCGCCCCGCCGAAGACGTCCATGCACTTGTCGGTCTTCACGTTCCGGATCATGTAGTAACCCCCTGAAGCGTCCGAGGGCTGGAGGTACCAGTTCTGCTTGCTGTTCGTCGCGTCGCAGTACTGGGGCTCGACAAGGTGGTTGTTGTCGGTGTTGAAGTCGATGCACTTCTGCGTCTTGTCGTTGCGGATCAGGAAGCTCCCGTCGCCGTTGGGCACGAAGCTCCAGTTCGCCATCGGCCTCTTGTTGACGACGATTTCCGTCCCGTAGTCCGCCGAATCCTTGGCGAGGTCCAGCGAGGGTGCCAGGCCGTCGTCCGCCGTCAGGCGCGGGGACAGCGACAGTCCCGCCGTCGTGGACGTGTCCGCGAGGGCCGTCCCGGTCGTGAGCGGGGACACCGCGGCGGCCAGCGCGGTGACCGCAACCGTGACGAGTGCGGCTGTCGCGCGCCGTCCCTGGCCGTGGGGGGTTGACTCGGTGCTCATGGTCTTCCGTTCTCCTTCGGCAACTCTTGCCTGCCGGACCGGCTGCGCGATCCGACCCCGTACCGCAGCGGTGTTCTGTACGCAGGAGGCCAACGCCCGTTCCCTGCGGCGCAGTTCGCTGCGGGAGTGCCAAGGTAGGGGCGCCTCCCGCGGCGCTACATCCGTCAACTGAAGGAGGAATTGGTAGCGCACCGGTACGGCCGTGACGCCGGACCAGCGCGGGGATCCCGCCGGAGCCTGCGCAGCGGGCCGGTCCGTGGTGCCGAGCGGAGGCGCAACACCCGGAGCAGTACCCGGCCGAGCACACCGGATGCGCGCCCGGGCCTCGACTTCGTCCGGGAGCGGGCCACTGACTGGAATAGCACATTCCGGCCAAGCTTGGTGATCATTTGGCCAGTGAACCCTGGCTTCGCGCCAGGCAGCCGCCTTACGTTCTTGCCATCGCACTCATCGGACCAACTCAGGGGGAAGCATGTCCGCTCAGGACGCCACGAACATCCAGCATGTGCAGCACGCACAGGACACACCAGCAGTCGGCACCGATCAGCAGCCGGCGCCGCCGGCCCGTTCGGGGAGAGCCGCCGCGGTCGGCTGGATCCTCACCATCGGCCTCAACGTCGTCGCTCCGATCCTCACGTACAACACACTCCGCGACCACGGCTGGAGCGAGTTCGCCGCACTCCTCGCGGGTGGCGCCTGGCCCGTCCTCGACAGCGCCGTCCACCTTGCGTGGCGCCGCAAGCTCGACGAATTCGCCGTCGTCACCCTGGTGTTCCTGGTGATCACAGCCGTGGTGTCCCTCGTCGGCGCGCACACGGCCCGCACTCTGCTCATCAAGGACTCTGCCATCACGGGGCTGTTCGGGCTGCTGTGCCTGGCATCGCTGCTGGCGCCGCGTCCGCTGATGTTCTACTTCGGCCGCAAGTTCGCGACCGACGGCACTCCGGCGAGCACGGCCTGGTGGAACGGGCTGTGGCAGTTCGAGGGCTTCCGCAAGACCATCTTCACGATGACGACCGTCTGGGGCGTGGCCTACTGCCTCGAGGCCGTGGTCCGGGTGGCGCTGGCGTACACGCTCAGCGCGGACGTCATGGCGAATCTGAGCACAGTCCTGATCTACGGGGTCCTCGGCGCCCTCGTCCTGTGGACCACGCTGTACGGCAAGCGGTCACGGCGGAGGGGCGAGGAACGCGCCGCCAGGGCCGCTGCCCAAGCCTGACCCGACCGACGGCGGTCAGGGCAGGGCAGGGCGTGCTGCGGCACGCGGTCTGCCCGGTCACCGCGGTGCTGGACTCCATGTCGCCGGGCTCGTTGCAGGCCGGCAGCGCCCAGGCATTGCGGAGGGCAGCGAGCTTCGCGAAGAGCCACCCGCCGACCCATCACACCACCGGGTTCCGGCAGCGGCCCCGCCCCCGACCGGGACGGGGCCGCACCACTTCCCGTCCATCTCTGCCCGGTGTCCTTCGCGCTGTGGCGGGCAGGGTGGACGCGGGTCACGGCTGCTGGCGGAGCCCGATGACGTTGCCGTCAGCGTCCTTGACGGAGGCGACCAGCAGGCCGCCGCCGACGTCGTGCGGCTCTTCGTGAGCCTCGGCACCGGCGGCGAGGAGGGCCTGGTGGGCGGCAGCGATGTCCGGCACGTCACGGAAGCAGACCGGGCCGGTGACGCCGCGATCCTGGCCTGCGGGGACGAGGCCGATCTGCTGGCCGTCGATGTCGAAGCCGACGTAGTACGGCGAGTCCGTCGACGGTTCGACACCGAGGAACGTGCCGAAGAGCGCCTTGGCCCGGGCGAGGTCCTTGACCTGGTAGATGATCACGGTGATGCCACTGCTCATGGCGTGGGTACTCCTGCGTCTCGGGGAGGTGTCGCAGCGGTCCTGCGGAATCCGCCGGTGATCACACGGTAGGCGGGGGCGGGGGCGGCCGCGTCTCCGAAACCGACCGATCGGCCGGTGCGGGCGGCCGCGCCGCGCTCACCGCCGCTCGCACGGATCCCACGCGCCCAAAGCCGCCGGCTCCCTTCCAGCCAGCCGCTTTGCCTACAGGACGCAACTCGCACCGGCTGTCGAACGGAGCCCACGAAGCATCCCTGCCGTCACACTTCCGAGTCGCGTCCGTACGAGAAGCCGCCGACTGGGCCCGGCGTGCTCACTCGGTTGCCCGTTCGTGTCAGCGGAACGCCGGCAGCCGGGCGTGGTGGGGTGATGCAGGCGGCGAGGACCGGGGTCGATCGGATGCTTCCGTGGGAACCCGCTGTCGGTCCCCGGGTCCGGGCACGGGTGGTGCCACCAGTGGGACCGGAAGCCGACTCCGGTCGCGGCTGGGTCCGACGTGGCAAGCCCCGGCAGGCGGAGAGGTCACTGACCCGCGAAGTGGGGCCGCTTTCGTCGTCGAGGGCACGGAATCCCTGCCCCTGACGCTTTGGCGTGTCCAGGAGCGGAACGGAAAGGGGCGGGCCGGGGAGCCGGGCAGTGCCCTGCGCCCCGGGGTGAAGCTCATTGGGCTGCCGCACGGCTCATCACTCGGCCGGCATCACCTTCTTCACCCTGCCCTGGGTGTCGGCCTCCAAGTAGCCGCTCTCGTTGTATTCGTTGCTCAGATAGACCGCCATGCCCGCGGGAGTGCCGAAGATGTTGTTCGGCTGCCGCACCGTCAGGTAGCGGCTTGTCGGCTTCTCGACCTTCAGCTCCTTCTCCGCCCGGGCGAGCAACGTCGGCACGGCGTCCCATCGGAAGTTCTTCACGCTCACCGGCTCGTCACCACCGGTGAGCGTGCCTTTGATGATGCCCTTCTCCGCTGCGCCGCCGGGACGGTACATGTAGCTGACGTGCCGGGTCTGGCTGCCGGGCACCATCATGTCGGCCGATGCGTGGTCCGGATAGATGGTCAAGTCACCGAAGCGATCGCTTCCCGATGCATCTTCGAAAGCCTTGATCACGATCCGTATGCCCTTGGGGGTGAGCAGGTCGGTGGTTGCGGCTTTCGCAGGTGTTTTCGTCGAGCCCTTGTCGCTCGAGTCGTCGTGTTGTGCCGGTGTCCGTGTCTGCCTGACCGTTCCGGAGGAACCCGCCGAGTCCTTGGCGCCGGTACCGGGCAGAGCGGCCCAGGCCAGCCCTCCCGCCAGGACAGCACCCACTGCGATGGAGGCGACGGCGATGCGGCGTGTCCCCTGGATGCGAGCCGGAGGCACTGCAACCGCCGTCGTCGGTGGTGGGGGAAAGGGTACGGCGTCGTGTGGTGGTGCCAGTGGGTAGGAGGTCGGCTGTTGCATGCCGGGAACGGCGTCCTGCGGCGGTGCCGACGGGTACGACGTCGTCCTGTCGCCTGCCTCTGCCACAGCTGCCAGCATCCGGTCGACGGTCTCCGGGCTCGGCCGTGCAGAGGGATCCCGTACCAGCACGGCCTCCAGTACGGGGGTCAGGGCCCCGGCCTTCACGGGCGGCGGTACCTGCTCCTGGAGTACGGCGGCCAGCGTGGCCAGCGTCGTTCCCCGGCGCAGCGGATGATGGCCCTCGACGGCCACGTACAGCATCATCGCCAGCGACCACAGATCGGCCGCGGGTCCGCCGAGGTCGCCCGAGACACGCTCCGGGGCCATGTAGTCGGGCGTGCCGATGATCGACCCGGTGGCGGTCAGGGCGGTGGCCTCTCGGATCGCCGCGATGCCGAAGTCCGTGAGCACGGGGCGACCGTCGGTGCGGAGCAGGACGTTGGCGGGTTTCACGTCACGGTGCTGCACGCCTGCGTCGTGGGCGGCGCGCAGGGCGTCGAGTACGCCTCTGCCGATGCGGGCGGCCTCGGCGGGGGTCATCGGCCCCCGGTCCAGTCGATCGGCGAGCGATCCGCCCTCGACCATTTCCATGACGATCCAGGGATACGTGCCCTCGCCGCCGTCGACGATGTGATGAATGGTCACGACGTTGGGGTGCTGGACCCTGGCGAGAGCACGGGCCTCGCGCAGAACCCGCTCACGCAGCATCCCTGCCGTGCCGGGGTCGTACTCGGCGAGGTCCGGGTCGGACGGCCGGACCTCCTTGACAGCCACGTTGCGGTGCAGCAGGAGGTCGCTGGCACGCCACACCGTGCCCATGCCACCACCACCGAGCCTGGTCTCGAGCTCGAAGCGCCCGTCGATGACGCGTCTGCCACTCTCCTTGTTGTTCATGGCGAGGAGCTTAAGTGACGCGGTGAAGTGCCGGATCACGAAGGCGAGCAGTGAGCTGAGCACCCGGACGTGGCCTCCCCTTCAGGGGCTCGGCGTCGATGAAGAACACCGGCCCCGCAGGGCCGACACTGCATCGGAGAGAGGTGCCGACTGCCACCCCGTACGGCCCGGGCACCGCAGTGTCCGGGACCCACGCCGGTGCAGCACGATCCGCGAGGAACATCGGCGCGGTCCGCGCGAGCGGCGGGTGCGCAGTGCGCCGGGTTCACACGTGCACTCGCGGTCCTACTCGGAGAACGCGTACGTCCGGACGGGGTCGAGGTGCAGCTCGTAGGGCCCGAAGCAGTCGGCTGCGAGGGTCGCGACAGGAGCGCCGCAGGGACAGGCTCGGTTGAGTCCTTCGTTGCCGGTGGGGCCGCAGCACCCGTTGCTGTTCTTCCAGTTGGGGAGGGGCCGAAGATCGGGTGCGTCGTCGGGATGCACCAGCACGGTGCCCCGGCTGCCTGCCGAGATGACGAAGCCCTGGTCACGACAGACCAGAGGCCCGCGCAGCTGAGCGGGCTTCGGGTTCTCCTGATCGTCTTGAACGACAAAGGGAGGTCCCCAGGGCTCGGGGTCGATCGCGTAGTGGCCCTGCGCCATGGTGGAAGGAGCCCGGCGGGTCTCCTCGTCCCTGTCGTGCTCGCCGTGCGGGGCGTCGGGGACAGTGGCGAGTTCGGTCAGTTCCGGTGTGATCGCGATGCCGCACTTGGAACAGAGGAAGAGGGTCATTTTGTCTTTGTAATGCTCAGGGCTGTTGTTTCGCACCCTCGTTTCACTTCCTCGGGCCGACGCGAAGCCTCGCAACCGATTGGCGGCGCCCGGGCGCCGCCATGCAAGGGCAGGCCCGCCCTGCCGGAGCGGTAGGGCGGGACCAGTGGACGCAGGTTCGGTTGATGTTGAAGATCAAGCTCAGTCTGTGCAGATGGTGCCGGGGGCGGGCAGCGCGCGGGTGGTCAGGCGTCACCGGACCGACCGGGCTACAAGGCGCCACAGGACCACAAGGCCGGACCGGCCCCCCCCGGCCCCCAAAGCACCGCCGGCACCACACACATCACCCCCTCGTTCGGAACCACCACGACACTGGCCGACGGGCGGCCCGGCGGGCTGGCCGACAGGCGGCCCGGCGGGCTGGCCGACAGGCGGCCCGGCGGGCTGGCCGACAGGCGGCCCGGCGGGCTGGCCGACAGGCGGCCCGGCGGGCTGGCCGAC
>NZ_JBSFDP010000043.1:0-49034 GCF_053593975.1 Streptomyces sp. NPDC002004
CGCACCCACCGACCGGGCCTGCGTCTTCCTCGTGGACGGCCTCGGCTGGGAGCAGCTGAGGGCGCACCCGGACGAGGCCCCGTTCACCGTGGCCCTCCCCGCGCTCGCCCGGTCCGCTGGACCCCGGACCCGAGGTGCCCCGGATGTCCCGGTGCTCCGAGGCGCGGTACGTCGTGGGCCCGCTCGAGCGCCCGCGCAGGGACCGTCCAATGGGGGCCGATCACCGTCGCGTCGAACCTGCTGAGCAGTCACGTCCGTTCACGAGTACGTCGACGGCGCGCGGCGGGTCACGCCAGTGAGTCGATCCAACGCTCCAGGCGGCGGCCTTCGACGGCCATGAGCTCCGGGTCGCGGAGCGTGTTGGTCAGCACCGAGATGCCCTGGTAGGCGGCGATCAGCGCGACCGCGAGCTCATGCGCATCGCTCCGGCCAAGTTCGGCGAACTGCCGCTCGGCCCAGTCGATGAGGGTGCACATGACCGCGGCGACCGTGGCGTCGAGGCCGTCGGCCCGCTTGTCCAACTCGGACGCGAGGGTGCCCGTGGGGCAACCGAACCGTACTGCGGTGTCACGCTGTTCGACCCACCCGGCGATGAGCGCCTTCAAGCGCTCACCCGGTGTCGGCAGTGCGTCCAGGGCCGCAATCATTCCCGAGAGGTTCTGCCGCTGGGCGTCGATGGCGGCCTCGACCAATTCGTTCTTGGTCTTGAAGTAGTAGTAGACGTTCCCCACGGGGACGTCGGCCTCCCGCGCGATATCAGCCAGGGTGGTCTTCTCGACGCCCTGTTCGTGCAGCACCTTGACCGCCGCAGCGGCCAGCCGCTCGCGCTTCCCGGGAGCGCGCCGCGCCCGCTTCTCTGAGTCAGTCACCCAACTGACTGTAGACGAACCCCAGCACAGTGAGCTACGGTCGGGCTCCGACTCAGTTAGTCAACTAACTCACACAGGAGCCCTTGTGATCGCAGTGACTGGAGCCACCGGGAACATCGGCCGCGAGACCGTCCGCATCCTCGCCGAGGCAGGCGAGACGGCGACCGCCATCTCGCGTGGCGAGGCGCGCGACCTTCCCGCCGGCGCGCGCCACGTACAGGCCGACCTCGCAGCCCCGGACAGCCTCCGCCCCGCAGTCGACGGAGCCGACGCACTGTTCCTCCTCGTGGCAGGCGACGATCCGCACGGCATCCTCGACGCCGCGAAGGCGGGTGGCGTCCGCCGGGTCGTCCTGATCTCCTCTCTCGGCGTTGCCACCCGCCCCGACGTCTACCGCCATGCCGCCACCTTCGAGACCGCACTCCGCGACTCGGGCCTTGAGTGGACCGTGCTGCGCTGTGGTGGGCTCGCATCCAATGCCCTCGCGTGGGCCGAGCCGATACGCAGCGACCGGGTGGCCGCCGCCCCGTTCGGCGACGTCGGCCTGCCGATGGTCGACCCGGCGGATGTCGCCGAGGTCGCCGCCGCCGCGCTGCTGCGGCCCGGCCACGCAGGCGCTGTCTACGAACTCACCGGTCCTGCCACGACCACCCCGCGCGAGCGGGCCGCGGCGATCGGCGCCGCGATCGGCGAACCGGTCCACTTCATCGAGCAGACCCGCGACGAGGCGCGGGAGCAGCTGCTCGCGTTCATGCCCGCACCGGTGGTGGAGGGCACCCTCGCCATCCTCGGCGAACCGTTGCCTGCCGAGCGCCGGGTGAGCCCCGACATCGAGCGGGTCCTGGGCCGCGCGCCGCGCCCCTTCACGGACTGGGCCGCCCGCAACGCCGCCGCCTACCGCTGACCTCGCCCTGTCCACACACCCCTGGGAGATCCCGCATGCCGACCACCCCCGTCCTCGACTCGACGATCGCTCACCGCGAGCACGGATCGGGCACCCCGATCGTCTTCCTGCACGGCAACCCCACCTCCTCGTACTTGTGGCGGAACGTCCTGCCGGCCGTCGGCCGGGGCCGCCTGCTCGCCCCCGACCTCATCGGCATGGGCGACTCGGGCAAACCCGAGATCGATTACACCTTCGACGACCACGCCCGCTACCTCGACGCCTGGTTCGACGCGGTGGGACTCGACGGCGTCGTCCTGGTCGGCCACGACTGGGGCGGCGCACTCGCCTTCGACTTCGCCGCCCGCCATCCCGGCCGGGTCCGCGGCATCGCCTTCACCGAGACCATCGTCAAGCCGATGACGTGGGAGGAGTTCCCCGAGGGCGGCCGCGAGCTGTTTCGGGCCATCAAGACGGAGCGGGTGGGAGAGGCCATGATCCTCGACGAAAACCTCATGATCGAGAAGGGTCTCCCCGGCACGGTTGTCGGCCCGTTCGACCGCGCCGACCTGGAGGCGTACCTGCGGCCCTACCCCACCCCGGAAAGCCGCCGACCGCTGCTGCAGTGGCCGCGCGCCATGCCCCTCGGGGGTGAGCCCGCCGATGTCGTGGCCCGCGTCGAGGCCTACGACGCGTGGCTCGGGGCCAGCGCGGACGTCCCCAAGCTGCTGATCGACTTCGCGCCCGGCCCCGGCTCGATGATGGGCCCGGACCTGGTCGCCTGGTGCGAGAAGCACATGGCCGCCCTCGAGATCGAGCGCCACGACATGCCGGCCGGGCATCACACCCCGGAGGACCGCCCTGCCGAGATCGCCCTGGCGATCGCCTCCTGGGCGGACCGACACGAGCTGCGCTAGATACTCGGGTGCACGGCCCAAGTGAGGACGCCGACTGCGGCAGAACGGCCACCGACCGGGCCGGCGTTCCCCTTCGGCCCCGCCGCCTGCAACTCCAGTGGACGAATGCCCCTTGTCCGCCAGGCTGCCCGTAAGACGGTTTCCGTATGGCCCTGTTGACCACCTGGCGGCAGTCCCGCACCGACCGGCCGATCTCCGGCGGAGCCCGAACCCGGCCGACAGCGGAGTTCATTGCCCTCACAGCTGTGGTGACGAGGTCGAGGGGCGGGGTCGCGGCGTAGGGCTTCAGGAACGTATGCCTATACCGCGCCACATGGGCAGCGGTCGCCGCCGGGCGATCGGTCGAGGAAAGCAGCCCGGCTGCTGGGGTCTGCAGCCCCCAGCAGCAGCGGGCGGCTCAGCTCAGGTGGGCGTCGGCGTAGGCACCCATCGCGTCCCGCTGGTAGGCGGCAAGACCGGCGGCGACAGCGTCGTAGACGGCGTGCCACTGCTCATCGTCGACGTAGGTCTGTCCGAGGGCCTTGAACGCGGCCGCGTCCGGGGTCCACATCCGACAGATGACCTGGTAGTGGGCGTCGACCTCGGCCTGCACCGCCGGGTCGGTGACCGGGGTGCCGGCCTGCATGAACTCGGCCATGCGGACCAACGCCGCTGTCGCCTCGCGCTCCAACTGTGCCCGCTCGGCCTCGGACGAATGGGCGGTGAAGCGCGCCGACTGCTCTGCCTGGCTGGGCCAGTGCCGACGGGCGGGTGCCTCGTAGCGTGCGGTGTCGAAGCCGGTGAACAGGTTCTCCGGCCTGCTGATCTTCTCCATGGTACGGGTGTCCTTGTCTTCCTCCAGTTCGGCGATGGTGCGGCCGACCGTCCGGACGAGTACGTCGAGACGGTCCCTCTCCGACAGCAGTCTGCGCTGATGGTCGCGCAGCGCCGCCAACGGGTCGGTCTGGCCGTCCAGCATTGCTGCGATCTCACGCAGGCCCAGACCGAGTTCCCGCATCAAGAGGATCTGCTGCAGCCGCAACAGCTCTGACTCCTCGTAATAGCGGTGGCCGTTGCCCCCGATGTACGCGGGAGCAAGCAGGCCGATCTCGCCGTAATGCCGCAGCGTCCGAGAGGTCACCCCGGACATCCGGGCAACATCCGCGATCGACCAGGCCATGGCCACACCCTTCATCGCCGGGCCGGTCTGTCCGGCCACACACACGACCGTAGAAGTTGACGCAGCGGCAATTGCAAGTCATCGAGGCCGGCCGGATGCTCCTTCGGGACCTGCGCCTGGCTCACGCGCACCGGCCAGGGACACATGGTCCGCCTCGCCGCTCCTGACGTACCGGGCGACGGGATCGGGGAGATGGCCGGGCGGGTCCCCCGGTGACGGCAGGGACCGGCCGATTCGAGCGCTCAGCCGCCCCGTTCCAGCGAATCGCTGCGGAGGCATTCGGTACGGCGTTACTGTCCCAGGCAACATCCGTGATCAGGGGGGCGGGATGCTCGATCAGGTGTTGGCCGCACTGGCCGCATCCGGTGGCACGGCTGTGGTGGCGGCCGCGGGAACAGACGCATGGTCCGGATTGCGCCAAGCGCTGGCACGCTGGTTCGGCCGGGGCGAGGCGCAGCGTGAGCAGGCGGAACTGGAACGCCTGGATCGGACAGCGGCCGCCCTCCGGGGCGCCGGCCCGGCCGAGGCTGCGCAAGCACGGATACGCCACGAGGCGTCCTGGCAGGCCCGCATCGAGGCGGTGTTCGAAATCCTGGACGAGGCGGAGCGCCACCAAGCCGCCTCCCAGCTCCGTAGCGTGCTTGCACAGCATGCTCGGTTCACTGAGGCGACCACCGGGCCGGGAGGTCTGGCCATCGGCGGCAATGCGGATCTCCGCGCCGACGGGGGTTCGATCGTGGCCGGGGTGATTCACGGAGGAGCCCATATCGGCACCCCTCCCACGCCGGATCCGTCCCAGGGCTGAACGGGCCGGCCACCTCAAGCCCACAACTCACCGGCACCCCTTCAGGCCTCGGTGAGCCGGCGCGGATTACGTCGCGCGCCCGCGACCGCAGCCTGTCCGTCGGCTATGTGGCCGATGGAGGTCACGTCACCTATTACGCCGCAACCCGCCCTGTGGTGACCTGGCCGCACCAGGTCGGGGTACTGCCGCGGCAGGCCGACTGCTTTCAAAACCGAGCAGTCATCGAGCAGTTGGAGCTGTCGGCGTCTGCCGGGACCTCGGCGGTGTCGTGCCAGGTCCTGATCGGCATGGGTGGGGTCGGCAAGACCCAGCTCGCCGCCCACCACGCCCGCACCCTCTGGAAGCGCGGAGACGTGGACCTGCTGGTATGGGCGACCGCCGAGAAGCCCGAACAAGTGGTCAGCGCCTACGCGCGTGCCGCCACCGACCTCCTGGGCGTCGACGAGAGCGATCCTGGGCGCGCCGCGGCGGCGTTCTTGGCATGGCTCGCCATGCCACCGACAGCCGCCTCATCCGCGGGTGGATGCCGGTGGCTGGTGGTACTCGACGACGTGACGCACCCGGCCACTCTGGCCGGGTTGTGGCCCCCCGACGTCCCGCACGGGCGGACCCTGGTCACGACACGCAACCGCGACGCGGCCCTGTCCGCTCAGGGCCGCCGCCTCGTCGACATCGGTCTGTTCACCCTCGCCGAGGCCACGAGCTACCTGACCGCGAAACTCGCCGCACACCACCGCAGCGACGACGCCACGCAGATCCGAGGGCTCGCCGACGACCTGGGGTGTCTGCCCCTTGCCCTGGCTCAGGCGGTGCCCTACATGATCAACAAACACCTGGACTGCGCGGCCTACCGCAGACGGCTGAACGACCACCGCCGCACCCTGCCCGACGTGCTGGCCGACGCCACCGGGCTGCCCGATGACCAGCACCGGACCGTCGCTGCCGTCTGGTCCCTGTCCATCGCCCTCGCCAACCAACTCGCTCCAACAGGCCTGGCCGAACCCATGGTGGAGCTGGCCTCGGTGCTCGATCCCAACGGGATCCCCGAGACGGTGCTGACCAGTTCCCCGGTACTCGCCCACCTCGCAGCGAACCGACGAACGGTCACCGGCCACGGAGCCCTCGGCCGGTCCTCGAACGTCCCCGGCGTCGACGAGGAAGACGCCGTGGACGCGCTGTGGAACCTCAACCAGCTCAGCCTGATCGACTACACCCCCGACGCCCCCCACCAGGCTGTGCGCGTTCACCAACTCCTCCAACGTGCTGTCCACGAACTCCTCCCACCGCGATCGCGCGCCGCCCACGCGCGTACCGCTGCTGACGCGCTGCTGGACGTCTGGCCCGACGTCGAGCGCGACACCGCTCTCGCCGCCGCCCTGCGAGCCAACACCAACGCCCTTGCGCGCCGTGCGAACAGGGCTTTGTACGAACCTGAAGCCCACGCCGTTCTGTACCGTGCCGTGAGAAGCCTGGCCGAGACCGGACAGGTCATCGCTGCCATCGGTCAACTCCAGCGGCTCACCGATGCCACCACACGACATCTCGGCGCCGACCACCCCGACACTCTCACCGCCCGCCACAATCTGGCCCGCTGGCGGGGCGAGGCAGGCGACGCGACCGGAGCAGCAGCCGCATTCGCCGAACTCCTGGCCGACCGAGTACGAGTCCTCGGCCCCGACCATCCCAGCACCCTCACCACCCGCCACAATCTGGCCCGCTGGCGCGGCGAGGCAGGCGACGCGACCGGAGCAGCAGCCGCATTCGCCGAACTCCTGGCCGACCGAGTACGAGTCCTCGGCCCCGACCACCCCGGCACCCTCACCACCCGCCACAGCCTCGCCTACTGGCGGGGCGAGGCAGGTGACCCGGCGGGAGCAGCCGCCGCGCTCGAGGAGGTCCTCGCCGACCGAGAGCGTGTCCTCGGCCCCGATCACCCCGCCACCCTGACCGCCCGCCACAACCTGGCTTGGTGGCGGGGTGAGGCGGGCGACCCGACCGGAGCGGCAGCCGCACTCGAGGAGGTCGTCGCCGACCGGGAGCGCGTCCTCGGCCCCGACCATCCCAGCACTCTCACCGCCCGCCACAGCCTCGCCTACTGGCGGGGTGAGGCGGGCGACCCGACCGGAGCGGCAGCCGCACTCGAGCAGGTCCTCGCCGACCGCGAGCGCGTCCTCGGCCCCGACCACCGTCACACCCTCACCGCCCGGCGTTCCCTCGACCACTGGCGGAAGAAGGCAGACGGAACCAGCGAACCCGAGCTTCCCGGCCCCACTTGTTCGACGGCTGATGGGCAATCCGCTCAGTAGCCACCATGGCATCCGAAGGAGACAGGGAGCTGTAGCGCCGGCCCGGTGGAGCGGTGCCTGCCCGGTTTCCCCGTCCTGTGCCGTGGCCGACGACGCCGCCGTACCCCCGGCTGAACGCATCGCCGACACCCGGAGTCCCAGCCGTCTCACGGTGACCGGGACCCTTTTGCGCCTGTGACACGTCTCAAGGGAAAAGGAGGCCATTCATGAACCGACACCACCTCATCGCTCCGGTGGTACTCACCACTTCCGTACTCCTTCTCGCGGGCTGCGGCACGCAGAAGGACAAGGGCAGTCATCCGGCAACCAGCGTGTCCGCCTGTCCCCGGAAGGCAACCCTCACCGCCGCCGACGCCGGGCGCACGGTGTGCATCTCCCCGGGCACGACGATCCGCCTCACCCTGGGCGGCAGCCCTGACCGCCCGTGGACACCGGTCAAAGCAACGGGCAAGGGCTTGAAGCAGGTCAACGCAGGCATCGGTGCCCCGCATGGCAACACGATCGCCGCCTTCCAGGCCACCACGACCGGCAAGGCTGAGCTCACGTCGTCCAGGCCGTTGTGCGGGAAGGCGGACAAGCCGGGCGGGACGGCCTGCCACGGCATGAAGCGCTGGGCGGTCAAGGTCGAGGTCGTAAGCGCTCGGAAGTGACTCTGCGTTATCGCTGATATCACTGGGCAATCCGCGGACTCCGGCTGAGCCCCGCAGTGTCCCGGCCCCGCCGTCCAGATCGGCGGTGGCCGGGGCGGGCGGGCCAGGTGAAGTGCGACGAGGCCGCGGTCATCGTCCGGGACCGCGGCTCGCAGCGCCCCCGTCCGGACCCTGATCGGCTCCCTTGCCCCTGCCTCCGAGGCCGTCGCCCGACGGATCGCCGAGATCGAAGCCCGTCGCGCGACGGCCACCACACCGGACGCGGTACCGGACGCCGGTGACACTCCCCCGCGAACCGCCCGCCATGGCGGGATGCACTGCGGGCATGCCACGCGACGCCGAGGCCCGCAGCGGGCACCGGCCCAGGCCACCGGGGCTCCGAGGGTGCCACGGGAAGGCCTTCATCTGTCCGAGCACGGACTCGCCGCACACCCGGACCGCAGGGTCGGGTACCCGGGCTTCCCGGCCATCCGCAGGACGAACCCATGGGACTTCACAGCCGCGTTGCGCGGGCCCACCAGAGCATGTGCGCCGTGTCCATGAACCGACAGGAGGCGGTGTCGGCACCGTCTCGTGGTCTCACGCTCGGCCAGGGTCCGGATGCGCGCCGTCGTTCCACGACGGTCGGGTTCAAAGAGGGGCCGGCTCGCCGGGGCGGTCCTCACGGCCGTGCTCGAGTCACGACCTCTGGGAGAACGGGCTGCCGTCCCGCTCTGCCGCGGCACCGCTGCCGGTGGCGGTCCGGTCAGCTCACGGCGGTGGAGCTGAGCACGGGGTTCGGAGAGGGATAGCAGGACGTCGGCACGCTCACGGTGAAGCCGAGGATGGGCACGCTGGCGGTGAAGGTGAGCCCGGGGTCGTCGTAGCCGGTGCCGACGAGCCGGGTGTCGACGGTGGTCCCGGACGCTCCGGCGGTCAGGTTCAGTGTCAGCGTGGGCAGCGTGAAGGTGCTGCCGCCGCTGATCGGTCCGGGGACGGTCATCACGATGTCGTCGCCCCGCACGGTGACGCTCGGGGTTCCGGAGCCGAGGTTGGAGCCCCCGGACAGGCTCTCACCGGTCAGGGTCGCGTTGGCCGGGACGGCGGCAGTGAGCTGGATGTTCTTGATCGACTTCACGGTGTGGCCGCTCACCGATCCGGGGACCGTGAGCGGCTGGGGGGCGAGGGCGACGTTGAAGGAGCTGCCCGAGGCGACCGACTCGGGTGCGGTGGCTTCGACTCCGGCGCTGAGGTCGAACGTCTGCGCCGAGCCGACCGGCGGCTTCGCCTGACAGGCAAAGGCCAGGGGCGCGTCCGCCGCCGAAGCGGGCGTCATCGTGAGTCCGGCGAGCGCCAGGCCGCCGACGATTGCCGTGCGCAGGCGTAACTGGGATAACGGTCTCATGGCCGTCCTCCTTGGCTGTCCTGGAACTTGAGTGGGCAGTCGGACCGGTTTGCGGCCCGCCGGAGCAGGTGCGTACACGGTCCGGACCGGCTGCGAGGGCCTCCCTGGCACGGGAAGGCCCTCAAAGCATGTCCATGACAGCACGAACGGGTGACGATGGGCAGGGGCGCGACACGCTTTTGGGCCCGGCATCGGCCCAACGTCCACGCCGTTGGAGTTGCCCGCCGGTCCGGGGAGAACGCACTCCGGAATCCCTCCCGGCGCGGGTGGGGCCGCCGGCTGACCCGCCGAGCCAGACAGGCAGCGGCCGTGCCGCCCGCCCACCGGACCTCCGTGGCCATCGGCGGGCGGTGCGGCAACAGCCGGATCTCTCACCTCCGGCCACGCGACCGGCCGAGGAAGCCGACGCCCGACCGGGGGCACGGCCGCGCGGGCTCTCCTGATCGACGCCCGCGCTGCCCTCCCGCTGTCCTGTCAGAACTCCAACTCGTGCTCGATGCGGGCCAGTTCCTCCGGGGTGCCCTGGACCTTCGGGCCGGTGAACCACTTGCGGGCCGAGACCAGCCACCACACGCCGGCGAAGCCGAGGACGATGAGAACGGCAATCGGGGTGTAGTTGAAGGTGGTCGCAGTGACCGGGCTGGTGGTCGGCAGCATGAACAGCACAGAGATGACCACGGTCCAGACTACGGCGATGACACCGACCGGCCTGCTCCAGCGGCCGAGGTGCCACGGACCGCGCTCGAACCGGGAGCCCTGCAGCAGGCGGAGGAACACGGGCAGTACGTACGCGATGTACAGGCCGATCACGGCAATCGAGGTGACGGCCGCGTATGCGGTGGCGTTCCACAGGTACGGCAGCCCCAGGAGGAAGGCGCCGCCGGTGGCCAGCCAGACCGCGTTCGTGGGGGTCTTGGTGCGCTTGTTGATGCTGTGCCACACCTGGGAGCCGGGCAGCGCGCCGTCACGGGAGAACGCGTAGATCATGCGCGAGTTGGCCGTGACCGAGGACATGCCGCAGAAGAACTGGGCGCCTATGGCGATGAGCAGCAGCAGCTTGCCGCCGGTGTCGCCCACCGCGTCGATGAAGATCTGCGCCGGAGGAACGCCGGTCGAGCTGCTCAGCGCGCCGTCGTAGTCCTGGATGGCGAAGGTGATGCCGATCAGCAGGACCCATCCGGCCACCAGTGACACCAGAATCGACATCACGATGCCGCGTGGGCCGGCCTTGGCTGCATCATGGGTCTCCTCCGTCATGTGCGCGGAGGCGTCGTAGCCGGTGAAGGTGTACTGCGCGAGAAGCAGGCCCAGCAGGCCGACATACAGGCCCGAGTGCCAGCCGGTGCCGTTGACGAAGTGGGTGAAGACGAAGTCGGCGGACTGGTGCTTCGACGGAACGACGACCAGGGTGCCCACGATCACCAGCACTCCCAGGACGTGCCACCACACGCTGACGTTGCCGAGGAGAGAGACCAGCTTCACGCCGAAGGTGTTCAGCAGGCCGTGTGCGGCGAGCACCAGTCCGAACAGGACCATGGTGTGCCCCGGGGTGGCGGTGAACCCGAACTGCAGGTCCAGCAGCGCGTTCAGGAAGAACGCCGCCCCGAAGTCGATGCCTGCGGTGACCGCCACCTGGCCGAGGAAGTTGAACCAGCCGGTGAACCAGGACCATGCCGGCCCGTGGGACGGTGCGAGCTTGGCCGCCCAGTAGTACAGGCCGCCCGCCGTGGGGTAGCTGGAGCAGACCTCGGCCATCGCCAGGCCCACGAACAGGGTCATGATGCCGACCAGTGGCCAGCCCCACGTGATCAGCGCCGGTCCGCCGGTGGCCATGCCGAAGCCGTACAGCGTCAGACACCCGGACAGGACGGAGATGATGGTGAAAGAGATGGCGAAGTTGGAGAAGGCCGACATCGAGCGGGCCAGTTCCTGGGCGTAGCCGAGTTCGTGCAGGCGTTGTGCGTCGCCCGACACCGGGTTGTCCCGTTCCACTTCGCTCACGGGCTTGTCTGTGGACATACGCTCCTCCTGAGGTTCGGGCAGCCGCCGAGGAATGGGGCGAGGAAACCCTCGCTGCCTGAAATCAAAGGTTTGAGCCGACACCTTTGCGATTGTTGGGGCTGTGCGCAAGAGGTTGGTGTTAAGCACTTGTTACGCAAGGGCTGTGGCGTGCCGTGTACCGCCGTCGTCCCTGGCCGCAACCGGCTCACAATGGTCCGCCGAACGACCTCATGACCATCCGGTCCGCACCGGCGGGGAGGGCGGAACGCCGCTTCGTCCGGCTCAAGGCCGCCACGGGATCCGCCACCGGGCACGCGAAGGCCGCCCCCTCGAAGGGGCGGCCTCACGCGCATCGTTCCTGCTCCGGGCAGGGCCCCCTGACGACCGGACCTTGTTGCCGCGCTGCGAACAGCGCTCCTACAGGCCTTGGACGGTTGTCGTCGACCACTCGTCCTGCTCGCCGAGGTCCGGGACTCCGGCGCGTCCGACCGGACAGCGACGGAGGACAAGGCTGCGCGACGACGGCCTCGACGATGCGACACCCCAAAATTCCTACCGGACGGTAGCCCGGCAGCACGGGCGACGCTACAGTCTGGCTCGGCCCGGGCAGCAGCGCTCCCCCTCGGGCGACACGGGCCGCTCCACTCCGCACCGCGAGATCGCAGCTCCACCCTCACCACCGTTGCGCCGCACGCCCTGCACGCGCCACGCCCCAGGAAGCCGATCACGCGCATCAGCGCCCCGGTGCGTGAGCCGTGCCGCGTATGTCGGCATTCCCACCGGAGGAGTTCTGATGCCCGTGCGTCATGCCGTTCTGAGCCGTCTGCTCCACAGGACCCGGATCCTGGGTACGGCTCTGCTGCTCACCGCGGCCGTGCCCCTGTTGTCCTCGGCACCGGTCCACGCGTTACCGAACGGAACCGGCGGCGGCTTCGACGAGACGCGGCTGGACCACATCGCGGTCCCCGGTCTCCACAACGCCTACGAACCGAGCAAGTCCAACCGGCTCACCAAGGAGCTCGACCAGGGAGCCCACCTCGTCGAGCTCGACGTCTACAGCACCTACCGCCGGGACGGCGGATGGATCGTCAGTCACGCGGACCCTCTGTTCAACGAGAACAACTGCACCTACACCCTCGGGTCCGGGTCCCTCAGCAGAACACTGCGGAACGGTAGCCTGCGCAACTGCCTGGAGAACCTCCGTGACTGGAGCGACAGCCACCCCGGCCACGACCCGATCTATGTGAAGCTCGAGCTGAAGTGGGGCTTCCGCAGCAACGCGGGCATGGGTCCGGCCGAACTCGACCATGTGATCGGGAAGTACCTCGGCGCGGACAAGGTCTTCAGGCCCAGCGACATGCTGGACGGAAGATACCCGAACCTCGATGCGGCGGCGAAGGCGGACGCCTGGCCGACCTGGAGCCAGTTGCGCGGCAAGTTCATCCTCTACCCGATCACCGGCACCATCGAGAACAGGCTGGCCGACTACCGGTTGGACAACCTCTCCACAGCACAGGAGTACGCAGAGCACGTGCGGGACCTGGCGGCGCAGGGGAAAATCGGCCAGGCCATGATGTGGCCGGACACGCACCCGGGTGCGGGTGGCGGCGACCCCCGCGACATCTACGACCCCTCTCTGCGCCCGTGGTTCGTCATGTTCGACTCCGACGCCAGCACTTGGCTGGGCCTGGACATGTCCTGGTACTGCGCGAACCACTACCTGACCACCCAGACTGCCGCCGAGAACGTGGCTCCGGCCCTGGACGACACGGATCCGGACCCTGCCGCGGCCACGGAGCGGGTCAGGTACCTCGCCGAGGAGAACCACTCCAGCGCGACCACCTTCGACTGGATGGGTGTGCCCGGCGCGTTCACCGTCTGGCCCCGCAACTGCTGACCTGCCGACCCCTGCATGGTCGACGAAGAGCCGAGCAGCGTTGTCACACTGTGCAAGCGCCGCCCATCGAGCCCGAGGTGCCGGACCGAGCCCCCGCACCACCACATGCGAGTAAGTTCGGGCAAACCGGCCGGGCCGGAACGGCTCAATATGCCGTTCCAGGTGAAATAAGTAGAGAATGGTGGAGAAATAGCACACCCCTCTACCCTCCTCGGCAATCACAAGACGCCGCCGCCAAGGCGACGGAAGCATCTTTCTTTCGAGGAGATTCGCGTGCGCACAAAATATCGAGGTCGCTTAGTGGCATCGGCCGCCGCCTTGGCTGCCGCCGCCATCCTGACCACCCCGGGCTTCGCCGAGGCCTCAACCGGAACGGTGGTCGTGGACAGCGGCTCCCAGGTGCTGACCAACCCCACGAACGGGACCTGCTACACCAGCCTGCTCGGCAGCAACGGTTACCCCGGCGCACACACCATCACGAACCACACCAGCGGGAACATCACTGCCTATTTCAGCAAAGACTGCAGTGGAGCTCCCACAGGTGCTGTCGTCATCCCGCCCGGCAAGTCCGATGCCGCGTCGAACTACGGCTCCTGGGGCTGGCTGACCGTGTGGAATTCCGTCAAGGTCGGCTGAACGGAAACAGAACGCAAGGCGCCCGCCTCCGGCAGCTCGCCACGGGTTCGACCGGGGCCGGAGGCGAGCGTCCGGTCATGTGCGGGGACATGGCCCTGGATCGTGCCGGGCGAGCTCCGCAGGAACACAGAGCCGACGTCCACCAAGCGTCCCCCAAGCTCGCCTGGCGCCTCATCGACCGGCGGCGTCAAGCCGCCCCCGCCCGGTAGCTCCGGGCTCAGCGGTCGTCGTCTGCTCAAGGCTTGCGTCGAAGCCGCTGCCAGGGTGTGCGCCGCGGCTGCCGAGCGACGATGTCGCCACCGGTCGACCTGCCGCTCAGCACGACGCGCAGTCGTACCGGCACCTCCTCGCCGGTGACCGGGCGGAGTTTGATGTCGCCGCGGCTGTAGGTGACGTCGTCGGCATCGACCACGACCCCCGCCGGCGTCACCAGCGTCAGATTTCCGCCGATGCGCAGATCGATCTCGATGTGCAGGGTGTCGTGGGTGATCACGGCCTCGGTGAAGTCGAGCTTCAGGTCACTGAACATCAGCCGGATCTCCATACGGCGTGGGACCAGCCAGCGACCGGCACGCTTGCCTTCCCCGAAGCGCTGATCGATCTGGATCACCTCGCGAGCTTGCGGTGGCATCCCTTCGATCGGGAGGTCAGCGGTCAGCGCCGCGAGGTCGGCGGCGGTACGTGCCGTCAGCGCTGCTTCGACGCGCTCGTCCAGCTCGGCGACGGTCAGCCGGCCGTCGCCCGCCGCGACCTGGAGGATCTCGACGGCCTGATCCCGGTCTCTATGAGATACCCGCTGCTCGGACGCGGAGGGACGAGGGGAAGAATCATCTGCTCTGGAGACATCGCCTGACATGCAGTCAGTGTGCTGGCAGGCTCGAAGGGCCGGCAACTTCTGATCGAAAAATAGGGGATTACCCCGACGGACATCAGGGGAAGTCGACCCGTCCTCCACCGCGCGGCCGGCCACGACCGCCGAGCCGGCATCGTCCGTCGACCGCATCCCGGAGCGGCCCTACCCGGAGGCGATGATCGCTGCCGGTGTCGATGGCGGCGGACGCGGTTTCCGCCGCCGGACCCCAGCCGCCGTCGACGCCCAGGCGACACCCATTCGTTCCCCGGGTTCCTGGGCCGACCGACGGACACCCTCGCTCCAGGCACACCTCGGGCACGTCACCGCAAAGCGCGATCTCCGACAACGAACAAGCGAACTCCTCGATTCCTGCCCGATTTCGGGCAGAAAAGTGGAGGTTCCACGGCTCCCCGCCGTATGGTCATCGTCCATGATCTCCATGGACGCACTGTGGACCTTCTCTCTGATGGTGGGCCTTCTCACCGTCACTCCCGGGCTGGACACCGCCCTCGTCCTGCGCACCGCCGCGCTCGGGCACCGCCGTCGCGCGTGGGGCGTGGTCCTCGGCATCCAGAGCGGAACACTCGTCTGGGGCGTGCTCACTTCGCTCGGTGTCACGGGACTGCTGACCGCGTCCCACCTCGCGTACGAGACCCTTCGCTGGGTCGGGGCCGCCTATCTGATGTGGATGGGCGTCAGGCTGCTGTGGGCCGCCCGGCGCCACCGGGTGGACGGACACCCGACGACGACCGGGAGCGTCACCGAGGCCGCGCCCGGCACTGCCGACGAGTCCCTGCTCGGCGGCTGGCGTCAGGGACTCGCGACCAACCTCCTCAACCCGAAGATGGGGGCCTTCTATGTCGCGGTGCTTCCGCAGTTCATCCCCGCCGGCGCCTCGCCCCTCACTGCGGGCGTGCTCCTGACCGGTGTGCACATCCTTCTGGCCGTCATCTGGGCCCGCGCACTGATCACCATGGCGCACGTGCTGCGAGACCTCCTGCAACGGCCCTCGGCGCGCCGCTGTCTCGACCGCATCACCGGTACGGTCATCGCCGCCTTCGGTGTCCGGCTCGCGCTCGGGGAGTGAGGCATCGCCCGCCGCCCCGATCAACAGCGGCAGACGAACGGTCACATCACGGGGCTGCTGCGAGCCGCCGCCCACGCCGACCACCTATGAACAGGCAACCCCTCACCCGGAGTGGAAGGACACACATGGGATCGCTTCCCACCCCTACGGAGGCCGTGGTCTTCGACTGCGACGGTCTGCTGGTCGACACCGAGGTGTGCTGGACCGCCGCGGAAACGGCCATCTTCGCCGCACACGGCCACTCATTCGGCCACGCCCAGAAGGCGCTGGTCATCGGCCGTACCCTGGAAGCTGCGGGAGAGGCCATGGCGGACTACTTCGGCCGACCCGGAGCCGGTGCCGAACTCGCCGCCGCGCTCCTCGAACGAGTCCGTACGGAGCTGGGCCGGGGCGCCGCCGCGCTGCCCGGGGCGGCAGAGCTGGTGCGCGCCTGCCGGGCCGCCGTGCCCGTAGCCGTCGCCAGCAACAGCCCCCGCGAACTGCTGGACACGGCACTGGAGTCGGCCGGCCTCGCCGCATACTTCACCCACTCGTTCGCCGCCGACGAGGTACGTTCCCCCAAGCCCGCACCAGACCTCTACCTGATGGCATGCGAGGCACTCGGTGCGTCCCCGAAGCGATCCGTCGCCTTCGAGGACTCGGCCACGGGCATCTCTTCGGCGCGTGCCGCCGGGCTCTACGTCGCCGTCGTGCCGTCCCTTCCGGGAGGCGACCTCGACCACGACTGGCTGGGCACCGGCCTCGACGAACCGGAACTGCTCGACTGGGCCGGGCAACTGGGGTGCGACGCGGTCTGCTGACGTATCCGAACCTCGCACGTGCAGCGGATCGGGGCGGCGTAGAGGCCACGTCGCCCTCGGCCCGGAGACGTCGCCCCCGACCCGGCGGTGTCGCTCGCCGACGGTCCGAGCTGCGTCATCGGCGCACTGCCGCTCGGGCCGCCGCAGCACAGGTGCACAACACGTCACCGTCGAGCACCGACGGGAGCAAGGTCTCATCCCGAGCCATCGCTCGAGCCCGGCCCTGTGAAAGCCGATTTCCGCCCGACACAGGTGCCCCGGCACCTCGCATCCGGGCAATTGTGAACGCCGCGCTTCACGCGTATGTCAGGTAATTCAGCATGCGAGACGGGTCCGGAGAGCCATTGACGTGGCCGGAACCCGCTGCGAATCTCTTGCTTGTGAGCCAGTCCGAGAACCTCGCTGCGCGCCTGCACGTCGATCTTCGACGCCAGGCCAGCGCCATCTGTGTCATCGGCCGCTGAACCGCCGAGGCGCACCGCTCTCCTGCTCCGCTTTCCACCATCGGCCGCCATGCCGAGCTGTGCTCGCGCCGTAATCGCAAGGTTCCTCAAAGGCACCTGCGGAGAGCACGTTCCGGCATTCGACGTGTGCCCGCCCCATCCCGAAACCCGGGCACATATTGCCGGTGGACTTCCTTCGCACCAGGTAATCCCGACATGGCGATGTATCTCGCGTTGCGCTCCCCCATCGCCGCACCGTCGAACCGCTTCGCAGTACGTCGACCCGCTGCGGATTTCCGACAGCCCTGAAGAAATCAGCACGGCCCGCTCCAGCCGCTCCACCGATCCCGAACAGGACCTCTCCATGGCCACGACGGCATCATCCCGACGCCAATTCCTCGCTCTGCTCGGTCTCTCGACGTTGGCCGTGAGCTGTGGCACGACCGCGACAGGAGCTTCCGGCAAGAGCCAGACCAAGACCCTCCGCTACCAGGGCTGGGCCGGCCAGGTCACCTTGCCGGAGCTCGCAGAGGACCTCGGCTATCTGGAGGACGTGAAACTGAAGTGGGTCGGCAACACGATCAGCGGGCCCCAGGACATCCAGTCCGCGGCCACCGGCCAGACCGACTTCGGCGGTGCTTTCAACGGAGCAGTCGTCAAACTGGCCGCGCACAAGGCCCCCATCAAGGCCGTCATCAGCTACTACGGCTCCGACAAAAACGTGTACAACGGCTTCTACGTCCTCAAGGACAGCCCCATCCATTCCGCCCGCGATCTGGTGGGCAAGAAGATCGGGATGAACACCCTCGGGGCCCACTCCGAGGCGATGCTCGACATCTACCTGGAGCGCGGCGGCCTTTCGCGGGCGGAGATCGACAAAGTCGAGCCGATCGTGGTGCCTCCGGTCAACACCGAGCAATCGCTGCGTCGGAAGCAGATCGAAGTGGCCGTACTCGGCGGAATTCTGCGCGACAAGGCCCTGGCGGCCGGAGGTATCCGCCCGCTGTTCACCGACTATCGCCTGCTCGGCGCTTTCAGTGCCGGCACATATGTGATGACGGACCGCTTCCTGAAGCAGAACCCGGACACCGCCCGGGTCTTTGTCACCGCCGTGGGAAGAGCCATCGAATGGGCCCGCTCCACCCCGCGCGAAGAGGTCATAGCCCGGATGACGGACATCGTGAAGAAGCGGGGCCGCAACGAGGACACCGCGCCGCTGAAGTACTGGCAGTCGTACGGCGTCGCCGACACAGCGGGCCGGATCAACGGCAAGGACCTCCAGTTGTGGATCGACTGGCTGGTCAAGCGTGGCGACATCCAGAAGGGCCAGGTCACGTTGTCCGACCTCTACACCAACGAGTTCAACGCCGCAGGCAAGGGAGGGACAAGGCCTTCGTCGCCGGCCTCCTCCGCTTCGACGGGCGGGAGCTGACCCCATGCCGGAAACCGTCACACCCAAGATCGTGCTCGAAAACGTACGGAAGGACTTCACTGTCCGGGACCGGGCCGGCAGGGGCCGAGCGGGCAGGAACGGTGCGGCGACGGACCAAGCCACCCGGTTCACCGCCCTCGACGGCATCGACCTGGACATTGCGGCAGGCGAGTTCGTCGTCCTGGTCGGGCCCAGCGGGTGCGGAAAGTCGACACTGCTGGATCTGCTCGGTGGCCTCACCCAACCCACTGCGGGACGGATCCTGGTCGACGGCAAAGCCGTCACCGGCCCAGGCCTGGACCGCGGCATCGTATTCCAGCAGTACGCGCTGCTGCCGTGGCGCACGGCGCAGGGAAATGTCGAGTTCGGCCTGGAGGCCACCGGCGTACCACGGCGGCAACGCGCCGCACGGGCACGGGAGTTCCTCGAACTGGTCGGTCTGGGCGGATTCGAGAGCCGCCATCCGCACGAGCTGTCGGGCGGGATGCGCCAACGGGTGGCGATCGCCCGCAGCCTCGCCTACGACCCCGACGTACTGCTGATGGACGAGCCGTTCGCCGCGCTGGACGCTCAGACACGGGAGTCGCTTCAAGAGGAACTGCTGCGCATCTGGCAACGCACGGGCAAGACCGTCGTCTTCATCACCCACAGCATCGACGAGGCCGTCTACCTGGGACAGCGCATCGCCGTCATGACATCCAGGCCGGGCCGCATCAAACAGATCGTGCCGGTCGCCCTCGACTCCCGAACGGCGACGGACGACCTCCGGTCCAGCCCCGATTTCGCGCGATACCGGCACCAGATCTGGGCGCTGCTGCACGACGAGGTGGCCAGGGCACAGCAGTTGGAGAAGGAGGGGGCTTCCGCATGAGCCACACGACCGGCACGACCACAACGGCCGGGACGACCCAGCCGACCACGACGCCGGGCCCGGCGACCGCCACCGGCGCCCTCCCCACCCCTTCCCGAGCCACATCCCCGGCTGCCGCGCCCCGCGCGGAATCACCGGCGCAGCTGCGGGGAAGCACCCCTCCGACGGCCCATGTACGCCGGGCACTCGACCGGTTGGCGTACGCGCTGGTGAAAGGGGCCCTCAAGTCCGCGGCGATCGTGACTCTGCTGCTGCTGTGGGAGACCGCACCGCGACTCGGTCTGGTCGACCGGACCTTCCTGCCGCCGTTCAGTGAGGTCGCCCGCTCGTGGTGGGAGCTGGCAGCCGATGGTCAGCTCGCCGACAACGCACGTGCCAGCCTGGTGCGCTCGTTCAGCGGATTCGGTCTCGCCGTCGCCGTCGCCGTGCCGCTCGGCCTGCTGATCGGCTGGTACCGGCCGGTCGCCGACCTCCTCGGACCGCTGTTGGAGGTGTTCCGCAACACCGCGGCGCTGGCCCTGTTGCCCGTGTTCGTACTGCTGCTGGGCATCGGCGAGACCTCGAAGATCGCCATCGTGGTCTATGCGTGCACCTGGCCGATCCTGCTCAACACCATCAGCGCGGTCCGCAATGTCGACCCCACCTTGCTGAAGCTGGCGAAGTCGATGGATCTCTCCGCACCCCGCCTCTTCCAAAAGGTCATCCTGCCGTCCGCGGTGCCCGTGATCTTCACCGGAATCCGGCTGGCCGGGGCGGTGTCCATCCTGGTGCTGGTCGCCGCCGAGATGGTCGGCGCCAAGGCGGGGCTCGGCTACCTGATCAACGCCTCGCAGTACAACTTCGCGATCCCGCAGATGTACGCGGGCATCATCACGATCTCCGCCATCGGCGTCGTCTTCAACCAGCTCCTGGTGGTCATGGAGCGGCGGCTGAGCTCCTGGCGCGTTCCCGTCGGCGCCTGACGCTGCCACGTCCACTCCCGCTGCCCCGTTCCCGTCCCGCCGTCCCCGATGCGAGGAAGCCATGTCCGCCACCGGACCCCGTCAGCTGCATCTCAACGCCTTCCTGATGAACGCCGGCCACCACGACGCCGCCTGGCGGCACCCCCGCACCCAGCCCGAACGGATCACCGATCTGCGCTATTTCCAGGAGCTCGCGCAGACCGCCGAGCGTGGCCTGCTCGACTCGGTCTTCCTCGCCGACGGCCTCGCTCTGTGGGGCAAGGTCCGGCACAACGCAATCGGCGGCTTCGAACCACTCACCCTGCTGTCCGCCCTGGCTGCGGTCACCGAACACGTCGGGCTGATCGCCACCGTTTCCACCACCTTCAACGAGCCCTACCACACGGCCCGCAAGTTCGCCTCCCTGGACCACATCAGCGGTGGCCGGGCCGGCTGGAACATCGTCACCTCGGGCACCGTGAACGAGGCCCGGAACTTCGGGCAGGAGGAGCACCTTCAGCACCGGTTGCGCTACCAGCGCGCACGGGAGTTCATCGAGGTCGCGACCAAGCTGTGGGACAGCTGGGACGACCATGCGATCCTGCTCGACCGTGAGCGCGGCGTCTACGCCGACACCGACAAGGTGCGGGAGATCAACCACCGCGGCGAGTTCTTCGGGGTGCAGGGACCTCTGAACGTTCCGCGCAGCCCACAGGGCCACCCGCTGTTGGTGCAGGCCGGTTCGTCGGAGGACGGCAAGGAGTTCGCAGCCCAGTACGCCGAGGCGGTCTTCACCGCCCAGCAGACCCTTGCCGACGGCCAGGCCTTCTACAAGGACCTCAAGTCGCGGCTCACCCGCTACGGCCGCACCGAGGATCAGCTCCTGGTACTTCCCGGCATCGCCCCCGTCATCGGCTCCACCGAGGCCGAAGCCCGGGCACTGGAGCAGGAGCTGACAGATCTTCAGATTCCCGCATACGGAGTGGCCCAGTTGTCAGGGATGCTCGGCACCGACCTGACCGGGGTGCCGCTGGACGGGCCCCTGCCCGAGCTGCCGGAGGAACGCGACATCAACGGCAACAAGAGCCGCTTCACACTCGTCGCCGAACTCGCCCGCCGTGACGGCCTCACGCTGCGCGAGCTCATCGCGCGCCTCGGCGCCGGACGCGGCCACCGTGTCTTCGCCGGCACCCCCGAACAGATAGCCGACGAGCTCCAGGAGTGGTTCACCCAAGGCGCCGCCGACGGCTTCAACATCATGCCGCCCCATCTGCCGGGCGGCCTGGAGGACTTCATCGACCACGTCGTGCCGATCCTTCAGCAACGCGGCCTGTTTCGTACCGAGTACACGGGCCGCACCTTGCGCGAGCACTACGGCCTGCCCCGTCCCGCCAACCAGCCGGCCGCAACGGCCCCAACGGGAGGACGGCCCGTATGACAGGACCCGAACTCACCACGGACGTTCCCGTGGCCGGTGGCGGCTCCGCAGCCGCATGGGCCGCGTTCAAGGCGGCACGGACGGGAGCGGACGTCGTCCTGGTCGACCAGGGCTACTGCGGCACCAGCGGCGCCACCGCCTCCAGCGACACGTCCTGCTCGCGGCCGCCACCGCGGGCACATCGGCCGGGGACACGGCAGCACACCCGGCGCACTGCGCGCCGTCGGCCCTCCCCGGGCCCGCCAGAGCACGAGGGAACCGCACCGCCCATCACTTCCTGACCACCGCCCGGCCCAACACCCCTCGAAAGGACACCAGCACATGACCACCAGCACCGCCTTCGACGTCCGCAGGATCGGCGGTCGTATCGGCGCCGAGATTCTGGGCGTGGATCTCTCGACCGATCTCGACCCCGCCGTCGTCACAGACATCAACTCGGCACTCCTGGAACACAAGGCGCTCGTCTTCAGGGGCCAGCAGCTCGACGACGCGGGCCAGCTCGGCTTCGCCGGCCTGTTCGGCGAGCTCACCACCGCACACCCCACCGTCCCCTCCGTCGGCGGCCAGCCCCACATCCTGCCCGTCGACGGTGACGAAGGCATTCGCGCCAACCAATGGCACACGGACGTCACGTTCGTGCGCACGCCCCCGAAGGCGTCCACGCTGCGCAGCATCGTGGTCCCGCCCTACGGGGGCAACACCCTCATCGCCAACGCTGCCGCCGCCTACCGGGACCTGCCCGAACCGCTGCGTGAGCTGGCCGACAAGCTGTGGGCGGTACACACCAACGACTACGACTACGCCGCCCCCAAGAGCGCGAAGGCGGCCGAGCACCGCAAGCAGTTCGTCTCCCGGAAGTACCGCACCGTTCATCCGGTCGTCCGCGTCCATCCCGAGACGGGAGAGCGCGGGCTGTTCATCGGTGGCTTCGCGCAGAGCATCGTCGGCTTCGGCCCCTCCGATTCCCGCGACCTGCTGCGTCTCTTCCAGTCCTACGTGACCCGTCCCGAGAACATCGTGCGCGTGGCCTGGGCGCCCGGCGACCTCGTCCTGTTCGACAACCGCATCACCCAGCACTACGCCCCCGACGACTACGGCGACCTGCCCCGCCTGCTGCACCGGGTGACCGTCGCCGGTGACGTCCCCGCCGGTATCGACGGCACGCTGAGCCACGTCGTGGAGGGTGACGACGCATCCCACTACACCCCTGCCGTGGCGTGAGCCGCTTGGCCGCCGGGTAGGGGGACACGATTCTTCCGACCCGGCGGTCCAGCCGTCCAACGCCGAGCCAAGCCATTCGGGATCATCGGATCCACCGTCCCGGCCTCGCGGCCGAGCTCGGAACTGCGAGCCGGAGGGGCGTGCGTGTCCTCCGGCCGGTTCACGCCCCTTGCCCCCGGTGCCGTGTGGGGAGCCCGGCCCCGTCGCCGTCGCCGGGAAGTCGCCCCCACCCCCGCTGTGCGGGGCGATCGTGCCTAGGAGAAGACGTAGGTGTCGTACCCGGTGCAGACCTTCTCCGAGCCCTTCACCAGGCACGCGTTGAGGCTCAACCGGCGATTCTCGGTGATGTCGCCGGTCTTCCACGGGGTCGTGTAGGGGGACGAGTGTCCCCGCGTGGAAGCATCGCGGGAGACATCAAGGCCCACGATGGACACCTTGACACCCCACCCGTCGGCCCCGCCGTCATGCGCCCGCAGCGCGTCTCCGGGGGCGCCGCCGATCACCGGGTCCGCGTTCCAGTTCACGTATCCGGCGTAGTCACCATCGGCGTAGAGGTAGAGGACCGCCGACTTGCCGTGCTGATAGGTGCTCGTCGTGTAGGTGAGCCGGGGCGCTGCCGCGGCGGAGCCCGCGCCGGCACCGAAGGAGACGCCGACGGTCACGGCGGTCGCCGCCAGGAGGGTGGCGATCCGCTTTCTTATCTCGGCCATCAGAAGCCCTTTCGCATCAAAATGATCAAAGTCGGCCGTGATCATAAACCATTGCGGCCGGGCATCCGACGCTCATCGCGCCACGTCTGCACCCGACTTGAGGCCGGAGGGCTCGCCGTGGACCTGGTCCCTTTCGTCGCTCGGTCGGCGTCCCGGGCGCCCTGCGGGACTTCCCTGGGCAGTACCCGTTCGTGCACATCAGCCTGCGCGTGGTCCGAAGCGACGAACTCGTCGAGCAGGCAGGCGTCACCTCCGCGGCCCGGGAGGCCCAGGGGCTGTCGTCGGAGGCGGTCTGGGGCGATCGATCACGGTCGGGTGATGGGCCGGCCGCTCCGGACTTCCGCATACCGACGGGCATTCCCTCGATCCGCATGATGCTGAACGGGATCATGTGCAAGCTCGGCACCTGGCGGCCTGGCGGTTGATCGACGTGCCGGATTCCAGGGCAGCCGAGCGGCCTGGACGCCGTTCCTCCCAAGGTCACCCGGCCATCCGTATGGCACTCGCCATCCAATAACACGATTGCATTTACCGTGCAACAATGCCGAGGGCGGAGCGTGTGAGGAGGGTCCATGACCGACACACCGGACCTGCGGACGGACGGCAGGGCAGAACGCGGGCGGCTCACAAGGGAGCGGATCGCCGAGGCTCTGCTCGCCCTGCTCGACGAGGGCGACCCGTTCCCCGCTGCGGACCGGATCGCCGCACGAGCGCAGGTCTCACGGCGCCTGGTCTTCCATCACTTCGCGGACATGGAGCAACTGCTGGACACCGCCGTGCGTCGCCGTATGCAGGAGATCTTCGCCCGGGCCACCCCCTTGCCGGCCACCGGTCCACGACCGGAGCGCGTCGCCGCTCTGGTCGCACAGCGGTCGGAGATCTACGAGTGGATCACTCCCGCCCGCCAGGCGGCGATACGCGTCGAACCCGGCTCGCCACGGCTGACCCAGGCGCGCGACGAGATGTTCGCCTGGGCCCGCGAACGGCTGAGCGAGGTCTTCGCCCAGGAGCTGGACGGCCTGCCCCCGGCTACCCGCACCGACACCCTGGCCGCCCTCGACGCGGTGACCGCCTGGGCGGCCTGGAACCACTGGCGCACCACCGGCCTGGATCTCGATCAGTGCCGTCGCGCCATGAGAACCGCCGTCAACGCCCTGCTCGACCAGGCCTGACCGGTCCACGCCCTCGGCCTCCGGGGTGAGCACCCGCGAAGACCGGGCATCGGCGACGGCAGGCCTCGCCGCGTGCAGGTGACGACCGTCGTGGCTCAACTGCCGCACCTCAGACGGGCGCGATCACCTTGAGCGGAGTGCGCCGCCCGGAGGGCAGGTTGTCGTAGAGGTCCGCGACGAGGTCGCCGCGCAGTCGGCGGTGGGCGGGGTCGTTCCACAGGTTGCGGAACTGGTGCGGGTCCTCGACCAGGTTGTAGAGCTCGCCCTCGGTCCCGTCGTAGTGGATGCCGCAGGAGTTCAGTGTCTGCGGTCCCCACAACTCTTCCATGCCGTTGGGCCGGCCGTCGGTGCTCTCCTCGTACGCGGTGCACAGCCAGCCGTCGCGGTAGATGGTGCGCAGGTGCATGCCGTAACCGGGGAACTGGCTGTCCCACTCGCACAGCACCCGTTCACGGCCGCTTCCGTCGGCCACCGGCAGCGGGGCGCCCTCGGCCCACTCCGGCACCGGGATGCCGGCGATGCTGCAGAGGGTGGGCAGCAGGTCCACCTGGCCGACCGGGTCGGTCACCTCCGCCGGTGTGACGCCCGCGCTCGGGGCGGGACGCCAGATCAGCGGCAGCCGCATCAGCGCGTCGATGTGGAAGGGCCCCTTGTACAACAGGCCCAGGTCTCCTTGCAGTTCACCGTGATCGGTGGTGAAGATGACGTCGGTGTCGGCGTCCCAGCCGCGTTCGGCGACCCGGCGCAGCACGCGCCCGCACGCTTCGTCGATGAGTTCGTTCATCACATGCGTCTTGGCGTTGATCTCCCGGACCTGGTTGTCCGTCATGGTTCCCGGAACGAAGTCCCACGGGCCGCCCTCGGCGTTCGCCCACCGCCCTTCCCACCAGGCCAGCCAGTGCCGCGGCCGGTCGGCGAGCACCTGGCGGATCGCGTCGGGTGAGCCGGGGTGTCCCGGAGGAAGGTCGAGGTCCTTCCAGGAGACGCGGCTCTGTTCGGACACGGGCGGGTCCCAGGGGTGATGAGGGTCGGGGAAGGACATCCAGCAGAACCAGTCGCAGTCCAGGGGCAGGCCGTCCAGCCACTCGATGGTCCGGTCGGCCACCCAGTCGGTGTGGTACCACTCCCGGGGGATGATGTTGTGCTTGATCTCCGGTGCACCGGTGTCTCCGCCCCGTTCCGCCCCCAGCAGCTGGGCGTAGCTGCGCAGGTGTTCGGGGTGATGGGCTTTGAGCCACCTGCCGTAGTGCCCCAGCAGGACATCGCCGACGGCTGCACCGTGCATGGCCTGGATGGAGTACTCGAATCCTCGCCACGCGCCGGTGTCGCCGCGCGACGCACGCCGGTTCTCCTCGAACTGCGCCGCCGGGTCGAAGGCCGGTTCGAAGTGCGCCTTGCCCACCAGGGCCGTGCGGTACCCGGCGCTCTGTGCCAGGTGAGCGGCGACGGACGGCGCATCGACGGGCAGCGGGATGCCGTTGGCCACCACTCCGTGAGTGCGGGGGAATTGTCCGGTGAGGATCGTCGAACGGGCAGGCATGCACACGGTGTTCTGGTTGTACGCCCGCCGGTAGACGATGCCGTCGGCGGCGAGTCCGTCGGCGACCGGGGTGCGGGCGATCCGCCCGCCGTTGCATCCCAGCGCGTCGTATCGCTGCTGGTCGGTGGTGATGAGCAGGATCTTTCGGCCCATGGCGGCCTCCGGGTCGGGAACAGAACGGGGCAGGCGCGATTGAGTCCAGCGCAGCCATCTTGACGCTTATTGCACTCCAAGTGCAATACTCGGGGCCCGGCCTGCACCACTGATCAACCGTCTGCACCCGTCACCAGCCCCGCCCCTCCCCCGTCGCCCATTCCTCGTCGGGAACGGTGCCCGGCTTGGTCCCGTCCCTCTTCGACCGCTGAGCGAGGAGCACTTCATGACGAGCGTTCTGCGCACACCAGACGACCGCTTCACCAAACTCCCGGACTTCCCCTTCGACGCCCACTACGTCGAGATCGACGGCGGTCTGCGGGTTCACTACCTCGACGAGGGGCCGCGCGACGGCGAGGTCGTACTCCTCATGCACGGCGAGCCGTCCTGGTCGTTCCTCTACCGCAAGGTCATCCCGGTGCTCGTAGCCGCCGGCCACCGCTGCATCGCGCCCGACCTCGTCGGATTCGGTCGCTCGGACAAGCCCGCCGACCCGGCCGCCTACACCTACCAGCGACACGTCGACTGGATGAGCGAGGCGGTCTTCGACCGGCTCGGTCTGAGTGGCATCACCTTCTTCGGCCAGGACTGGGGCGGCCTCATCGGGCTGCGTCTCCTGGCGGCCCGTCCGGAGCTCTACTCCCGTGCTGTCGTCGCAAACACAGGACTCCCCACGGGCGCCGAGCGGCCCACGGACGCATTTCTGACCTGGCAGCGGTTCTCCCGCGAGTCGCCCGACTTCCCCATCGGGCACATCGTCTCCACCGGCTGTGTCAACGCACTCGACGACGATGTCGTCGCCGCCTACGACGCCCCCTTCCCCGAAGACATCTACAAGGCCGGCGCCCGCATCTTCCCCTCACTGGTACCGACGAGCCCGGACGACCCCTCCCACGCGGCCAATACGGCGGCCTGGCGCGTGCTCGACCGATTCGACAACCCCTTCCTCTGCGCGTTCAGCGACAGCGATCCGATCACCCGCGGCGCGGACTCGACGTTCCTCACCCGCGTGCCCGGCACAGGGGGACAGCCGCACACGACCATCGAAGGCGCCGGGCATTTCCTCCAGGAGGACAAGGGCGAAGAACTCGCCGGCGTGATCGCCGCCTTCATGCACCGCGGCCGATGACCGCCTCGCACCCGCCAGGAGAGTTCATGCCCGTCGAACCGACACCCGAACAGCTCGAGGAGTTCCTCCGCAGCGACGTCGACGGCGAGATCGTCATGCTCAATCTGCTCAAGTTCAGCGACGACACCGAGACGTACGGCCGCTACCAGTCGGCTGCCGAGAGCCTGGTCCAGAGCGTGGGCGGCCGCATCCAGTGGATCGGCCTGCCCCGCCACGTCCTGGTCGGCGACCCGTCCGCCGATGACTGGGACGCGGTGGCGACAGTCACCTATCCCTCACGACAGGCCTTCCTGGCCATGATCTCCCACCCCGACTACGCCCCTGCGCGACGCCTCAGACAACGTGGCCTGGCGCGCACCGCCCTGATCTGCTGCGCCACCGCACCGACAACCGCCACCCACCACGCCCCGCGCCCCGAGTAACGGCACCTCACGCACCCCTACGGCCGGCGCGGGCCCGCCCCTTCGTAGTTCACCGGCAGCGTGAGCAGTCCACGGGCACGCAGGGAGGGCCTCCAACGCGGCGCAGCCTCTGCCGGCTCAAGCCTGCTGAACCGATCGAGGAGCGCGGCCAGAGCAATCTCCGTCTCGGCCCGTGCCAACGGTGCGCCCAAGCAGTAGTGGATCCCATGTCCCAGCGCAAGGTGACCGGAGGCGTCGCGGCCGAGGTCGAACCCGTCCGGGTCGGGGAACCGGGCGGGGTCGCGGTTGGCGGCGGAGAGGGAGAGCAGGACCGTCTCCCCCGCGGGAACCGTGACACCTCCGATGATCACGTCCGCGGTCGGGAAGCGCCGGATGGCAAGCAGCGCCGGTCCTTCGTAGCGGGCGAACTCTTCCACGGCCGCCGGGAGTTTCGACGGGTCCTTGCGCAGTACGGCCATCTGGTCCGGATGCTCCAGCAGGGCGTGGACCGCGTTTCCGATGAGTTGCACCGTGTTCTCGTATCCGGCGAAGAGGATCAGGAAGGCGAGTGACATCAGCTCGTCCTCGCTGAGCCGGTCACCGTCGGTGTCACGTACCGCGATCAGGTCGGAGAGAAGGTCTGCGGCCGGTTGCTCGCGCTTCTGGCCGAGGAGGTCGACGAAGAACCCGAACATCGCCTTCACCGCATCCTTGGCGGCCTGGGGTCGGGCCGGATCCGGAGCCACGAGCGCGTCCGTCCAACTGCGGAAGTCCCGGCGGCATTCGCTGGGGATGCCCAGCAGATCGCAGATGACGACGACCGGGAGTGGCGCGGCGTAGGCGGCGATCAGATCGGTGTCGCCGTGGGATCCAAGCGCGTCGAGGAGTTCGTCCGCGGCCTGACGTATGGGTGTACGCAGCTGCGCAACCCGGCGAGGCGTGAAGGCTCGGCCGACCAGCCGGCGGATGCGGGTGTGGTCGGGCGGATCCATGTTGAGGAGGTTGGCGTCGAGCGCCGGTGGCAGGGAGAACCCCTGGTAGTGCCCTTGCGCGGCGTGCTTCTTGTTCAGGGAGAGCCGTGGGTCGGCGAGGGCCTCGCGCACGTCGTCGTATCGCGTGACGAGCCAGGCAGGGTCGCCGTTGGGTCCGGCAATGCGATGCACCGGTGCGGCCTCACGTAAGCGCCTCAATACGTCGTACGGGTCGCCGATGAGCTCGTCCTTGAGGTCCATGAGGTCCATGAGCCCACCCTAGGTTGTCCGTTCAGGACCGTTGAGGGTGGGCGCACGACCTCTGGACGCCGCTGCGAATGGCGGAGTGTGACGAGACACGGCGTGTTCGCCGACCAGGCCGCAGGAGCAGTGCGAACCGGGCTCAGGATCAGTCCTGTTGACGGACGGTTCGCCGGCCGGGCCTCGATACCCGATGTTCCACGGCGGTCGAAGGACGACGGCTCCGGTGGAAGGGATTTCTGGCAAGTGGCCGCGTAGGGCTGGGTCGTGTCTGGAAGTCAGCTGCTCCACTGCATCGCCGACGGCCTTGCCCGCCCGGACAGGGTCGGCCCCGAAATCATTTCGCCCGTGCTCGCCTCGTCCGGTACGGTCGCGGAATTGTCCTCACTGCCGGGAGCCCATCAGGTTCGCGTGTGGCCTCCCCGGCGGTTCCCAGGCTGAGAGCAGGTTTCGTTATGGCATGTCGTATCAGTGAGCTCGTGCTCGGTTGCCGCGACCCTGAAGTGCTGGCGCGGTTCTGGTGCGAGGTCCTGGACTTCGTCGTGCTCGATCGCGAGGACGACGGCACGCTGGAGATCGGGCCGCGCGAAGGGTTCGGTGGTCCCCAGCCGACAATCATCCTCAGTCGCAGGGCCGAGCCGGAGAAGGGGAAATCCCGGCTGCACATCGACGTCAACGCCACCGACCGCGATCAGGACGCCGAGCTCGAACGCCTTCTTGAGCTCGGTGCGCGCCCGGCCGACATCGGCCAGACAGGGGAGGAGCAGTGGCATGTCCTGAGCGACCCCGAAGGCAATGAGTTCTGCCTGCTCAAGGCCCGCCTCAACCCACTCTGACGCTCATCGGCCACGCCTCGGCACCAGCTACCCAGGGTCTGCCTCAGGGCTGGGCGGGATCTTCCACGGAGGCCGCGGTGTCGGTGGTCTCCACACGCCCCATGGCCGCCCGCAGCGTCACGGCAGCCGCGACTCCCGCCACCGTGCCGCAGGTCAGGGCGGCCGGGATGCCGCCACCGACGCCGGCGGACAGGTAAACCAGATCCCAGTGCAGGGTCGTCCCGTCGATCACCACCCGCAGCAACTGGCTCGCCAGCAGTCCCAGGACGGTCGCACACACTGCGCCGACCGCCATTGCCGGAACGGTGGCTCGGGTGAGCAGTCGGGGCAGCCAGCGCAGTGCCCACCACACCAAGACGAGCACGAGCACGTCGGCGGCCCGATACAGCAGCCAGTCGCCGAGCGGCCCGCCCGCCGGGCCGGCCCATGCGCCGAGCAGCAGCCACTGTCGCAGGAGATCACCGGGTTCGGCGAACAGGCCGACATCCGGGGAGACGGCCTGGAGGCCGGCGGCGACCCGCTGGTACGAGAGGACCACCAGCGACAGCGCGATCACCACGGTCCCGGCGGTGGCGGCCAGCCGGGCGGCGCGCGCCGGGACGACGGCCTGCGGCAGCGGGCCCGCACCCTTGACGGTGATGCGCGCTGCGAGCACCGTCACCACGGCCCCGACCAGCGCGGTCGCCACCAGGACCTGCCTTCCGGAGGAGATCACACTCGCCAGCTGGGGCAGGAAGCGGTAACTGCCGTGCCCCTGCGCGGCGATGAGCCACGGCGCGGAAACGGTCACCGCGAGGGTCCCGGCCACCATGCCCCAGGCCCACACCGCGAGCAGCGCGGCCGGCATCCGGCCCTGTATCGGGGGCAGCCTGCGGACCAGGAGCAGCGCCCCCGGTACGAAGAAGGCGAATACCGCGCCGAACCGGATCTGCATCGCAGTGGAATACAGCGACACATAGCTGGTGCTGTCGGTCCCGGCCGTGTCCCCGATCCCACCGGACACCTCGGCGCCGAGCCGGATCGAGTTCGGAGGGTCGTACGACCAGGGCATGAGCCAGTGTTCGAGCTCGGCGGCGGTCTGGCCGCCGAGCACATCGGTGGCGCCCGGCAGGTGCAGCGCGTGCGCGCTCGCCCCCGCCCACCACAGGAGCGCCGTGAGCAGCAGCCCTCCGACCAGTGCCGGTATGGCCGCGCGCCGGTATGTCATGTGCTGTCCCCCGCCTTGGTCCCGCATCCCGTGAGTCCCCTGATCAGGTGGAGACTACGGGGAGTTGATCACATGCGGATCACGACCTCGGGCCGGACCGCCCGGACGACGTGTGTCTCCGGCTCCCGGTCGGGCGCGAACGCTCGGACACCCACAGTGACGGGGCCCGGACACCCACAGCGCGGGGAGTGCGGCGAACAGCGGTGTCGCTCGGTCCTGTGGTGCCGGATCGCCCTCGTCCGCCAGGGCAGGATCGGACCGAAGACGTCGTCACCTCGCGGCGTCGGCCGGACCGGTCCCGGTGGTCTGCCGTCGGCCGCCGACCTCTTCCGGGATACAGCGACCACACTCACACGCACCATCTCACCTTTGGCCAAGTCCGTTCACTGTGTTACGAGTTCGCCTTTAGACTCGAAGATCATCGTGTCGGCTCACCGTTCAAAGGAGATGGAATGACACAGCCTCCCTTTGCCTCCCTGTCCACCGCGCTTGCGGGGCTCGGGACGGCGCTGGGCTTCCTCGCCCTCCAGCTGCGCGCGGAAGGTTACGAGCAGTACGTCGAGTCCGTGGCCACCGACAGCATTCTGATGTGGACCACTGCGTGCCTGACGGTCGTGACGTGGGTCCGCTACCGCCGGACGAAATCGGACTGAGCTGTACGGACGCCGAGGGGCGCCGGGGCATCGGCCCCGGCGCCCGTTTGCGTGTGTTGATCGCGAACGTCACGACAGTTCCCTGGCCATGTCGGTGTCCGGGGTGGCCAGGTGAAGGGAGTTGCGGTCCTGGCGATGAATGAGTTCACGGGTCGTCGACAGGGCAAACGCTGGGGCGATTACCGGACAGGGTCCGACCGGGACTTGTCCATGCGGCGCTGATCTGGCTGCGGGTCCGCGCACCCGACCTGGCGCAGGCCCCCTCACTCACACCTCGTCGGTACTGCCGATGACCGTCGTGCCCCGGCGGTGGGTCGGTGGCGAGGTGGCGTCAGGGGCGTTCAGCGTTGTGGGGCGAGCTTCGCGTGGTCGGTGTCGGGGAGCCAGTCGCGGTGTGGTGCGTAGTCCAGCCAGCGCCGGGAGCGGCCCGTTTCCGTGAAACCGCGCAGCAGGGTGTCGAGCAGCGGATGGCGTGCGGACTCGCGCCACGCCAGCGACCAGGCGTACAGCGGGGTCGGCTCGACGATCGGGATGGTGCGCAGACCCGCATGGTTGGGCAGCGGAGCGTCGGCGGGGAAGAGGGTGAAGCACCCGGGGTCGCCGCGCAGATGGTCCACCAGGTGGTCCAGGCCCAGGTTGGGGCCGTCCTGCCGCCGAGTGACGGCGAACGCGTCGGCGAAGCGGCGCAGGAAGTCCAGCCGGGTCAGTTCGGCGGGACACCACAGGGTGCTCTCCCGCAGATCGGCCGGGCGCAGGGCGTCCGCGCCCGCCAGCGGATGAGACGGGCCGACCACCGCGTCGACGGGTTCCAGCCTCACCAGACGTTGGGTGAGGCCCGCGTCCCCGCCTCCGGGCAGCGGGTGCACCCGGCCGAAACCCAGGTCGGTGTCGCCACGCAGCAGTGCCTGCGCGACCGAGGGCCAGTCGCGTCCCGGGCCGGGCTCCAGCCGTACCGGCCCGAGCGCCTGAGCGGCCTGGGCGACGCTGCGCATGGGCGCGTAGAGGTGCCCCCAGGTGTCGATCCTTACCGCCGAACCGGCACCGCTCACCGCAGCGATGGCGCGCTCGCCCGACGCGAGCGCCTCGTGTGCGGCCGGCAGGAACCGTTCGCCCGCCTCGGTCAGCCGGATGCCGCCCTCGCGCACGAACAGCCGGACGGCCAGCAACTCCTCCAGTCGCGCGATGCGCTTGGACAGCGCCTGCTGACTGGTGTTCAGCTCGTCGGCGGCCCGCCCGAAGTGCAGCGTCGCGGCGGTCGTCGTGAACGCGCGGACGAGGGCAAGGTCGAGATCCATGCCGCTGACCTTAGGCGACAACCGCGCGTTGTCGGCCGGGCAGCCGCGTTGTTGGCCGTCCCGCCCCCGCACCCGGCCCAATGGTCCTCGACGCCCCAACAGGCGCCGCACCGGCGCCGGACCGGGGAATGGCCCCGGAGGCCACCGAGGAGGAGACCACGATGAAAGCCTTGATACCGACAGGGGATCCGACCGAGCCGGTCGTGCTCGCCGACGTCCCCGAGCCGACCCTGCGCCCGCATGAGGCGCTGGTGAAGGTCGAGGCGTTCTCGGTCAACCGGGGCGAGACGTTCAAGCTGGAGAAGCCCGTCCCCGGCGAGCGCCCGGGCAAGGACGTCGCGGGGTTGGTGGTGCAATCGGCAGCCGACGGGAGCGGACCGTCCGGAATCACCCGCGTCGTGGGGCACCCCATGGCGGGCGGCTGGGCGGAGTACGTGGCGGTGCCGACCGATGCGCTCGCGGTGCTACCGGACGGCGTCAGCATGGTCGATGGCGCGGCGCTGCCACTGGCCGGACTCACCGCGGTGCGGCTGCTGCGCGCCGCCGGGCCCGTGGTCGGCCGACGCGTGCTGCTGACCGGTGCGTCCGGCGGCGTGGGCCACTACCTGACCGAACTCACGGCCGCAGCCGGGGCGCAGGTCACCGCAGTGACACGGGACGCTCAACGCGGGGCCCGACTCGCCGGACTCGGCGCCGCCGAGATCGTCCACGACGTCGCCGATGCCCGCGGGCCCTTCGACCTCGTGCTGGAGTCGACCGGCGGCCGGGCCCTCCCATTGGCACTGGCACGGCTCGCCCGGCGCGGCATGCTCATCTGGTTCGGCCAGGCCAGCCGCATGCCTGTCACGCTCGACTTCTTCGACTTCTTCAGCGGCCCCGAGTCGGCGGTCATCCGCCACTTCCACTACCTCGACGCGGACACCCGCCTCGCCGACGACCTGACGACGCTGGTCCGGCTGACCGACGAGGGCCGACTGCACCCGGAGATCGGCCGCGTCGCGGACTGGGCCGACACTGCGACCACCCTCACCGACCTACGAGACCGCCGCATCCGCGGCAAAGCCGTGCTCACCCTGCCCTGACTCCACGTCACACCCACCCGACCGGTACGAAAGCCCGGCACAGCAACCCGAGGAGCCCTCATCATGAACATCTCCACCGACCCCAGGTCCGTGGTCATCCGCTATGTCGAGGCCGTGCGTGACGGTGACGCCGAAGTCATCCACGACAGCTTCGCCGAGGACGCGACCTGGCACTACCCGGGCGATCTGCCGATCTCGAAGGTGTGGCACGGCCGCGACGCGATCATCAACGACTTCCTCGGCGGCATGGGACCGCTCCTGGTCCCCGGCACCATGGAGATCACCCTGATCAGCACCCTCGCCGAGGGCGAGCGCGTGGTCGCCGAATGGACCGCCACGGCCAGGACCGTCCACGGCGGCACCTACGACAACCGCTGCCTGGGCATCTACACCGTCCGCAACGGCCGGATCGCCTCCGTCGTCGAATACGCGGACACCCACCACGTGGCCACCACGCTCTTCCCGGACGAGACCACGGCGCCGTCCAGCGGCGCCGAGTGACCCGCACACCTGCCGGACGGCTCGGCGGGTTGACGGTGTTTCACACTCGCTCGAAGACCATCCGTACGACGCCGATCCGTCGCTCGCGCTGGAAGCACAGGGCGGTGTGCTGTTCCCGGATGACGTCGGACACCGCGTCGGCACCGATGAGATCGGTGCCGTGGCCGCGGTTCTCCTCCAGACGTTCGAGCCAGGCCGCGATCGTGCGAGCGCCGTCGTCCGGATCCCGTCGGGCTTCGAGGAGTGTGAACGAACCCCGTGCGGCCTCTGCGATCTCCGACTGGGTCGGCAGGAACATCTCCGGGAACACCTTGCGCGACGCGTGCAGGCCCTCCCGAAGATTGCGCCGACCGGTGTGAGCCATCTGAGAAAGGCGCTTTCGGGTGCCGTCACGGGTCGGACCCACGGCGGCGAGTTCCTCGCTCGGCAGCAGCATGGCGGCGAGCCAGCCGCGGTCGTGCCAGGTGTTGGCCTGGATGGACAGACGTCCGCCCGGCCGCAGCCACGCGTGGCAGCGTTCGAAGAACTCGCGGTACCGAGCCACGCGTTTGGCCCTGGACATGGTGTTCCCGGCGAAGTGCTCGATGGCCTCGACAGCGATGATCGCGTCATAGGGGGCGTCGGGCTGGTGGTCGTACCAGTTCTCCACGCGCGCCTCGCAACCGGGCCAGTTCTGCTCCTGGATCCAGGCGACCTGCCCGGGGCTCATGGTGATGCCCACCACGTGCTCGACCTGATGGTTCTCCACGAGGCGGCGCATCATGCTGCCCCAGCCACAGCCGATGTCCAGGACACGGTGCGCACCGACGGCCTGCGCGGCGTGGGCGTGGTAGTCGAGTTTGCGCAGCTGGGCCGATTCAAGAGTGTCACCGTCGTCCTGCCACATGGCGTACGAGAAGACGAGCTCAGGGCCGAGCGCGAGGCGATAGTAGCTGCCGAGAAAGTCGTACTGGTGGACGATCGCCCTCGTCGAAGTGCCTTGGTAGGAGTGACTCCTGGCTTTGCGCACGATGCGTACCCGCCTGTCGGTAGAGGCCGAACACCAACCGGTCCGAGGCCGCGCTCACCGAACTCCACCCGGAGGACGGGGCCTTGAGCACGACCGATCGAACGCGGCTTCAGGTGCATGGAGACCGCCGGTGGCCACACACACCGTCAAAGGGCATGAGGACGGCCACCGGTCGGCATCCACGCATGGGCACTACTTCGTCGGGTCGATGTCCTCGGTGCCCGTTCCGCCCGCCTTCTCGCTCTGCTCCTTGAGCCGCCGGGCCTTGTCCAGCAGCCGCTGGCGCTCCTGCGGATCAGAGGCGCGCGACGCCGCCTGCTCCAGCTCGAGAGCCTGCGTACGCATCTGCTGTGCTCGCCTGCCCGGCTCGCCTGCAACACTCATGATCGCTCCTTGGGTATCGGGAAGAGCGGGACCATCCCAGCGAAGCAGTGTCCCGTCACCATCGCATCCCGGGGCGTCACCCTCTGCTATCCATGCAGGTGGGGCCGGCTTCAGTCTCGGCTGCGCTGCCTCTTCACCTCCCCGATCGGCTGCGGCCTGGAGGTCGTACCCACACCGCTCGGCGCCAGCCGGACGGCGGGGGGCAGGCATGGCACCAGACGGCCGGGGGACCCGCGAAGCGTTGTTGGATCTTTCGGATCGCGCTCACGGTCGCAGGCGTCCCGTACGTGTCGTCGGGCCGCGGGCCCATCGGGGCGGGACACCGGGTCCGTCGCAAGGTTCACGGTTCGCGGCTGGCGGCTGGCGGCTGGGCCCGAGCGTCGGTGGTCTTCTCCCCCAGGGCGGCGGACAACTGCCGGGTGCGACCCGGGCGTTCAGCTCCGTCCGCGTGTCCTGACCCGGCCCCGGAAACCGGCCTGCTCAATTGCCGGGCGCAGCCGAGACCGGATGACGGACCATGAACACGTCCACCTCGTCCTCGGCCTCGACGGTGAACCCGTGTCGCTCGTACAGCCTCCGGGCCGAACTGCCTTGCAGCACGTTCAGCCGGGTCGGAACGTGCTCCCGGTCGCACCGTTCCAGCAGCCTGCTCAGCACGGCAGAACCGATGCCCCCGCCCTGCAGTTCCGGAGCCAGGTAGAAATGCTCCAACCAGTAGGCGCCGTCTGCCGGTCGCAGTGCCACACAGCCGGCCAGGGCACCGCCCACCTCGATCGTCCAGGTGTGCGCCGGCTCGAACCCCTGCCGCAGCCGCTGCCGCACACGCCGCTCGTCGTACCGCCCGAGCCGCTCGAGATCCGCCTTCAGCACCACTGCCCGCAGCTCGGCCACCGCCTCGACGTCCGTCGGCGAAGCTGCCCGAAGCTCCCATTCAGCCATGATCATGATGCTATCGCCGCCCGGTTCCTGAGGCGCCGGACGCGAACGGCGGGGTCGTCGCGGACGGGGCGGAGGCGCCTCAGAACCGCCGGGCCGATTCCTCCGCGTGGGCCATGCGCCGCAGGCTCAGCAGCACCGGTTCGTACAGCACCGTAAGCGCGACGGCCGCCTCGATCTGCCCGGACGGGGTCGGCTGCTCCTCGACCATGTCCAGGTCGGTGACTGCCAGTTGCGCTGCCAGCTGCCCGTACGGCAGCAATTGTTCGGTGTCGCAGGGGTAGCCGAGCCGGACCAGCGCGGCGACCGAGTCGATGAGCCGCCGGTGGGCGGGGTTGAGCATGTCCAGGCCGGAGCCGGAGGACCAGCCCAGCCTCTCCAGCAGCGCCTCCACCGAGCGGCGGGCGGTCTCCACCGCCGGGTCGTCCTCGGCGGGCCTCTCGGCGCAGGGCAGCGCCCGGGTCGCCGCGCCCAGCCGCAGGTGGTGGTCCAGCGACTCGTCCTCCGCGGCAGCGATCACCCCGCGCGCGGCTGCCACCGAAACCCCGCCGATCTGGATCAGCGCCCGCACCAGGCGCAGCCGCCGCAGGTGGTCGTCCCCGTACTCGGCCTGGGTGGCGGAGATCCGGCGTCCGGGCTGGAGCAGCCCTTCACGCAGGTAGTACTTGATCGTGGCGGTGGACACACCGCTGCGCTCGCTCAGCTCAGCCAGCCGCATGCTCTTGCACCTTCCATCGGACAGTGGAACTATCCAAGCATGGATGGCGTCGCTGTCCAACACGGGACGGAGAATCTCATGGGCATGGCACCGATGTCCGAGCGCCGGGTCACGGCCGCCGCGGAGGGTGACGTCGTCGTCTTCCTCATCGGGATGCGGATCAACCGCTGGCGGGCCGTACGCCACTGGCTGCCGACCTTGGCTGCGATGCCACGCATGCTCAAGGAGCTCTCGCGGGACCGCGACAGCGGGCTGCTGGGCCACCGGGGGCTGGGCGGCGGTCCCCGCGTGTTCACCGTCGCGCAGTACTGGGAGTCGCGGGAGAAGCTGCTCGCCTACGCCTCCGACCCGGGCGGGCAGCATCGCCCCGCGTGGGCGGCGTTCAACCGCCGCGTGCGGGGCAGCAAGGGCGGCGTGGGGATCTGGCACGAGACGTACATCGTCCCAGCCGGTTCGTACGAGTCGGTCTACGTCGACATGCCGCCGGCCGGTCTGGGTGCGGCATGGGGAGTCGAGCCCGTGGGCCGACGCGGGGAGCGGGCGGCACAGCGGCTGGCGAGCGGGGCCGCCTAGACACGGCAGGAGGGTGCTCCGACCACCCCGGATCAGGGCCGCCGGGGAGTCGTGCACGCCTTCCCGCAACGAACAGCGCCGCGTCGGACGGCATCTGTCGCTCCGTCGGTTTCCGCTTCGTCACAGAGTCCCCATGGCCTTCGGAGGCCGAGTCCTCAAGACGAACCACCGGACCGTCGATCCCCGCGCCGGTCTCATCCGACGGGACGGCACAGCGTGGTGAGCCGCCCTGATGGCGAGGTTGACACTGGGTGACGGCCGTCGGCACCACGTTGCTCCGGCCGGCACCGGCCGGCCGGAGCAGACGACACCCTGCTGCTCGGCGCACCCGGGCGATCGCTCACGACAGGTCCAGTCCCATCTTGTCGGCCAGGCCCGTGGCGAGCGCCGCAATCGTGGTGTGCTTCCAGACGAAGTCGTTGGCGAGTTTGATGCCGAGTCCTGCCTGCAGCCGGGTGCGCAGTTCCATGGACAGCAGCGAGTCGAAGCCGAGACTGCGCAGCGGTGTCTGCGGGTCCAGGCGCGCGCTGCCGGACTGGAGGACGATGCGCATCTCCTCGGCGAGATAGGCCTCGAGAGCCGTTCGCCGGGCGAGAGACGTACCGAGCCCTGCCAGACGGCGACGGGTGTCGGCTCCGGTGCCGGGCGCCTTGCCCGGTGGTGTGGCGCCCTGAGCCTCGCCGGCGTCCACGAGGCCCGCGAAGAAGGAGGCGCCGCGGACCTTGGAAGGGATCCAGGTTTCCGGTTTGCCGGGCAGGACACCGCTCCTCACCCGCCGATGGGTGAGCAGTTCATCGAGGGCGCGCAGACCGTCCTTGGTGGCGATGGTCTCGTAGCCCCGTCTGGCGAAGTCGGTTGCAACGCCGATCTGGCCCCAGGGCCCCCAGTCGACGGCCAGGGTGGGCAGTCCGCGGGCACTGCGCCAGGCGGCGAAGGCATCCAGCCAGGCGTTGGCTGCGGCGTACGCGCCCTGGCCGGGGTTGCCCAGCAGCGAAGCCATGGACGAGTAGACGACGAACCAGTCCGCAGCGTGCTGCGCCAGGGCTTCGTGGAGCCGCCATGCCGCGGTGACCTTGGGCCGCCAGACGCGTTCGAGCTGTTCGTCGGTGATGTTGGTGACCACGGCGTCGTCCAGGACCATCGCCGAGTGGACCACTCCGCGCAGTGCCAGCCCGTCCGCCGTGGCGGCGGACACGAGCCGTTCGGCCACCCCCGGCCGGGAGACGTCACCCAGTTCCACGGATATGCGAGCGCCTGCGGCACGCAGCCGGGCCAGTTCGGTTCTGGCGGTGTCGTTCGGTGTCGTACGGCCGTTGAGGACGATGTGCCCGGCGCCCAGCTCGGCGAGGTGGGCCGCCGTGGCCAGGCCCACTCCGCGCAGTCCCCCGGTGACGATGTACGCGCCGTCGGGGCGGACCGGCGAGGGCGGCTTGTGGCGGGTGGCGGTCGTCTCCCCGCGTTTGGGCAGGGTCAGGACGAGTTTGCCGATGTGGCCGGCTCCCGCCATCAGACGGAACGCCTCCGTGGCCTGCGTCAGAGGGAAGTCGCGGTGCGGCAGCGTCCGGAGGACGCCCGCGGCGATGAGGTCGACGACCTCGCGCAGCAGGTCGTGGAACATCGCCGGGCGGTTCTGCTGGAGTTCGATGAGGTCGACACTGCTGAAGGTGACGTTGTGCCGGAACGGCGCCATCCCGAGGGAGGTGTCGGCGATGATGTCGCGGACACCCAGCTCGACGAATCGGCCGAAGGGGCGCAGTGCCTCCAGTCCCGCCCGGATCGCCGGTCCCGACAGCGAGTTGAGCACGACGTCGACGCCCTTGCCGCCCGTTGCCTCGCGGGCCTGTTCGGTGAAGTCCAGCGAGCGGGAGTCCATGACGTGCCGGACGCCCATGCCGCGCAGGTACCCGCGCTTTTCGTCGTTCCCGGCGGTGGCGAGGACCTCCGCCCCCAGGTACTGGGCGACGGCGACAGCGGCCAGGCCCGTACCGCCGGTGGCGGAGTGGATCAGCACGCATTCGCCTTCGGCGAGGCGCGCCACGTGCCGCAGGGCGTACCAGGCGGTCAGATACGCCGTCGGGATGCCCGCCGCCGCAACGGTGTCGAGACCGGGCGGCAGGGGGACCACGGCGTCGGCGCGGACCGTCGTGAACGAGCCGAAGGCGCCGCCGGCGAGATCCACGGCCAGGACGGTGTTCCCGGGGCGGAGGTGTTCGACGCCCGGACCGACGGCGGTCACCGTCCCCGTGCACTCGAAGCCGATGCGTTCGCCGCGGCCCGCGTTCCCCTCGACGGGCGGCAGAAGCCCCATGACGGTGAGGACGTCGCGGAAGTTCACTCCGGACGCGCCGACTTGGAGCTCCACTTCGCCCGGGCCGGGCGGGCGCTGCTCACCCACCACGAGGTGCAGGGAGCCGAGGTCTCCGGCCCGGCCGGGGCGCAGCCGGAAGTGGTCCACGCCGTATCGCACCCGGCGGGCGGTCGCGGTCAGACGTTCGGTGTCCGTCAGGGGAGCCGGGACGAGCCGGGCCACGTGACGTTCGCCGCCGCGTACGGCCATTTCGTCTCCGGGCATTCCGCTCAGCAGGAGGCCGGCCGTCTGCCGCACGTCGTCGGACCATCCGATGTCGAGGAGTGTGGGAGCCAGCTCCGGGTGCTCGTGCGCCAGGACGCGCATGAGTCCGCGGACCGGACCCTGGGCGGGGTCGGCCGTCTCTCCCGGTTCGACGGGGCGGGCGCCCTGGGTGATGACGTAGAGCCTGGGAGGAGGGGAGCAGTTCGCGACCGCCTGGATGACGCCCAGGAGGCGGCGGGTGCGTTCCAGGGCACCCGCCGTGGGATCGGGAGCCGGTCCGTCGGGGTCGGCCGGCTGCCCGGAGGCCGGCTGGGTGGCTCGGGGTGCCCCGGGGGTGTCGGCCGCCGCGCACAGGAACACCACGTCCCCCAGCGGTTCGCCGAGCTCCTGTTCGGCGAGCCGGGCCCGCAGTGCGGGGAGACGGTGCTCGTCCTCCGGAAGGGCGACGGCCCGGGCGCACGCCCCGGACTCGCGGAGTGCGTCGGCGAGCGCCTCCGCTCGGCTGCCGCGCTCGCCGACCACCAGCCAGGGGCCACGGCCCGCGAGCTCGGGCATCCTGGCGGACTCCGCTGCGGGGGTGGGAGCGGGCTGCCAGTCGATGTCGTAGAACCAGCGGTCGACGTGGGTGCTCTCGTCGACCTCGCGATGGAGCAGGCGCAGGCCGTTCAGAGCGATCACGGTGCGTCCGTCATCGGTCAGAAGCCGGATGTCCGCTGTGACCCCGTCGGGCTGCTTCTGCGTGATCTTCGCGTGTCCGTGGACGGCCGTTCCGGGGTCTCCGTGGATTCTCAGGGACTTCACGCCGACGGGGAGAACCGTGCCGCCCTCGGCTCCGTCGCGCACGAGCGATGCCACCGCCAGTTGGGCGCACAGGTCCACGAGCACGGGATGGATGTGGAGGGAGCCTGCGGTTGCGCCGGCCGCGGCCGGAAGGGCGATCGGCGCCCAGACGCTGTCGCCGCTGCGCGACAGGCGCAGTTCGCTGATCCCCGCGAACGCTTCCCCGTGCTCGAGGCCGCGCAGGCGCAGTCGCTGGTACATGGTGGCAGCGGGCAGGACGACGGGGTGTTCCGCGGCCAGCACGCGTACGGGGACGGCCGCGGGTTCCCACGGCGTCCGGTTCGTCCTCAGCGAAGCGCTGGCGTGCAGCACCCACTGTCCCTCTCCGGCCTCGCCCCGACCTTCCTCGTCGCCGTCGCCACGCGCGTAGATCTCGCATGTGGCGCGGTCCTGGGCGGACATGTCCGCCGTCATGGTGAACTCGGAGCGATCGTCCAGGGCGAGCAGTTCGTGGAAGGCGATGTCACCGACCTCCACGTCGCCCGGCGCCGCGTCGAAGGCCTGGCAGGCGGCGGTGAGGGCGAGCGCGCAGTACGCGGCACCGGGGAGGACCACCGAGCCGTTGACCCGGTGGTGGGTCAGCCACGGGTTGGCGCGTGTCCCCGCATCCCCTCGCCAGGTGTGCCGGACGGTACGGCCCGGGATCCTTGCATGGACTCCGGGCAGGGAGGTCCTCACGTCACCCGGACGGGGCTGGTCCGGGAGGCCGGCCGCCTCCGGGGAGCCCTCGTCGGGCCGGTGGTCCGGATCCACCCAGTGCTGTTTGCGGTCGAAGGCGATGGTGGGCACGTCGGCCAGGGCGCCGTCCCCGTAGAGGGGAGCCCAGTCGACGGGTACGCCGACGCAGTGGAGGGCGGCGAGCTGGGTGCGGAAGGTGGTCTGCGCGTTCTCTTCGCGCAGCAGGGTGGGCAACACCACGGGCGCGTTGACGAGTCCCCTCAGACTGCCGGTGACGGCCCGGGCGACGACCGGGTGCGGGGACACCTCCACGTACACCGTGTGCCGGTCCTGGGCGGCCGCACGGACCGCGTCGGCGAATCTCACCGGGCGGCGCAGGTTGCGGCACCAGTACTCGGCGTCGAAGACCGGGACCGTACGCGGGTCGTCCAGCACCGTGGAGTAGAACGGTACGGAGGGCGGGCGCGGCATCACGTCGGCGAGTCCGGCGGCCAGTTCGGCCAGCAGCGGTTCCACCTGCGGGGAGTGCGAGGCGACGTCCACCGCGATCAGGCGGGCGGGAACACCTCGGGCGTCCCAGCGCTCGACCAGGCGCTCCACGATGGCCGTGTCTCCGGCCACGACGGTGGAACCGGGCGCCGCCAGGACCGCGACGGAGACCCATCCCAGGGCGTCGGCGGCCGCCAGGTCCGCCTCCACCGCACCGCGCCCCAGCGCGACGGTCGCCATGGCACCGGCGCCGGCGATGCGGGTCAGCAGCGCGGAGCGCCGGCAGATCACCCTGACGCCGTCCTCCAGGGACAGCGCCCCCGCGACGACAGCGGCCGCGACCTCTCCCATCGAGTGGCCCACGACAGCGGCGGGCTCCACGCCGTAGGCCCGCCAGGTGGCGGCCAGAGCGGTCTGTACGGCGAACAGCACCGGCTGGACACGTCCGCACCCGGTCACCTCCCGGCCCTCGCGCACGACGTCGAGCACGGAGAAGCCGGCCTCGGCGGCGATCAGCGGCTCCACCGCGGAGAGGGCAGCGGCGAAGGCCGGTTCATGCGCGAGGAAGTCGCGGGTCATACCCGCCCATTGGGAGCCCTGTCCGGAGAACACCCAGACCGGCCGTCTGCGCACGCCGGCGGCCACCGCCCCCGACACCACGCCCGGCTCCGTCTGCCCGGCGGCGAACGAACGCAGCGCACGCACGAAGGACGGGCGTGAGGAGGCCACCACTCCGAGCCGCCCGCATCCGGGCTGGCGACGCAGCGCCAGGGTGTGGGCGACATCGCGGAGCGGCACGCTCGCACCGTCGCCCTCCAGCCAGTCGGCGAGCCGCCGCGCCGCCGCCGGCAGTACGTCCGCCGATCCTGCGGGCACCAGCAGGACACGCGGTTCCGCGGCCGCCGCACGCGCCCGGGCCGGGCGGGTGCTCGGTGAGCGGCGCGCGGCCGTCGCGGGCGCCTGCTCCAGCACCACGTGCGCGTTCGTGCCGGAGAACCCGAACGACGAGACGGCGGCCAGCCGCGACGTCGTCCGCGTGGGCCAGTCGGTCAGCCGTTGGGGCACGAAGAAGCGAGTTCCCTCAGGGGTGATGGCCGGGTTCCAGCGGGTGAAGTGCAGGCTTGGCGGGAGAATTCCCTGCTGAAGACAGAGCACCGCTTTCACCAGACCGGTGACGCCCGCGGCGGGTTCCAGGTGCCCCAGATTGGACTTCACCGAACCCAGCGCGCAGCGGCCCCGGCCCTGCCCGTACACACGGGCCAGGCTTGCGAACTCCACCGGATCGCCGAGCGGGGTGCCCGTGCCGTGCGCCTCGATCATGCCCACCTCGCCGGGGTCGACCCCGGCACTGGCCAACGCTTGGCGGAAGAGCGCCTCCTGGGCCGCCGCCGACGGCGCGGCCAGGCCGTCCGAGCGGCCGTCCTGGTTCACGGCCGAGCCCCGGACCACGGCCAGCACCCGGTCGCCCTCCTGTACGGCGTCCTTCAGACGCTTCAGGACGACGACCGCGCAGCCCTCGCTGCGCACGAACCCGTCCGCCGCCGCGTCAAACGTGCGGCAGCGTCCGGTCGGGGAGAGCATGCCCATCCGGACGAACGACCGCGTCGTTCTGGAGGCGAGCACCAGGGTGACACCCCCGGCGAGCGCGACATCGCACTCGCCGTTCTGCAGGGCCTGGGCCGCCAGGTGCAGGGCGACCAACGAGGACGAGCACGCGGTGTCCAGCGCCACTGACGGCCCCTGAAGTCCCAGCAGATAGGAGATGCGCCCCGGCGCGACGCAGTGACCGTTCGTCAGGACCGCCCCCTCCAGCTCCTTGGGATGCCCTGCCAGGAGGTCCATGTAGTCGGTGTAGCTCAGCCCGGTGAACACCCCGGTCGGTGTTCCCGCCAGGCGCTCGGGGGGCAGCCCCGCATGCTCCAGTGCCTCCCAGGACACTTCGAGCAGCAGCCGGTGCTGCGGGTCGAGGATGTCCGCCTCCCGTCCGGAGACGCCGAAGAACGCGGCGTCGAAACCGGAGACGTCCGTCAGCCAGCCGCCCGGTCGGGGCGGCGTGGCACCCCGGGGCGGGCCGACTTCCCTGCGCGTGGGGGGCGGATCTCCGACTGCGTCCCTGCCGGCTGCCAGCAGCCGCCACAGGGCAGCGGGCGAGTCGACGTCTCCGGGTAGCCGGCAGCCCATGCCGATGACGGCGATGGGTCCGTAACGACCGGCTTCTGAACCCTGCTCGGTGTGTCCCACGAGTTCCTCCGTCTCTTGTCGTCGTCGGGTTGCTGTGGTGATGGGGGAAGGTGGCACCCGCCGGTCCGTACGGGACGGCCGGCGCCGACGGCCGGCCGTGATCGCGGACCCGTCAGACGGCGTCGGGGCTGCCGAGGAGAATGACGCTCTTCACTCCGCCGATCTGGTAGTTGCAGGTCAGCGTGTAGTCGAAGTCGAGGGGCCTGCTGGCCGTGCCGGGGACGGGGTCGAACGGCAATCCGTCGGCGGGCTCTTCGCAGTTCGCCGTGGGACACACCTGGCCCCGCGCCATCATCAGAAGGCTCAGTGCCACTCCGACGCAGCCCGAAGGCGCGCCGTTGTGCCCGAAGCACGCCTCTTGCGAGGTCATCAGCAGATCGTTGTCAGGGCCGTAGAGTTGCTTCACCGCGTTCGCCTCGAAGGCGGTGACCACCACGTCGCCGTCGCTGCCGCCGTGGATGTAGGGCACCTGCGAGATGTCCCACCGGTCTCCCAGGCATTGCCGCACGGCTTGCACCAGGGACGCTCCGCTGTCGTCGCTCGCCAGCGGATTCACCAGGCCGTCGCGGGTCATGGCATGGGCCAGCACCTGGCCATGGGTGCGCGCCCCCCGCTCATCGGCGTGCTGCCGGGACTCCAGGATGAGTGTCGCCGCGCCTTCTCCGTGGTTCACGCAGTCCGCCCGGCGGTCGTACGGGCGCATCAGGCGGTCGAACGACGGCAGCAGCTCCGGCATGCCTTCCACCCGGACGGCCTCGTACGCGCCCTGGGCGGAGCGCAGCAGCCGCTGGACGTTCAGGATGACGTCCTCTCCGAAGAGGTCCACGCCCGACACGACGGCCACGTCGACCACGCCCTCGGCGATCATCCGCCGGGCGTTGCCGATCTGCACCGCGGACGAGGCGCATCCGCAGGAGACGGTGAAGCTCGGTCCGGTCGACCGCAGGAGAGCGCCTTGCACCAGGCAGACGTCGGACGGTGTGAGGCCCTGCTGGCCACGGACGAACAGTTCCATCGCCTCTTGCGGGCTGGTCGTCAGCGGATCGGCCTCGAGCATCGCCGTGTAGGGGCCGACGTTGGTGTCCACCCCGCCGCGTCCGGTCAGAACGGCCGCCCCCGTCAGGTCTCCTGCGCGGAAGTCCAATCCGGCGTCCGCGCAGGCCTCGACCAGCGAGACCAGCCCGAATCTGTGGGCGTAGGTGTAGTGCCGGGAGAACGCCGGTGGGATGTCGGGCAGGCGCGCCTCGAACATGCCCTGCGACAAGTCGACCGAGCCGTAGTAGACATCACGCTGCACCAGGCACGACGCGCCCTGCGAGGCGACGTCCCAGATGTCGTCCGCGGTGAAGACCGGCCGGCTGGTGCCCGGGAGGCAGAACCCCATGCCGGTGACCACGACGTCCCGCGCGCTCACTCCGCCGCGGACCGGCCCGGCGGACTTTTCGGATGCTGACCGTGGGTGGGGAGAGTTGGTCATCTTGACCTCCGAGAGGCAGTTGGTGGTGCTGGTGCCGCAACCGGGGAACAGGTCGCGGCGCCGGATTTCTGTGGGGCGCGTACATCACCGCCGGCCGGGAGGCCGGCACCGGGCTATTCCGCTCCTGGCTGATGGCGCGTCCACCGGTACACCGGCACCGGACCCTCACCGATGTCGATGTACTCGCCGGTGAATTCGTAGTGCTCATAGCCGCCGCAGTACGAGATCTTCACCGGAGCGCCTGTCCCGCCGGACGGTGCCTCCACCATCTGGGGAGCGCCACCGGGGCCTCCTTTAAGCAACACAAAGCCGGTGGAAGACATGGGCATATCACCTCCTCAAGACAGCATCCGGGGGCAAATCGAACAGGTGATGCTCCGGTAAGAGCAGTTCAGAGAGTCTTACCAACTTACGTCCGAGCACGGACCGATAGAACGGGGCATCGGAGCGCGGGGAGAGCATACGATTGCACACTGTTTCCCCGTGTAAAGAATTATGCAGAAGAGCTACCACGGGCAGGGCGGCGCTCCGGCGCACGCCTCTGACCGGATAAATCGCAACGCCAGCCCGGCGAAATCAGGACCAACGTATCCCATTTCGCGACTGCCGCCGCCCCCGCGCTCTCACCGGAAAAACGTTTCGGATTTACGAAAAGGATTTCCGTGGTGAAAATCTCGGTGCGCTCGGGCCCGATGCGTCCCAGGCGTGCCGCCCGACATCACCAGCCGTCTGCGGCCGAATCCCGCCGTCGCCGTCGCTCCTTCACCGCACTCACCGCACGGCATCGATACCGGTCTTCGGCGAACCCGTCCGCCGTCCGCCCTCGGCCACCCAAGACGTAGCGTTGGAGGGTGCGTTGGGGCAGGTCGGGGCATCTTCCGGACGTTGCGTCCACGCGGCAGAGGCAAGGTTGTACATGTGGGCCCGCTTGAAGTCGCACGCGGGAAGCCGCTGCCCGGGCCGTCGACGGCGTCGGAGGACCTTCAACTGCTTCGCGGGTGAAAGACAGCATCCGAAGTCGAGGCAGCGTCCGTGACTCACGAGAGAGCGGAACGGTTTTCATCGTCGCCCGGGTTCTTCCAACTCCGGCTTCGCCCGGCACCCTGCAGGGGCCCATCGCGATCTCCGACGGATATGTCTTCGAGAATGAGGAACGCTGTGGTGCTCCGGGCCCTGTGAGGGCCCAAGCCGGCCGCGCCGAACTACGCGAGGGGATCGACGGCATAAGCTCCGACGCCCTCACCGATACGCTGCGACGCCTTCAGTTCACCGGGCCGGTGGGTACGGCATGGATTTCCGGAAGCACCAACCCCGGAGGGAGTACCAACTCACCTGTCTAGAAAGGAGGTTGATGGGTTGGATCAACGATTTCCGCCGTGCTTTATCGAACACGACGATGAGGTGATGGCCGACCTACCGGGGTTCGGGAACGGGGCCGGGATCATTGACGGCGATCCGGCGCGCCGGACGTAGTCGAGCAGGATGAAGGCGATGGCCGCCATGACGACCCATGTGGTGAAGTGGGCATTGTCGACGCCGCGTTCGTAGCAGGGCATCGGCGTAGTCGCGTGACGCCCGGTTCGTGCCGGACTGTCAGCTGAGCGGCGGTGCTCTCGGAACAGTGACAGGCACGGCTTCCAAGATCATGGAGTTCTCGACGCCCCGTGATCCAAGTGGAAGACCGTGCCTGTCGACGCATTACGGTCACCCAGTCAAGAACCGCCTGAACCCCCGTCAGGACCGGTTTTCGCTGTGCCTCCGCCTGCTCGTCCTCGTATCCCATCGCCACCTCCGACAGCCCCCAAAGACGCCCTGGGGTCAGGGCCTTCACCCCCCATGAGGCGAAGAACCGGGTGGGACCTGCCGAAGCAGCCCCAAGCATAAGAGATGCTCCCGACCCCGAAGGACCGGCGACCACAACTTGTGGGCCACAGCAGTAATCCAACCACTACATCTGGGGTTTGCCCGTAAATTCGCCCCGACGCGTGTCGGACCTTGACGACCTGCACGTCGCCCCACCTGGGCATCTGCCCGCTAGCTTCCCGGGAGATGGAACGTGCCGGTATACGCGTAAACGGACATCCGGGACTTTCGAGAGCAACAGTCGTTGGCGAACCAGGGAGAACATTCGGGAGGGTCGACGCGGCCACCCCGCGCCAGAGGTGCCACCATCACTGCCCAGGCTCACCCGCCCAACCAGAGGCGACGCACGCCATGAATGACGCAGTCACGAACCACTAGGCACCCAAGCGCGCCCGCTCCGTTGGCCCAGGCCTCAGTTCCATGACGGCGGTTCCGAAGCCAACTAGTGCTGTGACCGGGAACGTTCACCGGGTTCTGGTCCGCATTGAGGCTGGGGCCGATTGGATGGGGCCGGACATCCCATCCAGTGTGTGGAGACGTGGTGGCAGAGCCGGTCAAAGTTCGCCGACTGACGGATCAAGAGGGGCAGCGCCTGCAGCAGATCGTGCGGCGAGGCAGTACCAGTTCCGTGCGCTACCGGCGCGCGATGATGCTGCTGGCTTCGGCCGGCGGGAATCGGGTCCCGGTCATCGCCCAACTGGTTGCGGCTGATGAGGACACCGTCCGGGACGTCATCCACCGCTTCAACGA
>NZ_JBSFDP010000044.1:0-44716 GCF_053593975.1 Streptomyces sp. NPDC002004
GCCCGTGCTTGCGGGCCACGTCGTCGATCAGATAGGCGAGCGGCTGCGGGACCGGCGTGCGGGAGTGCGCGGGGCCCGCAGCAGGGCCGGCGGACGCAGCAGTCGGGCCGGGGTCTGCACCGTCGGCCCGGTCTGCCGGAGGTTCAGGGCGGGGTGCGCCCGCAGGCCCCTGCCCGGCTCAGCCCGCCTTGCCCAGCCGTACGGAGAGGTCGTTGTCGTTGGTGTAGTACGGCCCCGCCTCCACCGTGCCGTGCGACGTCTCCAGCCGGGCCACCGGGTAGGTGAAGATCGGCTTCTTGTCGGCGACGTCGTCGAGGAGCCGTGCGATGCGCACCCGGGGACCACTCTCACCGGCCGGGTGCAGCCACAGGTCCCAGGTGTCCGGTTCTCCGGCCGCGGCCAGCGCCCGGTAGCCGACACGGAAGGTGAACGCGGCGCGGTCGGCCGTCACTTCGGCGCGCAGGACGGGGCGGGTCCCGTGCCGCCCGCGCAGCTCGGCGTGGGCCTCCTCGGTGAGCGGGGTGCCGTAGACCCGGCCCGTGACGGCCAGTTCGGCGCCGTCGATGTGCAGTTCCCCGGCCTCCGCGTGCGGGGCGCGGTGCCAGCCGCGCACCGAGAGGTTGCCGTGCTTCGTCGCGTACGGGATGCGGACGGCCACGAAGCCGCGGGAGCCGCTCGGGACGCGGTCGACGAGCGAGCGCAGATCGTTCACACCGGGCGTCAGGCGCAGCGGCTCGCCACCGGCGAACTGCGTGTACACGTCCCAGCGGCCCTCGGCGAGGGGAACGGTGCTGGGCAGCGCGGCCCGCAGCCGTCCGTCGGCGGCCGGGGTGAGCGGCAGCCGCACCTCGTCGAGGTCGTCGCCGGACTCGCGGCGCTGCAGCACCAGGTGCGTGGCGCCGGGCGTGCCGGGGTCGGCGATGTCGAAGGTGAGCCCGCCTGCGGAGTCCGCTATGCAGTCGGCCCGGAGATCGGCCGCCGGGCCGGTGAGCTGGTCCACGGTCTGCGTGGGGACCGGGGAGGTCATGCGGTGCGCCCCTTCTTGAGTGCGGTGCGGCCGGCGTCGCGGACGGCGTAGGCGCCGCCGAGCAGGGCGCCCCGGCCGCGGTGCAGGGTGCCGCGCAGCCGCCCGCCGGGGGTGCGGCCGCTGCGGCCGGCGAGGCCGGAGAACAGGGTTTCGTAGCGCTCGGCGATCCGGGCCGGGTCGAAGCGCCGGGAGTCCTCGAGGGCTGCGGCGGCCATGGTCCGGCGCAGGTCGTCGTCGTTGATGAGTTCGAGGAGGCCGCCCGCGATGGCGTCGACGTCACCGGCCTTGACGAGGCGTCCGTCGACACCGTTGTCGATGATCTCGCCGGGTCCGTGCGGGCAGTCCGTGGAGACGACGGGCAGGCCGCAGCGCATCGCCTCGACGATCGTCATGCCGAAGGACTCCAGGCTGGAGGTGACGGCGGCGATGGAGCCCTTGGCCCACTCGGGCTCGATGGGGTGGGCGGGGCCCATCAGATAGACGTGGTTGTAGAGGCCGAGCCGGTCGATGAGGGTGCGCAGCTTGTCCTTCTGCTTGCCGCCGCCGTAGATCCTCAGGCGCCAGTCGGGCCGCTCGGTGCGCACCGTGTCGAAGGCCTTGATCAGCAGGTCGTACCGCTTCACCGGGGCGAGCCGGCCGGCCGCGACGACCCACTTGCCGGTGCCGTCCGCGGGCTCGATCCCTGGCGCGGGCACCGGGTTGGGGACCGCCTGCACGCGCACCCCCGGCAGCCGCATCCTGCGGCGGTAGTCGCCGGCGTCGGCCTCGGTGGTCGTGGTGAGCGCGTCGAGACGCGGGTAGACCCTGCACAACTGTCGGCGGAGCGCGTTCGAGTGGCTGTCCAGCGTGAGGTGCTCCTGGCCGACGCGGACCGGGCCGCGCCGGGTCTGCCGGGCGATGTGCACGTTCAGCCCGGGGCGGGTACCGACGACGACGTCGGCCTCGACGGTGGCGAGGTGGTCGGCGATGCGCCGGTCGGTGAGTTCGTTGTACTGGGCGTAGCGTCCCTCGGCCTGCGGAAACGTCCGGGCCGGGCGCCCGTACTCGGGGACCTCGCCCTCGTATCCCGGGGTGTCCTTGCGGATGTCGACGAGATGATGCAGCCGCACACGCGGATCGACCGAGAACACGGGCTCGTCCCGGTGCCGGAAGACGGACACGACCTCGACGTCGTGCTGCTCGGCGAGGGTGTTCGCAAGGTTGTACGTCGTCCGGATCGTCCCTCCGATCCCGTACGCGTTGTGAATCAGGAAAGAGATATGCATGAGTCCCCGTATCCGCTGCTTCGTAGGCGGACATCCCCTCTCATCCGTCTACCGCAGGGTTAGACCGAGTGGTCGCCGAGTTGGTTGGGGCCCATTATCGACTTGTTACCGAAGAGTTGTGGCACCGTGACTGCTTTTCGGGAACCTTTTCACTCTGTCGTGCGTCAGGGCAGTCGGGGAAGCCGTGACGCCATGAAGTGGCTGCGGTTCCCGTCACCTTGTGCGACGGTCAGGGGCCGTGGACTCCAGCGTGCCACGGAGAAGCAGGCCCGACGGCTTCCGGGCGGCGCGACGCCGTTCCTGCGGAGTCGGCGAGGGCCTCGGCTCCGGCGCGGCGCGCCCGGACCCGCAGGCCGTGCCGACGTCAACACGGCGCCGGGTGACCGTGGTTGACTCCCGTGTCGCTCCGGCCGTCACCGCGCCGACGGGCCACGCCGATGGACCACGGGGCCGCTCTCGTCTCCACAACCGCGCTGCGGCGTGGTCGTGTTCGGCGGCGCCACGACGGAACCGCACGACGAGCCAAGCGGGATGCGGGCGTGGCGAGCGGGCCGCACCCCCGGTACGCCGGCGGCCCCGCTCCGCCGGCGAGGACGGAGCGGGGCCTTCGGTGGGGCGGCCGCGCAGCCGTCACAGTGCGAGGCGCTCACCCGGCAGGATCAGGTTCGGATCGGCGCCGATGACGGCGCGGTTGGCGGCGTAGACCGTGCGCCAGGCGGTGTTGTGCCGTGCGGCGATGGCGCTCAGGGTGTCGCCGCTCCGGACGGTGTAGTCGCCGCGGGCGGCGCCCCGTCCGGTGTGGACCGAGGAACGCGGCGGCGCTGCGGGCGCCTTGTGCGGCTTCACGGCCGCATGGGCGGGCGTGCGGTGTGCCGTGGCCGCCTTGCGAACCGGCGCGGCCTGCCGGTGGACGGGCGCCGCGGCACCCGGGGCGCTGCCGTAGGCCCCGGCCCGTGCCGAGCACACCGGCCAGGCGCCCCAGCCCTGTGCACGCTGCACCTGGGAGGCGATGGCGATCTGCTGGGTCCGGGAGGCCCGGTCGGCGGTCGACGCGTACTGCGCACCGCCGTAGGCCCGCCAGGTGCCGGCGGAGAACTGAAGACCGCCGTAGTAGCCGTTGCCGGTGTTGATGTGCCAGTTCCCACCGCTCTCGCACCGGGCGATGCGGTCCCACACGGCACCGTCCGCCGCCTGGGCGGACCCGGTGGCGGCGAGGACTCCGAGCGGGGCGAGCAGTGCGGCCCCGACGAGTACTGCCGTCTTGCGCATGGACACGGAACTCGGCGACGTCACAGGCGTCACGGACATATGGATCCCTCTCCGAGGACCCGGGCTCCCCCAGGCACCGAGGCCTCCTCACGCGTCCTGCGCGGCCGGTCCACGGCGCCCCGCCCGCCGGAACCCGCACCCGGGCCCGAGGGCCGGCGGTGCGGTGCGGCGGACGTGCCCGAGCGGTGCTCGCTGCACACGGCGGAGGAATGTAAGGAGCGGATCGGCCCGGCATCAACCAACTGCTCGTTGCTCCAGGCCAGTTGAAGGTTACCGAGGGTACCGACGATTTTCGGACAGCCTTTTCATCATCGGATTTCCCGATTTGTCGACCAACGCCCTCTCCGGTCTGTGACTCACCTCACCGGACTAACTTCCTTGACACCCAAGGGAGTTCACCATGAGTGAGCAATTCCGGCCGCCAACTCACGCTGTGCGCTGGATGGGTCGATTCCGTTCCTGCCCGGGCGTGACTCCGGCCACAGATCGTCCGTTGTGCTCTTCATAGCCGGGAATCCGCCCGGCCCGAGCCGGGAAACGCCCGGCGCCGCACGCATACGAACCGATTCCGAGGAGCCACCCGTGCCGCGCATGCTCGACGTCAGCGACGACGTACGCGCCGAGATCGGCGACGAAGAGGCCAACCGGCTGCTTGCCGGTGAGAACGTCCCGGGCAGCTACGACTGCACGTCCTGCCGCACCCCGGGCGACTCGGAGCAGGAGCGCACCAGCACCGTCCTGTTCCTCGGCGACGAAACCGCCGTCCTCGCCTTCGCCCACGCCGGCTGCCTGCCCTCGCAGGTCGTCCAGGTCACCGAGGCGGAGCTGCAGGGCGCCGTCCACTCCATCACCGGGCAGAGCGGCGGCACACCGGCCGTGGCGCCCGGTCACGCCCCTGTCGAGCAGGCCGTGCTCGGCGTCACCAGCGGCCTGGTCTTGATCCACGGCGAGCTGCACCCGGCGCTCGTCGTCGAGCCCAACGGCCCCATCGCGCGCCCCGGCCGGACCGTCGGCGGCGACGAATTCCTTCCGCTCCTCGTCGAGCAGGGATTCACCCCGGTCCACAGCCTCGAAGCGCTGCCCGCGGTGCTGCACGGGTGGTCGGTGCTGCTCGCCATGGGGCAGCTGCACGCCCTGCTCCAGCCCGGTCCCGTCGGCGGCTCCCCGGTCTCCTGGTGGCAGGCGCACCAGCCGCTGCTGGTCACCGACGGCTGGCGCACCGCGGCCAACAAGCTCCAGAAGGTGCTCGTGTTCGCCGCCCCCGCAGGCTCGATCGGCCGCCAGCCCCGCGAGGACCTGCTGCGCGACGCACTGGACAAGGCCGCGGTGAACGGCCGGCTGGTGGCGGCGGCGATGCCCCTCGCGGGCGTCTGAGGGTCCGGGGCCCGTTCCCGGCGCCCCCGCCGCACCCCGCCACGGCGCCCGCCGCGTCGGCGAGTCCGACTCCCGTCGCGGCGGCGGCCGTTCCACCGCAAAGGACGACCGGGGGCCGCATCCGTAGCGGCCCCCGGTCGTTGGCACCTACGTGCACACTTACGAACCCACCCGCCGTCAGCCGTACCTCACGTCGACGATCCCGGCGCCCATCCCGTCCATGCGGCCCGCCCAGGAGCCGATCGGCGGCCACTCGGCCACGCCTATCTACGACGAGCTGTACTCGGAGTACCGCAGCTCCTTCAAGGCCCTGCCCGGAGACCGCAGCGGCGAGGAGCACCTCGGGTTCACCGGCTTCGCCACGGGTCCGTACGGCACCCACCCCCACCATCACGAGACGCGGCACGGCGGCTGGTACCCCGTGGCGAGCGTGCGGCCGCACGGCCCGGGAACCCATGTTCCGGCCGCGCTGCCGCCCGCGCCGCGCAGCGAGCGCTGATCGCGCCCGCCGATCGGGCTCCCGCCCGCTACTTCTTCTTGCCGCGCTTCTCGCGCACCCGCACCGACATGTGGATCGGCGTCCCCTCGAAGCCGAACTCCTCGCGCAGCCTGCGCTCCACGAAGCGGCGGTAGCCGTGCTCGATGAAGCCGGAGGCGAACAGCACGAACCGCGGGGGCTTGGTGCCCGCCTGCGTGCCGAACAGGATGCGCGGCTGCTTGCCGCCGCGGATCGGGTGCGGGTGGGCGGAGACCAGCTCACCGAGGAACGCGTTCAGACGGCCCGTAGGAACCCGGGTCTCCCAGCCCTCCAGGGCCGTCTCGATCGCCGGGACCAGCTTCTCCATATGACGGCCGGTGCGCGCCGATACGTTCACCCGCGGTGCCCACGCCACCTGGCCGAGCTCGGTCTCGATCTCCCGCTCGAGGTAGTAGCGGCGCTCCTCGTCGAGGTTGTCCCACTTGTTGTAGGCGATGACCATCGCACGGCCCGCCTCGACGGCCATCGTGATGATCCGCTGGTCCTGGACGGAGATCGTCTCGGAGGCGTCGATCAGGACGACCGCGACCTCCGCCTTCTCCACGGCGGCGGCGGTGCGCAGCGAGGCGTAGTAGTCGGCGCCCTGCTGGAGATGCACACGCTTGCGGATACCGGCGGTGTCGACGAACTTCCAGGTCTGGCCGCCCAGTTCGATCATCTCGTCGACCGGGTCACGGGTGGTGCCGGCGAGCTCGTTGACGACTACGCGCTCCTCGCCCGCCACCTTGTTCAGCAGTGACGACTTGCCGACGTTCGGGCGGCCGATGAGCGCGATACGGCGGGGGCCGCCGACCGCGTTGCCGAAGGTCTGGGCCGGGGCCTCCGGCAGGACCTCCAGGACGGCGTCCAGCATGTCGCCGGTGCCGCGGCCGTGCAGCGCGGAGACGGGGTGCGGCTCGCCGAGGCCGAGGGCCCACAGATACGCCGCGTCGGCCTCGCCGCTCGGGCCGTCGACCTTGTTGGCGGCCAGGACCACCGGCTTGCCGGCCTTGCGCAGCAGCCGGACGACCGCCTCGTCGGTGTCGGTGGCGCCGACCTTGGCGTCGACGACGAAGACGACCGCGTCGGCGGCCTCGATCGCGTACTCGGCCTGTGCGGCCACGGAGGCGTCGATGCCGAGGACGTCCTGCTCCCAGCCGCCGGTGTCGACGACCTTGAAGCGGCGGCCGGACCACTCGGCCTCGTACGTCACGCGGTCGCGGGTCACACCGGGCCGGTCCTCGACGACGGCCTCGCGGCGCCCGATGATGCGGTTCACCAGCGTCGATTTGCCGACATTCGGGCGGCCGACGACGGCGAGGACCGGCAGCGGGCCGTGACCGGCCGCCTCGATCGCGCCCTCGACGTCCTCGAGGTCGAAGCCCTCTTCCGCGGCGAGCTCCATGAACTCCGCGTACTCGGCGTCGCCAAGTGCTCCGTGCTCGTGCTCCTCGCCCGAGCCGTCGGAGTGGATCTGGTCGTTCATGAAGTCCGTACCTCGTCGTTCATTCGTGGTGATCGGTGGACCGGGCCGGGCATGTGGCCCGAGATCCACTACTCAAGTGTCGCCTAGCGTCCGGTCAGACGCCTGGCGTTTTCCAGGTGAGCGGTGAGCCGCTCCTGGATGCGCACGGTCGCCTCGTCGAGCGCCTTGCGCGTACGCCGCCCGGAGCCGTCGCCCGCGTCGAACGGGTCGCCGAAGACGACGTCGACGCGGCTGCGCAGCGGCGGCAGCGCGTTTATCAACCGGCCGGACCGCTCCGCGCTTCCCAGCACCGCCACGGGGACGATCGGCGCCCCGCCGCGGACCGCGAAGTACGCCAGCCCGGCGCGCAGCGACGCGAAGTCGCCCTCGCCCCGGGTGCCCTCCGGGAAGATGCCGAGAACCCCGCCGTTCTGCAGGACCTGGAGGGCCCGCGTGATGGCGGTGCGGTCGGCGCTGTCACGGTCCACCTTCAGCTGCCCGATCCCCGTCAGGAACGGGTTCAGCGGGCCCACGAACGCCTCCTTCTTGATCAGGAAGTGCGTGGGCCGCGGGGCGACGCCCATGACCATCGGGCCGTCGATGTTGTGCGCATGGTTGACGGCCAGGATGACCGGGCCGCTCGCCGGAACCTTCCAGGCGCCGAGCACCCGGGGTCTCCAGAGCCCGTACATGAGACCGACGCCGATCCGGCGGCCGACCTCCGCGCCCTTGAGGGATGGCGGAGCCTCGGTCACCGCTCGGCCCGCTTCCCCTCGATGAGGGTGACGACGCATTCGATGACCTGCTGGAGCGTGAGGTCGCTGGTGTCGACCTCGACGGCGTCGTGGGCCTTGGCCAGCGGCGAGGTCTTCCGGCTCGAGTCGGCGGCGTCGCGCTTGATCAGCGCCTCCCGCGTCGCCTGGACGTCCGCGCCCTTCAGCTCGCCGCTGCGGCGCGCGGCACGGGCCTCGGGCGACGCGGTCAGGAAGATCTTCAGGTCGGCGTCGGGCAGCACGGTCGTGCCGATGTCACGGCCCTCCACGACGATGCCCTTGACGGCGGTCGCGGCGATGGTGCGCTGAAGCTCGGTGATCCGGGCCCGCACCTCGGGCACCGCGCTGACCGCGCTGACCTTGGACGTGACGTCCTGGGTGCGGATCGGGCCCGCGACGTCGACGCCGTCGACGGTGATCGTCGGGGCGGCCGGGTCGGTGCCGGAGACGATCTCCGGCTTGTCCGCGGCGGCGGCGATCTCCGTCGGGTTCGCGAGGTCGATCCCGTTGCTCACCATCCACCACGTGATCGCCCGGTACTGGGCGCCGGTGTCCAGGTAGCTCAGGCCGAGCTGTCCGGCGACGGCCTTCGAGGTGCTCGACTTGCCCGTGCCGGAGGGGCCGTCGATGGCGACAATAACTGCCGGGGCGGTCCTGGCGGCGGTTTCCACGGTGTCGGACACCTTCCTGATACGCGGGGTGGTCTTCGTACGGGACACAGAGGGGCCCCGCACAAGGTTACTGGCTCCGGGACCCCGCTCCCACGCCCGGGCCGGACCCGGGGGGACGGATCCCCCGGTCCGGAAACGTGCCGGTGGGGCTACTGCCTGATCGCCCAGCCCCGCTCCCGCAGCGCCGCGGTGAGCACCGGCGCGGCCGACGGCACGACCATGAGCTCGACGAGCCCGGCCTGCTGGCCCGTCGCATGCTCGATCCGCACGTCCTCGATGTTGACGCGGGCCGCGCCGGCGTCGGCGAAGATCCGAGCCAGCTGCCCCGGCTGGTCGTCGATGAGGACGACGATGCTCTCGTACGCCGCGGGGGCGGCGCCGTGCTTGCCGGGCACCCGCACCTGCCCCGCATTGCCGCGCCGCAGCACGTCCTCGATACCGGTGGCACCCGCACGCCGCTCGGCCTCGTCGGACGACTGGAGGTCGCGCAGCGCCCGCACCGTCTCGTCCAGGTCGGAGGCCACGGACGACAGGAGGTCGGCGACGGGACCCGGGTTGGCGGAGAGGATGTCGATCCACATCCGCGGGTCGGACGCCGCGATACGCGTCACATCGCGGATGCCCTGTCCGCACAGCCGCACCGCCGACTCCTCGGCGTGCTCCAGACGCGCCGCGACCATGCTGGAGACCAAGTGGGGCATGTGCGAGACGAGCGCCACGGCACGGTCATGTGCGTCGGCGTCCATCACGACGGGGACGGCACGGCAGTGCGACACGAGTTCCAGGGCCAGGTTCAGGACCTCGGTGTCCGTGTCCCGGGTGGGGGTGAGGACCCACGGGCGCCCCTCGAAGAGGTCCGCGGTCGCGGCGAGCGGCCCGGACTTCTCGCGGCCCGACATGGGGTGCGTACCGATGTAGGCGGAGAGGTCGAGGCCCAGCTTCTCCAGGTCGCGGCGCGGTCCGCCCTTGACGCTGGCCACGTCGAGGTAGCCGCGGGCCGCACCCCTGCGCATCAGGTCGGCGAGGGTCCCGGCGACGTGCGCGGGCGGCACGGCGACGACCGCGAGGTCGACGGGGCCCTCGGGGATCTCGTCGGTGCCGGCACCGAGGGCGGCGGCGGTGCGGGCCTGCTCCGTGTCGTGGTCGGCGAGGTGCACGGCGACACCGCGGCCGGACAGCGCGAGGGCCACGGAGGTGCCGATGAGGCCGGTGCCCACGACGAGTGCGGTCCTCACTGGGCGATGTCCTTGCGGAGTGCGGCCGCGGCGCCCAGGTAGACGTGCGCGATCTCGGCGCGGGGCTTGGCGGACTCGACGTGCGCGAGGATGCGGACGACGCGCGGCATGGCGCCGGCGATGTCGAGCTCCTGGGCACAGATCAGGGGTACGTCGACGATGCCGATCCTGCGGGCCGCGGCGGCCGGGAAGTCGCTGTGCAGATCGGGCGTGGCCGTGAACCAGATGCTGATCAGGTCGTCCGTCGTCAGCCCGTTCCGGTCGAGGACGGCGGTGAGCAGCTCGCCGACCTGCTCCTCCATGTGCCCGGCGTCGTCCCGTTCGAGTTGCACGGCGCCCCGGACCGCTCGTACCGCCACAGTGCTGCTCCTTGCTCGTCTGCGTACCGACCCGCCGCGTACCGGCCGTGCTGCGCGCCGACGTGCCGCGCAGCCGTTCCGCTGCCCTGCAAGCCTAGTCAGCCCGGGGACATGCGAGTGCGCGGCGCCCGCCTGCCGAGACGGCGGGGCCGCGCACACCGCGTCCGGTCAGATCCGCTGCTGCCGGATGATGTCCTCGAGCGAGCCGGACGGCATCCTGCCGCCGGGGGTCAGCTTGTCGACGGCCTGCGGCAGCACGTCGGCCAGCTGGCTGGCGGCCTGCTCCGGGGTCACGCCGGTCTGCTGGGCGACCTGCTGGAGGGTCGCGTCGGGGAGGGCCTGCTGCACCTGGTTGCCGGTGACCGGCTTGTTGTCGCCGGTGCCGATCCAGGACTGGGCCTGGTCGGCGAGGCCGGACTTCTTGAGCATGTCGAGCAGACCGCCGAGCGGGTTGCCGCTCTGGCCGTTGCCGGCGCTCTGGGGGCTGCCGCCGCCCTGGCCGTTGCCGCCGGTGAGGGACTGCAGGAGCGCCCCCAGGATGTTGCCGCCGCCGGAGCCGCTCTGGCCGCCCTGGCCACCGCCGAGGAGACTTCCGAGGAGACTGCCGAGATCGTTGCTGCCCGCCATGGTCACGCCCTTTCGGGAGATGCGAGGGGTTACGAGAACGGGGCCGGGCTCATCGGACGGACCGTCCGGGCCTCGACCCCCTGCCAATGTCACCCGGACCGCATCGTCCCGCCACTCGGCGTGACGACGACAGTCCCCGGCCACGCCTCCGGCAGCCGGAAATTCGTTCCCGGCGCACCCGGTGCGCCCCCTACGCTCCCGTCATGCCGACTCCCCACGATCTCGTCCGCCACCACACGGTCTACGCCTGCGTCATGGGCTCGCGCGCCTTCGGCCTGGCCACGGAGGGCAGCGACACGGACCGGCGCGGGGTGTTCCTGGCCCCGACGCCCCTCTTCTGGGGCTTCGAAAAGCCGCCGACCCATGTGGACGGCCCGGCGGTCGAGCAGTTCTCCTGGGAGCTCGAACGCTTCTGCGAGCTGGCCCTGCGCGCCAACCCGAACGTGCTGGAGTGCCTGCACTCCCCCGTCGTCGAGCACATCGACGACACGGGCCGCGAGCTCCTCGCGCTCCGCGACGCGTTCCTCTCCCGCCGGGCCCACGAGACGTTCGTACGCTATGCGCTGAGCCAGCGCAGGAAGCTGGAGGCGGACGTCCGGCAGCACGGAGCACCCCGCTGGAAGCACGCCATGCATCTGCTGCGTCTGCTCGTCAGCTGCCGCGACCTGCTCCGCACCGGGAAGCTGACCATCGACGTGGGCGACCGGCGCGAGCCCCTGCTCGCGGTCAAGCGCGGCGAGGTCCCCTGGCCGGAGGTCGAGGCACGCCTGACCCGTCTGGCCGCGGAGGCCGAGGACGCGGCGGCCCGCACACCGCTGCCGGCGGATCCGGACCGTGCGCGGGTCGAGGACTTCCTGCTGCGCGCGCGCCGCGCGTCAGCACTGAGGGCCCTCGAGTCCGACCCCTACGACCAGGACGTGCGGAGCGTCGTGACCGGTGGGGGCGTCCGGCGGCGCTGACGCGGCCCGGGCGTCGTCGAGCACGGCGTGCAGCCGCTCGCCGTCCTCCCGCAGGAACGCGTCCGTGCGCACCGGAGACGGCCGCGAACAGCGGCGGGCCCGGCCGCCGGGCCGTCACCGAGGTCAGGTCGGATCCGGGCTGCCCCACATCCGTTCAGGCGTCCCAGAGCGCCCCCAGCGCCAGCAGTTCGTCCCGGTACTCGATGCGCTCGCTCCACTCGGCGGGCCAGGCGTCCGCGCCCAGGTGGGCCCCGGCGAAGGCGCCCGCCAGGCAGGCGATGGAGTCGGAGTCGCCGGCCGTGCAGGCGGCACGGCGCAGGGCGGTGACGGGGGCGTCGAGGAAGAGCAGGAAGCACAACAGGCCGGTGGCGAGGGCCTCTTCGGCGATCCAGCCCTCGCCGGTGGCGAGGCACGGGTCGGTTTCGGGCGACGGGGCGCGCAGGGCTTCCCGCAGGCGCTCCAGGACGGCGAGGCAGTCGTCCCAGCCGCGGGCCATGAAGTCCTCGGGCGTGGCGTCCTGGGCGCGGGTCCACAGGTCGCCCAGCCAGGTCTCGTGGTAGCGGGTGCGGTTGTCGTACGCGTAGGAGCGCAGGCGTCCGACGAGGCCCGTCGGTTCGGCGCCGTCGGCGAGGAGCCGTATCGCGTGCGAGGTGAGGTCGGATGCGGCGAGCGCCGTGGGGTGCCCGTGGGTGAGCGCGGCCTGGAGCTGGGCGGCTCCCGCGCGCTGCGCGTCGCTCAGTCCGGGGACGAGCCCGATCGGCGCGACCCGCATGTTGGCGCCGCAGCCCTTGGAGTGGATCCGGCTGGCGTCCTGCCAGGCGCGCTGGTCGTGCGTCAGCAGCTCACAGGCGGTGAGGCAGGTGTTGCCCGGTGCGCGGTTGTTCTCCGGGGACAGGTACCAGTCGACGAACTCCTCGCGTACGGGGCGCTGCAGCCTCCTGGGGGCGAGCGGGCCCCGTTCCATCGCGGTCCGCAGCCCCCGCCCGAGCGCCAGGGTCATCTGGGTGTCGTCCGTGACGATCGCGGGCCGCGGCAGGTCCATCTCGCGCCAGGGCCCGCACTTGGCGAGGATCGACGGGACGGTGCTGAACTCGGTCGGGAAGCCGAGCGCGTCCCCGAGGGCGAGGCCGATGAGCGACCCGGTGGCGGCGCGCTTCGCGCCGGCCGTGCGGGGCGCGCCATCCGTGCCCAAGGTGCTGTTCGTGCCCGTCGTGCCGTCCGTGCCCGTCGTGCCGTCTGTGCCCGTCGTGTCGTTCGTGCCCGTCGTGCGGTTCATGCCGTGGTTCGTCCTTCCGGTCGCAGCAGCGCGGGATGCAGGGTGGTGGCGGTGCCGGCGCGGTAGAGGGCGGCGGGCTTGCCGCGTCCGCCGGTGAGCCGGGCGGCGCCGGGCACCGGTTCGACGAAGCCGGGCGTGGCGAGGACCTTGCGCCGGAAGTTGGGGCGGTCGAGCGTGGTGCCCCACACCGTCTCGTAGACCTGCTGGAGCTCGCCGAGCGTGAACTCGGGCGGGCAGAAGGCGGTCGCGAGACAGGTGTACTCGAGCTTGGCGCCGATCCGGTCGCGGGCGTCCGAGAGGATCCGGTCGTGGTCGAAGGCGAGCGGCCCGAGCCCGTCGACGGGCAGCCAGCTCGCGCGCGCCGCGTCGCCGCCGCCGCGCGGCTCCGGAGGGTCGGGCACGAGTGCGGCGAACGCGACGGAGACGACCCGCATCCGCGGATCGCGGTCGGGTTCGCTGTAGGTGCGCAGCTGCTCCAGGTGGAGCCCGGTCACGTCGACGAGACCGGTCTCCTCGGCGAGCTCGCGCCGGGCGGCCGTCCCTGCGGACTCGTCGGGGAGCACGAAGCCGCCGGGCAGCGCCCAGTGGCCCGCGTACGGGTCCTGGCCCCGCTCGACGAGCAGGACCTGGAGCGCGTCGCGCCGGACCGTGAAGACCGCGAGGTCGACGGTGACGGCGAAAGGTTCGAAGGCGTACTTGTCGTAGCCCTGCACGCGGTCACCTCCGTTCGGGAAGCGGGTCGGCGAGGTGCCAGCCCTCGGCGATCAGCGCATCGACGGCGGTGACCGCGGTGGCGAGCCGCTCCTCGTGCGTCCCGCTCAGCGTGAGGAACGTCCGTCCGGTGCGGGTGAGTTCCGCACGGAAGCGCTCGGTCATCCAGGGCCGCAGCTCCGGACTGTCGCGGAGCCCGTCGTCCTCGAAGGGGACGCCCTCGTGGTCGGTGAGCAGCCACAGGTGGTGCGCGACCCGGTCGGCGATGTCCTCGACGAGGGGGTTGCGTCCGCCCATGTACCGCTCGTGCCAGACGGTGGTGGCGAAGGAGTCGGTGTCGCAGAACAGGACCGGCGAGCCGCGCCGGGCGCAGCGGTCCTCACGGCGGTTCTGCCGCTCGGCGATCACGGGGAAGTCCTCGGAGGCGAACGCGACGTCCTCCCACTGGGCACCGGGGTGCTCGGCCCGCAGGGCGGCGAGCTTCTGCTCGCTGTGGTCCCGCCCGTACTCGGGGACCCACCGGGTGTCGGCCCAGACGCCGCCGCGCCGCCGGTAGTGCTCGGCGAGGGCGCGGGCCATGGTGGTGGTGCCGGTGGACTCGGCGCCGAGGACGACGACGCGCTTGGTGAGCCAGGCGCGTACGGGCTCGGCGAGGTGGGCCCACTGGCCGACCGGGTCCTTGCGGACGGCGGTCCCGGACACCGGGAAGCGGCTGCGGTCGGGATCGACGCACACATGGTGCGCGCCGAAGCGCCGGGCGAGCTCGTCGCCGTAGCTCTCGGAGGTGAAGACGGCGTCGACGGGGGTGGGCCAGTAGCCGACTCCCCTGCGGAAGATCGCCATGTGGGCGTCCCATACGGCCGGGTCGTTCAGGTCCATCGGGATGTCGTCGACGACGCCCCGGACCCGGGCCGTGGGGTGCATCTCGGCCATCCAGCGAACGCGTTCGCCGAGCGGGACGGACTCGACGGACGCGGCGCACACGAGGACGGTGAGGTGCTCGCACCGTTCCAGCGCGCTGCGCACGAGAAGGTGGTGTCCGGCGTGCGGCGGATAGAACTTGCCGAGGACGAGTCCGTGCCGGTGGCGCTTCACGCCGCCACCTCCGCGAGCCGGGGCGCCGTGAGCTCACGGCGCCAGCCGCGCAGTCCCACCAGGCACAGAGCGAGGAAACCGGCGTAGAGCAGGGCCGTCAGGTACAGGTCCTTGTACGCGTACAGCGGGATGTAGACGAGGTCCGCGGCGATCCACAGCCACCAGGACTCCACGAGCTTCTTGCACTGACCGTACGTCGCCATCAGGGACAGCGCGGTGGTCAGGGCGTCGCAGAAGGGCACGGTGGAGTCGGTGGCCCGGTCCAGGAGGACGGTGAGCGCGAGGGTGCCCACCGCCCCCGCCGCGAGCAGCCATGCCCATTCGGTGCGGGTCGTGCGCCGCACCGGCAGGGCGTCGGAACCGGGACCACCCCCGTGGGCCCAGGTCCACCAGCCGTACGCGGCGAGGGCGATGAAGACCAGTTGAAGGCCGGCGTCCGCGTAGAGGCCGGACTGCACGAACAGCACGATGAAGAACACGTTGTTCGCGATGCCGATCGGCCAGTTCGCGATGTGCTGGCATGCAACGAGCCACACGCACACCGCGCCGCTGCCGAATCCGAGCCATTCCGTGATGCTCACGCCGCCCCCTTAATGGTCAGTACGACTATAAAGAGGATCCGGCCCGGTCCACAACCCCGAATCCGCTCGCATCCGTCCGCAGGACCGTCCTTCCGCGGAATCCGCACCGGACGCCCATCGCGGAATCCGCCGGACCATCCGCCCACGGAAAACGGAAACGGCCGGCCCTGGAGATCCAGGACCGGCCGTCGGCGTTCGCGGGGGACCTACAGGTCCACCTCGCGCATCAGCATGCCGACCTCGGTGTTCGACAGCCTCCGCAGCCACCCGGACTTCTGGTCGCCGAGGGTGATCGGGCCGAAGGAGGTCCGCACCAGCTTCTCCACGGGGAAACCGGCCTCGGCCAGCATGCGCCGCACGATGTGCTTGCGTCCCTCGTGCAGGGTGACCTCGACCAGGTAGTTCTTGCCGGTCTGCTCGACGACCCGGAAGTGGTCCGCGCGCGCGTACCCGTCATCCAGCTGGATGCCGTCCTTCAGCTGCTTGCCCAGGTCACGCGGGATGGGTCCGACGATGGCCGCGAGGTAGGTCTTCTGCACGCCGTACTTGGGGTGCGTGAGCCGGTGGGCCAGCTCACCGTGGTTGGTGAGCAGGATGACGCCCTCGGTCTCGGTGTCGAGCCGCCCGACGTGGAAGAGCCGCGTCTCGCGGTTGGTGACGTAGTCGCCGAGGCACTGCCGGCCCTCCGGGTCCTCCATGGTCGACACCACACCGGCGGGCTTGTTCAGCGCGAAGAACTGGTACGACTGCGTCGCGACCGTCAGCCCGTCGACCTTGATCTCGTCCTTCTCCGGGTCGACCCGCAGGCCCTGCTCGACGACGATCGAGCCGTTGACCTCCACACGGGACTGCTCGATCAGCTCCTCGCAGGCGCGGCGCGAGCCGTAGCCTGCGCGCGCGAGCACCTTCTGCAGCCGCTCGCCCTCCTGCTCGGCGCCCGGGAAGGTCTTGGGCAGCTTGATGTCCTTCTTGCCCGCGTACCGCTCCCGGTTGCGCTCCTCGGCCCGCGCCTCGTACTCGCGGGAGCGCGCAGGCGCCGTACGGCCGCCGCGCTGCTGGCCCTGCTTCGGGCCGCCCTTGGCACCGCCGCGCGCGGCGCCGCCGCGCCCGGACTTCGGACCGTCCTTGGTGGCGCCGGGGCCCACGTCGTAGCGGCGCTCCTCCGGGCGGGGCTTGCGGGGACGGCCCTGGCCCTGCTTGTCGTCCCTGTCGTTGCCGGCACCGCGGTAGTTACCGCGCCCGCTGTTCCGTCCGCTGCCGCTGCTTCGCATCAAAGTTCCGTCTGGTCGTCTGCGTCGTCGGTGCCCCGGGTCACCGGGGCGCCCGGACCGTCATCGGGAGCGTCCGGGTCGAACGACGGAACGCCTTCCTGGGTCTCGGCCTCGATCGCCTCCGCCTCCGGGAGGAAGGGCGCGAGCTCCGGGAGCTCGTCCAGGCCGCGCAGGCCCATCCGCTCCAGGAAGTAGTTCGTCGTCCTGTACAGGATCGCACCTGTTTCGGGTTCCGCGCCCGCCTCCTCGACCAGACCCCGCTGGAGGAGGGTGCGCATCACACCGTCGCAGTTCACTCCGCGCACCGCGGAGACCCGCGAACGGCTGACCGGCTGGCGGTAGGCGACGACGGCCAGGGTCTCCAGGGCGGCCTGGGTGAGCCGGGCCTGCTGCCCGTCGAGCACGAAGCCCTCGACCGCGGCCGCGTACTCGGGCCGTGTGTAGAAGCGCCATCCGCCGGCCACCAGCCGCAGCTCGAAACCGCGCCGCTGGACGGTGTACTCGTCCGCCAGCTCCCGCAGCGCGTCCGCGACCGCCCTGCGGGGCCGCTCCAGCACCTTGGCGAGGTGTTCCTCGGTGGCAGGCTCGTCGACGACCATGAGGACCGCTTCCAGCGCGGGTTTGAGGTCGAGAGCCGCGACGGCGCTCACCGGCTCGCCGATCATGTCCTCGCTCACGCCCGCTGCTCCTTCTGTGCGTCCGGGTCCTCGGGGGGCCGGTCGAACTCGTCCGTGACGGCCGGCCGGTCGTCACCGTCGCCACCGGTCCATCTGACCATCAGCGCGCCGAGCGCGTCCTCCTGCTCCAGCGCGACGGCCTTCTCGCGGTACAGCTCCAGCAGCGCGAGGAAGCGCGCGACCACGGTGAGGGTGTCCCCCGCGTCCTCGATCAGCTCCTTGAAGGACGCCTCCCCGCACGCCCGCAGCCGCGCCACGACGACCTCGGCCTGCTCGCGCACGCTCACCAGCGGGGCGTGGATGTGGTCGACGTACACCTGCGGCTTGGGCCTGGGCTGCATCGCCTTCACTGCGAGCCTGGCGAAGCCCTCGGCGCCGATGCTGATGACGACCTCGGGCAGCAGCTCGGCGTGGTGGGGTTCGAGACCGACCGTACGCGGATACCGCCGTGCCTCGTCGTCCAGCCGTCCGCTGAAGATCTCCGCGATCTGCTTGTACGCCCGGTACTGCAGCAGCCGCGCGAACAGCAGGTCCCGTGCCTCCAGGAGCGCGAGGTCCGCCTCGTCCTCGACCTCGGCGGCCGGCAGCAGCCGCGCCGCCTTCAGGTCCAGCAACGTCGCCGCGACCACCAGGAATTCGGTCGTCTGGTCCAGGTCCCAGTCGGGCCCCATCGCCCTGATGTGGGCCATGAACTCGTCGGTGACCTTGGAGAGCGCGACCTCGGTGACATCCAGCTTGTGCTTGGAGATCAGCTGCAGCAGCAGGTCGAAGGGTCCCTCGAAATTGGCGAGCCGGACCTTGAAGACCCCGTCACCGGGCTCCTCGGCCGCGCCGCCGTCCGGGGCGCCGGGCTGCTCCGCGAGGTCCGCGTCCGGGCCGGGGGACCCGGCCGTGCCGGGTGCGGTGCCGACGTGCTCGGCGGGCGCACCGCCGGGGGTCTCCGCGGGCGTTTCGGGCGCCGGTGCGGGAACGGGCGGGCTCGGGACCGTACGGTCCGCGAAGGACGGATCCTCCTCGGCCGCGGGCGGCCGTGTGCCCGGCCCCAGGCCGAGGGCCCGGCGGCCGCTACCGCCCACGAAGTCGCCGTACGAGAATGCTCGCGTCCCCCCGCGACTCGAGGTCCGCAAGGACGACCGCGACGGCCTCGCGGACGATCCGCCCCCGGTCCACCGCCAGTCCGTGCTCCCCACGGAGCACCAGACGTGCGTGCTCCAGGTCCATCAGCTCCTCGGCCGACACATAGACCGTGATCTTCTCGTCGTGCCGCTCCCGGCCGCTGGGCCGCCGGCCCGCGGCCCGCTTGCGCCGGGCCGACCCGGACGGCGCGGCCCCCGTGGCCGAACCTTCCTGCGCCCGGCGCGGGCGCCCCGCGGGCTTCCCGCCCTCGGCGGAACGTTCGTCCGCGGCCCGGCTGCGGGATTCCACGACATCCTGCTCGACGACGTCGGCGGCGGAGTGCTCGGCACCCTCGCCACCGTCTCCCGGGGCGGGAGCGCCCTGGGCGGCGGGGAGCTGGCTCTCCTCCGCGGCGGCGGAGTCGCTCTCACCCGCCGGTCCCGGCACCCTGGCCTCGCCGTTGGCCTGACGCCTGGGAGTGGACGCCTGAAGTGCCATGCCCCCGGTGGTACGGAACAGTTCGTCGGCCCCCGGCAGACTCACTCGGCGTGACACCGGGCGAGCACCTCCCTGGCGAGCTGGCGATAGGCGGCGGCACCGACCGAGTTCGAGGCGTACGTCGTGATGGGCTCACCCGCGACGGTGGTCTCGGGGAAGCGCACGGTCCGGCCGATCACCGTGTGGTACACGTGGTCGTCGAAGGCCTCGACCACCCGGGCCAGGACCTCACGGCTGTGCACCGTGCGCGAGTCGTACATCGTGGCGAGGATGCCGTCGAGCTCCAGATCGGGGTTGAGCCGCTCCTGGACCTTCTCGATGGTCTCGGTGAGCAGCGCGACACCGCGCAGCGCGAAGAACTCGCACTCGAGCGGCACGATCACCTTGTGGGCCGCCGTCAGGGCGTTCACGGTGAGCAGGCCGAGCGAGGGCTGACAGTCGATCACGATGTAGTCGTAGTCGGCCATCAGCGGCTTCAACGCACGCTGCAGCGTGGACTCGCGGGCGACCTCGCTCACCAACTGCACTTCGGCGGCGGACAGGTCGATGTTGCTGGGCAGCAAGTCCATGTTGGGCACTGCCGTCTTGAGCAGCACCTCGTCCGCGGACATGCCCCGCTCCATGAGCAGGTTGTAGACCGTGAGGTCCAGTTCCATGGGGTTGACGCCGAGGCCCACCGAGAGCGCGCCCTGCGGGTCGAAGTCGACGAGCAGGACCCGGCGGCCGTACTCGGCGAGCGCGGCGCCCAGGTTGATGGTCGACGTCGTCTTGCCGACGCCGCCCTTCTGGTTGCACATCGCGATGATCTTCGCGGGGCCGTGATCGGTCAGCGGCCCCGGGATCGGGAAGTACGGCAGCGGGCGTCCGGTCGGGCCGATGCGCTCGCGGCGCTGGCGCGCCGCGTCGGGCGCGAGCGTGGCCGCGTACTCGGGGTCGGGCTCGTACTCGGCGTCGGGGTCGTAGAAGTGCCCCTCGGGCAGTTCGTCGTAGTCGGCGAAGTGGCCGCGCTTGCCGCCACTTCCGTCGCCGGCCATGGCGTTCACGTGATGGCCATCCATGCTCGGGTGTGCTGTCTGAGTCAGCTCGGGACTCTGGTGGGCTGCGAAGGTGCGGACAGCGACGGAGCCGACAGCCTCGAGCCCCGTGGGGCTCTGGCCCCGCGCAGGCATTCCTGGTTGACCACCCCCGGGAGTAAATGTCGACTCATTCACAAGTCGTCTTACCTCCTTGGTGACCAGGAAACTTCTAGATAGGTCAGCGTGGCACCATGCCGACGGTTGGCGACTCTATGGCGTGTCACCGGTCCGCAGCAACACAATCCACCGGACCCGGCGCGATGTGTCGGCAACGGAACACGTCTCTGTCAAGGGCGTACAGCAGTCCTTCGCCAGGTTTCGCACGTGTGCGAATCGGTTAAAGGGTTACGTTTGAGGCGAGTTGAACGTGTTCGTGGGCAAGCGCCTGCGGCCGGACCTCGGTGCGAGGTCCGGCCGCAGGCGTGAGATTGACGACTTTCTTTGACGAAAGTGTCCGAACTCCATCGACGCGCCCGGAAGGGATCCGGGCCCGTTTCGCTCTCAGCCGAGCAGCGTCTCCAGCTCGACGTGGGGGTAACCGAACTCCTCGGCGACCTCCTTGTAAACGACCTTGCCGTCATGGGTGTTGAGACCCTTGGCGAGCCCTGCGTCGCGGCGCAGCGCCTCGACCCAGCCGTTGTTGGCCACCGACACGATGTAGGGCAGCGTGGCGTTGGTGAGGGCGTTGGTGGAGGTGTTCGGCACGGCGCCCGGCATGTTGGCGACGCAGTAGAAGACCGAGTTGTGGACCCGGAAGGTCGGCTCGGCGTGCGTGGTCGCACGCGAGTCCTCGAAGCAGCCGCCCTGGTCGATCGCGATGTCGACAAGAACACTTCCCGGCTTCATCCGGGAGACCAGCTCGTTGGTGACCAGCTTCGGGGCCTTGGCACCCGGGATGAGCACCGCGCCGATGACCAGGTCGGCGTCGAGGACGGCCTTCTCCAGCTCGAAGGAGTTGGACATGACGGCCTTGACCTTGGTGCCGAAGATCTTGTCGGCCTCGCGCAGCTTGTTGATGTCACGGTCCAGCAGCGTGACGTCGAAGCCCATGCCGACGGCGATCTGGGTGGCGTTCCAGCCGGAGACGCCACCGCCGATGACGACGGCCTTGGCCGGGGTGACGCCCGGGACGCCGCCCGGCAGCACGCCGCGGCCGCCGTTCGGGGCCATCAGGTGGTAGGCGCCGACCTGCGGGGCGAGGCGGCCCGCGACCTCGGACATCGGGGCGAGCAGCGGCAGGGCGCGGTTCGGCAGCTCGACCGTCTCGTAGGCGATCGCGGTGGTGCCGGACTCCAGCAGGGCGTCCGTGCACTCCTTGGACGCGGCCAGGTGCAGGTAGGTGAAGAGGATCTGGTCCTTGCGGAGGCGGTGGTACTCCTCCGCGATCGGCTCCTTCACCTTCAGCAGCAGGTCGGCGGTGGCCCAGACCTCGTCGGCGGTGGGAAGGATCCGGGCGCCGGCGGCGACGTACTCGTCGTCCGTGATCGAGGAGCCGACACCGGCGTTCTGCTCGACGAAGACCTGGTGGCCGTTACGCACCAGCTCGAGCACGCCGGCGGGGGTGATGGCCACCCGGAACTCGTTGTTCTTGACCTCGCGGGGGATGCCGACCTTCATCGTCGATCACGGTCCTTGGCTCAGGGGATGTTTCGGGGCAATGCGTATCGCACCGGAGGCACGGGGGTGCACCGGAGGACACCACGAACGAACGCGGCGGAGCCAGTCTAATGAAGGATTTCGAGCTGTCTAGCCTTTCTTTACTTCAATCTTCCGCTGATGCACTACGGATTTCGCAGGCGGAAGGCGGTGCTCCAGCCTTCGATCCCTGCTCCGCCCCGTCGGTGCCGCTCTCCACGAGCTCCTCTCCCAGCATGCGCTCGGCCGCTCCCCGGTGCAGCCGCGCCGCGGTGGAGTCGCCGAGCCGGTCCAGGGTGTCGGCCAGCCTGAGCTGGAGCGCCGCCTGGAGCCGTGCGTCCTTCGCGCGGCGCGCCCACTCCACGGCCTCCTGGCAGGTGCGCAGCGCCTCTTCGGGGCGCCCGGCGTACTCCTGCACCCGGGCCGTCTCGCTCAACGCCCTTGCCAGCGCGGGCACATCCCCCGCCTTGCGGTGACCGGTGGCCGCCGCGCGCCAGTTGCGCAGCGCCTCGCCGTAGCGCCCGGCGTAGGTGAGCACCCCTGCGATGCGGCCGTACAGCCGGGCGGCGTCGGCGCGCTCCTCGCGGGCGAGCCGCTGGGTCAGGGCGCGCCCGTACCAGTCGGCGGCCCGCTGCCAGTCGCCCAGTTCCTGGTACGTGCCGCCTACGGATTCCATGGCGCGGCCGGTCGCGTACGGGTCGTTCGCCGCCCGTCCTGCGTCGAGCGCGGCCCGGTAGCGGCCGAGCGCCTCCCTGGTCCGTCCGGTGCGCGCGTCCAGATCGGCGAGGTTCAGCAGCGCGGCCGCCTGCTCACGGTGCAGGTTCCGGCGCACGGCGACATCGAGGACCAGCCGGTGGATGCCGTACAGCTCGGGCGCCGCCTCCTCGGTTCCGCGGTGCGCGACCAGGGCCCTGACCAGGGCCGCCATCAGGCGCCGGGCCAGGGTGTCCAGCTCTCCGTCCGCGACGGCGGCGCGGGCCGCGGCGAGCAGCGCGGGCTGCCGCAGCTCCAGCCAGCGGGCGGCCTCGGCCCGGTCGGTGAAGCGCAGTGCGCGGGGCAGCCCCGCGAGCTTGCGGCGGCCGGGCGAGCCCTCCGGTTCGGTGATCGCACGGCAGGAGTGCAGCAGACGCACGGTCCGCTCCAGCATCCGGGCCCTGGCCAGCTGGATCTCGCCGGGCCGGTCCTCGGTCTCGCTCAGGCTCCGCAGGAACGGCATCAGGCAGTCCGGCACCGCGTACTCCGACAGCGGGGACGGAACGGCCCGCACCAGGCCGAGGGCCACGAAGTCGTCCAGGGTCGCCCGTGCCGCGGAGACCGAGCAGCCGGCCAGCGCGGACGCCGTGTGCGGGTCGGCGAGGCCGGCCGGGGCGAGGCTGAGCAGCCGCAGGCTGCGGGCCGTGGCGGCGGGCAGCGCGTCGTAGCAGTGGCGGAAGGCGCGGACGAGCGCGGAGCCGTCCTCGGACCGGGCGCGCAGCCATTTGCCCAGGTCGGCGATGGAGGCCTTGGGGCGTACGGCGAGCCAGCTGCCGGCGAGCACGAGCGCGGCGGGCTGGGCGGCGCACTGCTCGACCAGGTCCTCGGCGGCGCGCGGGTCGACGGTGACCCGGACCGAGCCGGTGAATCGGGTGAGGAGTTCCAGCGCGGACTTGGTGTCCAGGCCGCCGAGGGTGCAGGGGCGCACGTCGGGGATGCCGGTCAGCGGACCCTCGGCGACGGCGACGACGAGGCAGTGCGGGGCATCCGGGATCAGCGCGTCGACCTGGGCGGCGTCGAAGACGTTGTCGAGCAGCAGCAGGACCCGGCGGTCGGCGAGCACGGTGCGCAGCGCTTCGGTGAGGTCGTCCTCGGCTGCGCCGGGCGGGGCCGGGTGCCGGAGCGCGCCGAGCAGGGCGCGGGCGGTGCGCTCGGTGGGAACGGGGGTGCCGTCGGGTTCGGTGAGGCGTGCCCGGAGCACCCCGTCCCGGTAACGGTCCGCGACCTGGCGCACCAGCTCCTCGGCGAGGGCGGTGCGGCCCGAGCCGGGCTTGCCGGCGATCAGCAGCACCCGGGCCCTGGGCGCCTTGCGGCCCGCGAGGGTGTCGAGCCCGGCCCGCTCGATGTCCGACTTGAGTTCCTTCAACTCCCGTGATCGGCCGAGGAACTGATGACCGCCTGGGGCGGACTCGACGGCCGGACGCCGCTCCTCCCCCGGCACCGCCGTGCCGTCGGTGTCCACCGCCTGCTCCGTCACGGGCCACGCTCCCGTCCCACTGCGCGCACGAGCCCGCCCGGTCTCCGGTGGGCCTGGGCTTCGAGCCTAGTTCACGCTCTGCGACGATCCCGGCGGAGCGCGGCGGACACATCGCCCGATCGGATCAGGCGATGGTCACACCGGTGGCGGGCAGGGTACGGCCGACAGGACCGTGCGGCGCACGGGCGGGCCGCACGGGGCCGGCGGCACCGGCCGGGGCTCAGGCGGCGAACGGACGTGCGGGCCACGGCGCCTCGGCGGGCCGCAGCGCGTCGAGGCCGTCGCCCTGCCGGGCGGCGACCAGCGAGAGGACGCCCACGACGAGGCAGTTGTTGTGCAGCTCTCCGGCGAGGACACCGCGGACGAGGTCCTCGACGGGGACCCGGTCCAGCTCCATGTCGGCCTCCTCCTCGGAGACTTCGAAGCGCTCGCCCTCGGCCTCGGACAGATCGCGGGCGAGGAAGATGCGTACGGCCTCGTCGCAGCCGCCCGGCGTGGTGTAGACGTCGGTGAGGACCCGCCAGTCCTCGGCCTTGACGTGCGCCTCCTCGTAGAGCTCGCGCTGCGCGGCGTGCAGCGGGTTCTCGCCGGGGATGTCGAGGAGGCCGGCGGGGATCTCCCAGAGCCGCTGCCGCACGGGGTGCCGGTACTGACGCAGCACCAGGACGCGGCCCTGTTCGTCGAGCGCGAGGACGGCGACCGAGCCCGGGTGCACCTGGTAGTCACGGCGGACGACCGACCCGTCGGGCATGACCACGTCGTCGGTGCGCACGGAGGTCTTGTTGCCCACGAAGGGCGTCTCGGTGGCCCTGATCGGCCACTCCGTCGGCGTGTCCTTGATCGTCATCTCGCCTGTCCTCCCACACGCACCAATGAAGACCGGGGCGCGCCCCTCATGAGACGCGCGCCCCGGCCACCGTACAACTACCTGATCACTTGCCCGTCTTGCGCTCGACGGCTGCCTTGACCAGGCCGGCGAAGAGCGGGTGCGGGCGGGTCGGACGGGAGCGCAGCTCGGGGTGCGCCTGCGTCGCCACCAGGTAGGGGTGCACGTCGCGCGGGTACTCCACGAACTCCACGAGCTTGCCGTCCGGGGACGTGCCGGAGAACTGCAGGCCGGCCTTCTTCTCCAGCTCGGCGCGGTAGGCGTTGTTCACCTCGTAGCGGTGGCGGTGCCGCTCCTCGATGTACTCCTTGTCGTCGTAGACCTCGCGCACGATGGAGCCCTCGGCGAGCTTCGCCGGGTACATGCCCAGGCGCATCGTTCCACCCATGTCGCCCTCGCCCGCGACGATGTCGAGCTGCTCCGCCATGGTCGAGATGACCGGGTGGGCGGTGGCGGCGTCGAACTCGGTCGAGTTGGCGTCCGGGATGTCCGCCAGGTTGCGCGCGGCCTCGATCACGATGCACTGCAGACCGAGGCAGAGGCCGAGCAGCGGGATCCTGTTCTCGCGGGCGTAACGGATCGCGCCGACCTTGCCGGCGACACCGCGGTCGCCGAAGCCACCGGGGATGCAGATCGCGTCCACGTCGCCGAGCTGCTTCTCGGCGCCTGCCGGGGTCTTGCAGTCGTCGGACGTGACCCACTTGATCTTGACCCGGGCCTTGTTGGCGAAGCCGCCGGCGCGCAGCGCCTCGGTGACCGACAGATAGGCGTCGGGCAGGTCGATGTACTTGCCGACGAGCGCCAGGTTGATCTCGTGGTCGGGGTTGTGGACGCGGTCCAGCAGGTCGTCCCAGGTCGACCAGTCGACGTCGCGGAACGGCAGGTCGAGCTTGCGCACGACGTACGCGTCGAGGCCCTCGGTGTGCAGCACCTTCGGGATGTCGTAGATCGACGGGGCGTCGATCGCGGCGACCACCGCGGTCTCGTCGACGTCGCACATCAGCGAGATCTTGCGCTTGATGGCGGTCGGGACCTCACGGTCGGCGCGCAGCACGATCGCATCCGGCTGGATACCGATGTTGCGCAGCGCGGCGACGGAGTGCTGGGTGGGCTTGGTCTTCAGCTCGCCGGAGGGGCCGATGTACGGCAGCAGCGAGATGTGCACCACGAAGACGTTGTCACGGCCGACCTCGTGGCGGACCTGGCGGACCGTCTCCAGGAACGGCAGCGACTCGATGTCGCCGACGGTGCCGCCGACCTCCGTGATGACGACGTCGACGTCGTCCGTGGCCATACGGCGGATGCGGTTCTTGATCTCGTTGGTGATGTGCGGGATGACCTGGACGGTGTCGCCCAGGTACTCGCCGCGCCGCTCCTTGGCGATGACCGTCGAGTACACCTGGCCGGTGGTGACGTTCGCGGAGCCGTCGAGGTTCACGTCGAGGAAGCGCTCGTAGTGGCCGATGTCCAGGTCGGTCTCGGCGCCGTCGTTCGTGACGAACACCTCACCGTGCTGGAAGGGGTTCATCGTGCCCGGGTCGACGTTGATGTACGGGTCGAGCTTCTGCATCGTGACCCGCAGACCCCGCGCCTTGAGCAGCGCGCCCAGGCTGGAGGCGGTCAGGCCCTTGCCGAGGGAGGAGGCGACCCCCCCGGTGACGAAGATGTGCTTGGTCGTCGAGGCGGTGCTGTTTCGAAAAGCAGCGGGCGGCATGGCCAAGAGGGGGCTCCCGTGGTCGCGGTCTGAGGTGCGTACCGGCGCCCGTTCCGGAGAATCCGGGGGTGCCGTAGCTGCGGCTCGGGGGTCTCGCTTTGTTCGGCCAGGAACCACCGGTCCACGGGCTACCAGGGTATCAGTGACGACACGAGGCCGCTTCCGGCCACGCTCCGCGCACGGGCCGCCACGGGGTCACCCGACGCTCACCCGTTCGGGCCAGTCTCGTTGCCCGGAGGGCTGCGCGGATCACTGGAGGGCGTCGTATCCTGCTCGGACACTCGCTGCCGAGCAACTGGAAAAAGAGCGCGCAGCGCTTCCTCATAAGGGTGGCGGTGGGCGACGGGCGGGACGGCACGGCAACCACTCCCCGTCTCCCCCTCTCGGAACCAGTGCTCGTCGGCGTCTTTCGAGAATGACGTCGGTACACCGAACCCCCAGACCGCATCACGACGTCTTTATCTTTATTAAGACCACCGCACAGCGAGCGCCCCTCGGGGGCGACGTGGCCGTTCGACTGGAGATTGCACGTGGCCGGGCGCATCGAGGACTACGCACTCATCGGAGACATGCAGACCGCCGCCCTGGTCTGCCGGGACGGGACGGTCGACTGGCTGTGCCTGCCCCGCTTCGACTCGCACGCCGTCTTCGCGGGACTGCTCGGCACGGAGGAACACGGCTTCTGGCGGCTCGGACCCGCCTACAACGGCGGAGCGGAACCCCCGACGGCGTCCCGTCGCTCCTACCGCGGTGACTCGCTGATCCTCGAGTCCGAGTGGGACACCCCGCGCGGCACGGTCCGGGTGACGGACTTCATGCCGCCGCGTGACGGCGCGCCCCAGCTGGTCCGGATCGTCGAGGGCGTCAGCGGCCGGGTGCCGATGCGGTCGGCGCTGCGGATGCGGTTCAGCTACGGGCGGATCACGCCGTGGGTGCACAAGGTCGCCAATCGCACGGTCGCCGTCGCGGGCCCGGACTCGGTGTGGCTGGACACCGAAGTGGAGACCTACGGCAAGGACCTGACCACCTACGCGGACTTCACCGTCGCGCCGGGCGACCGGGTCGCGTTCACCATCTCGTGGCAGCCCTCGCACGCCGACCAACCGCCGATGCCGGAGCCGGAGCAGTCGCTGGAGGCGACCGAGGAGTTCTGGCGCGAGTGGGTCGACCAGTGCACGTACCACGGCCCCTACCGCGAGGCCGTCGTGCGCTCCCTCATCACGCTGAAGGCACTCACGTACGCCCCGACCGGCGGCATCGTCGCCGCGCCCACCACCTCGCTGCCCGAGGAGATCGGCGGCGTCCGCAACTGGGACTACCGCTTCACCTGGCTGCGCGACGCGGCGATCACGCTGTCGTCGCTGCTGCGCACCGGCTACCGCGAGGAGGCCCGCGCCTGGCGCGAGTGGCTGCTGCGGGCGGTCGCGGGCGACCCGGAGAACCTCCAGATCATGTACGGCATCGCGGGCGAGCGGGAGCTCGGCGAGAGCGAGCTGGACTGGCTGCCGGGCTACGAGGGGTCGGTGCCGGTGCGCGTCGGCAACGGCGCCGCGCACCAGCTCCAGCTCGACGTGTACGGCGAGGTCACCGAGGCCCTGCACCTCGCGCACATGACGGGCCTGGCCCGCAGCGACTACGCCGCCCTGCTCCAGCTGAAGCTCATCCAGTACCTGGAGGACCACTGGGACCAGCCGGACGAGGGCATCTGGGAGGTGCGCGGTCCGCGCCGGCACTTCGTGCACTCGAAGGTGATGGCGTGGGTGGCCGTCGACCGCACGATCAAGCTGATCGAGTCGGGCGACGCCGACGGACCGCTGGAGCGGTGGCGCGAACTGCGCGACGACATCCACCGCGACGTGTGCGAGAAGGGCTACGACAAGGAACGCAACACGTTCACGCAGTCGTACGGCTCCAAGGAACTCGACGCGTCCCTGCTGCTGATCCCGCAGATGGGCTTCCTGCCGCCGGACGACAAGCGCGTCATCGGCACGATCGAGGCGATCCAGCGCGAGCTGTCGACGCCCGACGGCTTCATCCTGCGCTATCCGACCTCCGGCGACGAGGCGGGCGTCGACGGCCTCGAGGGCGACGAGGGTGCCTTCCTCGCCTGCTCGTTCTGGCTGGCGGACGACCTGGCGATGATCGGCCGCGTGGACGAGGCCCGCAGCCTCTTCGAGCGTCTGCTCGCCCTGCGCAACGACCTGGGCCTGCTCGCGGAGGAGTGGGACCCGCGGCTGAAGCGGCAGGTCGGCAACTTCCCCCAGGCGTTCAGCCACGTTCCGCTCATCGACACGGCCCTGCGGCTGACCGCTTCGGGCGCGTACGGCGGCTAGCCGCGCGGTTGCGGCAGGGCACGTGCGGCGGCCCGCCGCACGTGTACGGCAGGAGTGTTCCCCGGACGTCCGTGCAGGTAGCGTCCGGGGCATGGACACTCAGGGCGGGATCACCGTGCAGCGCGCACTGGAGCTGCCGGGGCTGCGCAGCGGGCTTCCGGAGGTCGTCGCGGGGGCCGAGCGGCTGCAGCGGACCGTGCGCTGGGTGCACGCGGGCGAGGTGCCGAACATCGCCTCGCTGCTCAAGGGCGGGGAACTGCTGCTGACCACGGGGCTGGGGCTCGGCACCCGCCCCGCCGAGCAGCGTGCCTTCGTCCGCAAGCTCGCCGAGCGGGGCATCGCCGCCCTCGTCGTCGAGTTGGGTCCGCGCTTCGCACGCCTGCCGGCGGCGATCGTCGAGACCGCGCGCGCGGCCGGGCTCCCACTGGTCCAGCTGCACCGCGAGGTGCCGTTCGTGACGGTCACCGAAGAGGTGCACACGGAGATCGTCAACGGCCACTATGCGCTGCTGCAGCGCGCCGACGAGGTGCACCGCCGATGCACGGAGGCCCTGCTCGGGGGCGGCGGGGTGCCGCAGGTCCTGGGCATCCTCGCCGAGTTCAGCGGCAACCCGGTGTTCCTGGAGACCGCCGACGGACAGCTGCTGTACGCCGCAGGTGCGGGCACGGAGGCCGCGGATCCGCTCCAGGTGTGGGAGGGGCTGCGCGGGGGCCGTGCGGCCCGCGAGGACGGGCCCCCGGCGGGCGCCATGCTCGTCGACGTGCCCGGCGGCGGACCGGGGACAAGCTCGGTGCGCGCCCGGCTGGTGCTGCTCTCGGTGGCGTCCCCGCTCGCACCCGTCCACCGGATCGCCGCCGAGCGGGCCGCGAGCAGTCTCGCGGTCGTGCTGATGCAGGCCCGCCAGGAGGAGGAGCTGGCGGCGCGCGGCCGGGGCGACTTCCTCACCGACCTGGCCGAGGGCCGCATCACGGCGGAGGACGCGCCCGCCCAGGCCCGGGTCCTCGGCTTCAAACCGGGCGACGCCCCGCTGATGCCCGTGGTCATGCGCCTGCCGGAGGGCTCCGTCGACCTCTCCCCGGGCGGTGGCTGGGCGGTGCTGGCGCGCGCGGTCGCCGAGGAACTGGCGTCGGTGGGGGTACCGGTCCTGCTCGGCGTGCGCCCCGTGGAGGGACGGGTGCCGCTGCTGCTCGGGCTGCGCTCGGAGGGCGAGCGCACGGCCGTCGCGGACCGGGTGGCGGCCGCGCTGCGGGCCGGTGTGGAGCGCGCCGGCATGCAGCGGGCGGGCGCGCAGCCGCCGGTCGTGGTCGTCGGTGTCGCGGGCGGCTGGGCCGCCGCTTCGGCCGGGCTGCGGCACGCCGCGGAGACGGCGACCGCCGCGCAGGGCCTCGCCGACCGTCCCTGGTACGACGCCCGGCGTCTCGACATCGACCTGCTGCTGTGGCGGCTCAGGGACCATCCGGACCTGGCGGCGTTCGTCGACCGGGCGATCGGCCCGCTGCGCGACCACGACCGCCGGTCCAAGCCGCCGTTGCTGCCCACGCTCCGCACCTATCTGGCCCACGCCGGCCGCAAGGCCGAGACGGCCCGGGAGCTCCATCTCAACCGTCAGACGCTCTACAACCGTCTCGCCCGCATCGGCGAGCTGCTGGGCACGGATCTCGACGACCCGCAGACCGTTCTGGCGCTGAGCCTCGCCCTGCGGGCGCAGCGGCATCTTCCTCCCGCCGCGCAGTGACACGGCGCCCGCCGTTCGTGCCGATCGTCCGGTCCTGCACCGGCTCCGGGCATCTGCCGCGGGCGGTTCCCGTCCGGCTGTGACGCGGGGGCGCAATGTGCGCACACTGGAGGGAGAGAAATCCCGGAGAGACGAGGGAGAACGCCATGCCCGCTCTCGAAGAACACGTCGACATCACCGCACCGAGCTCCGCCGTCTGGAACCAGCTGCACAAGGTGGAGAACTATCCGAGATTCGTCGGCGGAGTCCGTGAGGCCCGCCGGGAGGGGTCCAGTGGTCTGCACGTCGATGTCGAGTCCTCCGGCAGGACCCGCGGCATCGACGCCCGCACCGAGGACCGCCCCGACGAGACGATGACGTGGAAGACCACGTCCACGCCGCACCTGAGCGGCACCATCTCCGTCACGAAGCTGGACGACACCCACACCCGGGTCAAGGCACGGGTCGAGTACGACCCCACCGAGGCGCACGACGCGTTCGGCGGCCCCAAGGGCTTCGCGCAGTCCAACGCCATCGAACGCACGGTCCGCGAGGACCTCAACCAGTTCAAGTCCCTCGTCGAGGAGTCGTCGCCCGGCACGACCCGATGAGCGGTGCCACGGCGGTCCCTCGGCGCGACGACCGGTGCGCACCGGCGGTCCGGTGCCCCCGGTCGCCGGTGCGTCGAACCGGCGGCCCGTCGACCGCGCTCGCGGCCCGGCCCCGGTCGTCACGCCGCGTCAGCGCAGGGCCGGGGGCTGCGTCAACTCGTCGTAGACGCTGAGCACTTGCGCGACGGTCTCGTCCTCCGTCGGCCAGGTCGCCGCCTGCGCCTCACCCAGGTCCTTCAGCCGCTCCCGGAGCTCCGGGTCGCCCAGGAGGCCCACCACGGCTGCGGCCAGCGCACCCGCGTCCCCGGGCGGGAAGAGTTCCGCGGCGTCCCCGACCAGTTCGGCCATCCCCTCCGCGTCGCACGCGACGAGCGGCACCCGTGCGTGGAGGGCCTCCTGCGCGAGCACCGACCGCGCCTCCCGGCTGCCGGCCAGCACCGCGACGTCCGCGGCGCCGAGCAGTTCCGCCACGTCGTCGCGCAGGCCGACGAGCCGTACGGGCAGTTCCTCGCTCTCGATGCGCCGCTGCAGCGCGCCCCGCAGCGGGCCCTCGCCCGCCACGACGAGCAGCGGCACCGGGTCGAGGGCACGCCAGGCACGTGCGGCGTCCAGCAGGGTGTCATAGCCGCGGTGCGGGTGCAGGGAGCCGACGGCCATCAGCAACGGGCGGTCGACGGCGCCGAGCTCGGCACGGCTCTTGTGGTGGACGCCGTCGGCGTCGGGCTCCGGCCGCCTGGGGGCCGGGAACGCCACGGCGGCCAGCCGGGCGTCCCTCGCTCCCCTGCGCCGTGCCCGGTCCACCAGGTCGGACGTGGTGCCGAGGACCACGGCCGCGGCCCTGGCGACGCGGCGTTCGAGCAGCCGCAGCAGATGGGCGCGGGCGCCTTCGGCGTAGGCACGGGTGTGCCAGGTGACGACGAGCGGCACCCGGCGCCCGCTCAGCGCGACGGACGCCCGCAGGGCGGCGTTCAGTCCGTGCGCGTGCACGAGGTCGGCGTCCGCGAAGGCGGCGCGCAGCGCGGACATGGACGCCGGGTCGGCGCTGCGCGGCACGGGCACATGGACGGCTCCGGCGCCGTCGAAGTCGTAGCTGCGGTCCGCCTCGGACGGGGCGCACACGGTGACCCGTACGCCCCGTGCGACGAGCCCCGCGGCCAGTGACCGCACATGTGCGCTGCTGCCCGCGCTTCCGCCGCCCAGCACCTGCACGGTACGCAGCGGGGACTGGCCGTGCGGTGCGTGGCTGCTCACGTTGCCGGGACTCCTGGATCGGCGTGGGACGGGGCACGGAGGGGCGGAGGGGATGCGGCACGCCCGCACCGGATGGACCGGGCGGCTGTGGGGGACGAACGCGCGCACAGCCAAGGATGCCAGCCCGCACGGGCGTTCCGGCACCGCTCGGGGATCAATCCCGTGTCGGGGTGGGCGACGCGCCGTGCGGTATCACCCACTCGAGTGAGAAAGAAGGCTGTTCGGGACCTCCGTCCGTTCGGTGGTGCGCGCCGGCGCACGACCGGAGAAACCCGAGCGCGCGAATGCACTGACCGCGTCCCCGCACACGGCCGCCGCCACGACCGCGGCCGCGTGCGCCAGGAGTCCGGCACGCCCGTTCCCGGCGACGACGGCCGTGCCGAGGAGCGCGCCGAGTGCGTGCGCGCCCGCGTCGCCGATCATGTCCCGCTCGGCCAGGTCCTCGCGGACGACCGCGGCGACGGCGCCCAGCGCCGCGGCGGACAGCGCCCCTGCGGGTCCCCTGCGCAGCAGCCCGGGCGCGCCGAGCCCGCACACCGCGGCGGCGGCCCGTCCGGGTCGTACGTCCACGAGGTTGACGGCGTGGGCCGCGCCCGCGATGACGACGCCCGCGAGGACCTTGTCGAGGGGCCGCTCCTCCAGCAGCGCACCCGCGGCGAGTGCCGCGGCGGAGATGCCGAAGAGTTTGACGGCGCCGCTGGTCACCTCGCCGTCGCGCAGCGCGGACAGATGTGCCCGGAAGCCGCGTCGCGGATCACCGGCGCCTGCCATGTCGTCGTAGGCGCCGCAGGCGCCCGCAGCGAGCGTCACCAGCGCGGCCGCTCCTCCGGTCCGTGCGGGCAGCGTCCCCACGACGGCGCCGGCGACGACGGCGGGACCGGCGTACAGCCGCACCGGGCGCCCGGCGTGGTTCACCCGCAGCCATCGCGCCGCCCCGCCGGGCGCCACGGCCCGCAGTCCCGCGTGGACGAGCCACCCGGCTCCGGCCGCCAGCAGCCCGGCCCCGATCCTGCTGTCCGTGATGATCATCCGCTCACCCTACGGACGGGTCGCACCGGGTCCGTCTCCGGGGCGTGGCCCGATCCATCCCGCCGGCCGGCGGGGCTACAGGTCTCCCCGGGCCGTGGCGAGCAGTTCCTCCGCATGGGCCCGCGCGGTCTCGGAGTTCTCCTGGCCCGCGAGCATCCGCGACAGTTCGCGGACCCGTTCCTCGCCCTCGAGGACCTTGACGCCGGAGCGGGTGACGGACCCGTCGTTGGTCTTCTCCACGAGCAGTTGGCGGTCGGCGAAGGCCGCCACCTGGGGCAGGTGCGTGACGACGACGACCTGGGCGGTGCGGGCGAGCTTGGCGAGCCTGCGCCCGATCTCGACGGCGGCCTTGCCGCCGACACCCGCGTCGACCTCGTCGAAGAGGTACGTCGGCACCGGATCGGTTCCCGCGAACACGACCTCGACGGCGAGCATGACCCGCGACAGCTCACCGCCGGAGGCTCCCTTGGCGATGGGGCGCGGCGGCGCCCCGGGGTGCGGTGCGAGGAGGAGTTCGACCTCGTCGACGCCCGTCGGACCGTAGCCGACGGTCCGGCCGCCCACCTCGACCCCGTCCGGGTCGTCGGTCTGCCGGATGTCGATCGTCACGCGTGCGTGCGGCATCGCCAGCGAGGCGAGCTCCTCGGTCACGGCGGCCGCGAACCGCGCCGCTGCCTCGGTCCGCGCGTCCGTCAGCGCCTGGGCGAGCCCGGCGAGCTCTCCGCCGAGCGCATCCCGTTCGGCGGTGAGCTCCCCGATCCGGTCGTCGTCGCCGTCGAGTTCGGTGAGCCGGGCAGCCGACTCCTCCGCCCACGCGAGCACGGCGCCCACGTCGGTGCCGTACTTGCGGGTCAGCTGGGTGAGCGCTGCCCGCCGCTCCTCCACGGCCGCGAGCCGCAGCGGGTCGGCGTCGATGTCGTCGGCGTAGCCCGCGAGTTCGCCCGCGACGTCGCCGAGCAGGATGCCGATCTCGCCGATCCGGTCGGCGAGCCCGGCCAGCGCCGGGTCGTGCGCGCGCACCGACTCCACTGCCCGGTGGGCGCCCGCCACGAGCATCGAGGCGTCCACGCCCTCGGGGTCCTCGGGATTGCCGGCGAGCGCGGCGTGCGCGGCCGTCGCGGCAGAGGCCAGCGCCTCGGCGTGCCCGAGCCGCTCCGCCTCCGCCGCAAGCTCCACGTCCTCGCCGGCGCGCGGTTCGACGGCGGCGATCTCGTCGAGGCCGAAGCGGAGCAGGTCGGCTTCCTGTGCGCGCTCGCGTGCCCGGGTGGTGATCTCGTCGAGCTCGGTGACGACGGCGCGCAGCCTGCGGTAGGCGGCGGCGTACTTGGCGAGCGGCACGGCGACCGCGTCGCCCGCGTACCGGTCGAGCGCCTGGCGTTGCCGCGACAGCTTCAGCAGGCCCTGCTGGTCGGTCTGGCCGTGCACGGCGACGAGGTCGTCGGCGAGTTCGGAGAGCAGCCCCACGGGCACGGAGCGCCCGCCCAGGTGCGCCCGCGAGCGTCCCTCGGCGGAGACGGTACGGCTGATCAGCAACGCCCCGTCGTCGAGTTCGGCGCCCGCCTCCTCGGCGCGGACGACCGCGGAGGCGCCGACGGGCACCGTGACCCGCCCCTCCACGACCGCGTTCCTGGCGCCGATCCGTACGAGCGCCGGGTCGGCGCGCCCGCCGAGCAGCAGGCCCAGGCTCGTGACCACCATCGTCTTGCCCGCACCGGTCTCACCGGTCACGGCGGTGAAGCCTGGCGACAGCTCGACGACCGCGTCGTCGATGACTCCGAGCGACCGTATCCGCATCTCCTCCAACACGGACAAGACCTTACGAGGTCCGGGGCCGTGTGTGCGACGGCCCCCGGGAGGCATCGGGGAAGACGCAGGTGACGGGTCGGACCCGAGGGCGCATATCACCCGCGGGGGTGGGGTTCCGAGAGGAGCGGGGCAGCCGGCGCCAGGCCGTCCGGTCCGCCGTGGCGGCGGGGAACCACGGCGCAGGCGGCCGGCCGGGGCGCGCCACCCGCGCCCCGGCCCCGGGGTCCGTGATCAGTGGGGCGCGCCCCGCCAGCCGGACACGGGCAGCGCGAACTTCGCGACCAGCCGGTCCGTGAAGGACGCGTGGTGCAGCCGGGCCAGCCGCACGGGCACGGCCCCGCGCCGCACCTCGACGCGCGCGCCCGCGGGCAGTTCCACGGTCCGTCGGCCGTCGCACCACAGCACGCCGTGCGGCGTATGGGGCTGCACCTCGACGGCGAGCACGGAGCTCGGCGAGGTCACCAGCGGCTTGGCGAACAGCGCGTGTGCGCTGATCGGCACCATGAGCAGCGCCTCGACCTCGGGCCAGACCACGGGCCCGCCGGAGGAGAACGCGTACGCCGTCGACCCGGTGGGGGTCGCGCACACGATGCCGTCGCAGCCGAAGCCGGTGACGGGCCGCCCGTCGATCTCCAGCACGACCTCGAGGATCCGCTCGGGCGACACCTTCTGGACGGCGGCTTCGTTGAGCGCCCAGTCGGTGTGCACGATGTCGCCGTTGCGGTGCACGACCACGTCGATGGTCATGCGCTCCTCGACCTCGTACGACTTCTCGACCACCCGGTTGACGACCTTGTCGAGGTCGTCGCGCTCGGCCTCGGCGAGGAACCCCACCCGGCCGAGGTTCACACCGAGCATCGGCACCCCGGAGGCCCGCGCGAACTCGGCACCCCGCAGCAGGGTGCCGTCGCCGCCCAGCACGATCAGCAGCTCGCAGCCGTCCAGCGACTCGGGCGTGGCCTCGGGGACGAGTTCGACCGAGGTCGGCAGCGGCAGATCGGCGGCCTCCGCCTCCAGCACGCGCACGCCCAGGCCGCACCGCTGCAGCCCCTTCACGACGAGTTCGGCACTGCGGACGGCGGCGGGCCGTCCGGTGTGCGCGAGCAGGAAAACAGTACGAGCTCGGGTCTGTGTCAACGCGGCCCCTCCGCCACTGCACGGTCAACATCCGCCGGGTCGAGGGCGGGTGCCCCGGCCCGGAGCCACAGAAAGTATTCGACATTGCCGGAGGGCCCGGGCAGCGGGCTCGCGGTGACGCCCTGCACCCCCAGGCCGAGTTCCCCCGCCTGCCGGGCCACCCCGCACACGGCCTCGGCCCGCAGCTGCGGGCTGCGCACGACCCCGCCGCTGCCGAGGCGTTCCTTGCCGACCTCGAACTGGGGTTTGACCATCATCACGAGGTCCGCATCGGGCGCCGCGCAGCGCACCAGGGCGGGCAGCACGAGGCCCAGCGGGATGAACGACAGGTCTCCGACGACCAGGTCGACGGGCACGTCGTCGATGGACTCCAGCGTCAACTCGCGTACGTTCGTACGGTCCTTGACCGTGACGCGTTCATCGCTCTGGAGAGACCAGGCGAGCTGTCCGTAGCCCACGTCGACGGCGACGACGTGCGCGGCCCCGGCCCGCAGCAGCACGTCCGTGAAGCCGCCGGTGGAGGCCCCGGCGTCCAGCGCGCGCCGCCCCTCGACGACCAGCCCCTGCGGCACGAAGGCCTCCAGGGCGCCCGCGAGCTTGTGGCCGCCGCGGGAGACGTAGTCCGGGTCGCCGTCGTCCTGCACGACCACGATCGCGGCGGCGGTCTCCACCTGTGTGGCCGGTTTGGTGGCCACGGTCTTGCCGACCGTCACCCGGCCGGCGGCGATCAGCTGGCTGGCGTGCTCGCGTGATCGCGCGAGCTTCCGGCGCACCAGCTCGGCGTCGAGACGGCGGCGTGCCACTCCTGCCACGTTCGGTTCAGCTCCTGTTTGTTGTACGGCGTCGTCTACGGGCGGCCCTGGGGCCTCATCGGGGGGTTCGGGTGACCGGCGGGAGCCGGAGGTCCCGGGCGCGCGTCGAGCGCGGTCAGCGTGTCGCGCAGCCCCCCGTGTACATCCTCGTACACCTCGAGGTGGCCGTCCGTTGCGAGGTGGTCGGCATCGGCCAGTCGCCGGAGCTGGGCGTCGACCTCGGCGTTGCCCGTGGGGACACGCTCGACGCCGAGGGGCGCGGGGCCGGCGGGTTCGTACGCCGCCGGGTCGGCCGTCCCGGGTTCCGCCGCCGGGCGTGCGGCCTCTTCCGCCGCCGTTTCGGCGGGTGCGGATGGGGCCGTCGCGGCTTCCGGGTCCACCGTGGAGTCGCTGGTCATGCCCCGACGCTACCGCGAAGCGCTGGGGTACCGTCGGTCGAGATGGCCACGATGGAGGAGTGCCGCGCCGCACTCGACAAGCTCTCGGACAATCTTGCGTCCGCGGACGGCGACGTACGCTCCGCCGCCGCTCTGAACCGCTCCCTCAGCTGCCGTATCAGCGACCTCGACATCACGTTCGTGGGGCGTCTGCAGGACGGCCGGATCGAGGTCCTCGACACGGTGCGGGGCGCGCCGGCCGAGCGTGCCGAGATCCGGCTCACCATGCGCGGTGACGATCTGGTGGCGCTGGTCGACGGGGAGCTGAACTTCGCACGGGCGTGGGCGTCCGGCCGGGTCCGGCTGGAGGCGGGCCTGCGCGATCTGTTCCGGCTCAAGAGCCTGCTGTAAGCCCCGGGCGCCTCTCCTGAAGCCGAGCGTTCCTGAAGTCCGCAGGCCCCGGGGCCGGCCCGCGAACGGCGCCGGCCGCCGGTACCTCGCTTCCGGGACGGGTTCCCGGGCGGCTCAGGATGCCTGCGCGACGAGGCTCGCCGCCTTCCGTGCGGGGCGGGCCGCCGGGACGACGAGGGGGGTGCCCGTCTCCGGGTCGTCGATCACCTGGCACTTCAGCCCGAAGACGCGCTCGACGAGGTCGGCCGTGACGATGTCGGACGGGGCGCCCTCGGCGATGACCTCGCCGCAGCGCAGAGCGATCAGGTGGGTGGCGTACCGGGCGGCGTGATTGAGGTCGTGGAGCACGGCGACGAGCGTACGGCCCTGCTCCTCGTGGAGCTCCGCGCACAGGTCGAGGACGTCGATCTGGTGCTGGATGTCGAGGTAGGTCGTCGGCTCGTCGAGCAGCAGCAGCGGGGTCTGCTGGGCGAGCGCCATCGCGATCCACACGCGCTGGCGCTGTCCGCCGGAGAGCTCGTCGACGTAGCGGTCCCCCAGTTCGGCGACCCCGGTCGCCTCCATCGACTCCCGCACGACCCGCTCGTCGTCGGCCGACCACTGGCGCAGCAGCCCCTGGTGCGGGTAGCGCCCGCGGGCGACCAGGTCGCCGACGGTGATGCCGTCGGGCGCGATCGACGACTGCGGCAGCAGACCGAGGGTGCGGGCCACCTTCTTCGCCGGCATCGACTGGATCACCTGGCCGTCGAGCAGCACCCGGCCGTGCGACGGCCTGAGCATGCGGGACAGGGCACGCAGCAGCGTGGACTTGCCGCAGGCGTTGGGACCGACGATCACCGTGAAGGAGTTGTCGGGGATCTCGACCGAGAGGTTCTCCGCGATGACGCGCTGGTCGTAGCCGAGGGTGACGTCGTCGGCGATGAGCCGGTTCACGGGGGCACTCCTAGAGGTGGTGTTCGGATGCGTCCGTCGGTCGGGCCCGCGGCCCGTGGTGGTGTCCGGCCCGGGGCGGGGCCCGCGGCCGGCGGCCGGGTCCGGCCGGCGGCGGGGCGCGCCGCCCGGGGTCATATGCGGCCGGCTCTGCGCTCGGTGACCAGCAGCCACAGCAGATAGATCCCGCCGAGCACACCGGTGACCACGCCGACGGGCAGCTGGTCGGCGCCGAAGGCCCGTTGGGCCGCCCAGTCGGCGGTGACCAGCAGGGCCGCGCCCATGCACATCGCGGGGACCAGGGCGGGCCCGGACGAGCGGGTGAGCCGGCGGGCGAGCTGGGGCGCGGTGAGCGCGACGAAGCCGACGGGACCGGCCGCCGCCGTGGCGGCCGCGGTGAGCAGCACGGCGGCCAGCATCAGCAGCGTTCGCGTGCGTTCGACGGGCACCCCCAGGGCGTACGCCATGTCGTCGCCCATCTCCAGCATGCGCAGCGGACGGGCGTGGGCGAGGGCGAGCGGGACGAGGACCACGCACAGCGCGAGCAGCGGCCACACCTGTTCCCAGCCGCGGCCGTTGAGGGAGCCGGTCATCCAGACGACCGCGCGGGCCGCGTCGACGATGTCCGCCTGGGTGAGCAGATAGCCGTTGACCGCGGTCATGACGGCGGAGACCCCGATGCCGACCAGGACCAGCCGGTAGCCGTGGACACCGCGCTTCCAGGCGAGGAGATGGATCGCGGCTCCGGTGACCAGGCCGCCGACGAGCGCACCGAGAGCGACCTGTGTCGCGTCCCCCGAGACGAGCACGATCACGACCAGCGCGCCGGCCGTCGACCCCTGTCCGAGCCCGAGGACGTCCGGGCTGCCCAGCGGGTTGCGGGAGACGGACTGGAAGAGCGCTCCGCCGAGGCCGAGCGCGGCGCCGACGAGCAGGCCGACGAGGGCCCTGGGCAGCCGCAGGTCGTGAACGATGAACTGCTGTCCGGGGTTTCCCCCGCCGACGAGCGCGCGGATGACGTCGGGAGCGGCGATGGGGAAGTCGCCGGTGCCGATGAGGAGGACGCTCGCGACGAGCGCGGCCACCAGGAGCAGGACGGCGACCGCCAGGGCACGGACGTCCAGCCGGAGGGAGAGCCCGCCCCGGGTGCGTACCGCCGTCACGGCGCTGCCGCCGCGCACGGCCTTGTCGTCAGGGGCCTTCACAGCTGCGCCGTCCTCCGCCGTCGTACGAGATGGGTGAAGACCGGGCCGCCGATCACCGCGGTGACGATGCCGACCTGGAGTTCCGCGGGCCGGGCGACGAGCCGCCCGATGACGTCGGAGCCGAGCAGCAGCACGGGCGAGAGGACCGCCGCGTACGGCAGGATCCACCGCAGGTCCGGGCCGGTGAAGGAGCGCACGGCGTGCGGCACCATCAGTCCGATGAAGGCGATGGGCCCGCAGGCGGCGGTCGCGGCCCCGCATAGCAGGGTCGCCGCGACCATGGACAGCGTGCGGGTGCGCGTCAGCCGGGTGCCGAGGGCGCGCGCGGTGTCGTCGCCCATGGCGACCGCGTTGAGCGGCCGGGCGAGCCCGAGCGCGAGGAGTGTGCCGACCGCGAGGAACGGCGCGACCTGCGTGATCGTCGTCATGTTCGCCGAGGCCAGCGAACCGACCGTCCAGAAGCGCATCGTGCCGAGCGCCGCGTCATCCATGATCATCACGGCTTGCAGATAGCCGGAGAGCGCAGCGGTGAGAGCGGTGCCGGCGAGCGCGATCCTGACGGGTGTCGCCGCGCGGCTGCCGCCGAGCAGGTAGACGAGGGCGCCCACGACCGCGGCGCCCGCGAACGCGAACCAGACGTATCCGGTCAGTGAGCCGACACCGAGGAAGGTGATGGCGGTGACCACGGCGGCGGACGCTCCGGCGTTGATGCCGAGCAGCCCGGGGTCGGCCAGGGGATTGCGCGTCAGCGCCTGGAGAACGGCGCCGGAGAGGCCGAACGCGGCGCCCGCGAGGAGCCCGAGGACGGTACGCGACAGCCGCTCGTCGACCACGACGTCGCCGTACGTCCCCGAGTCCGCGAACAGGCCGTGCCAGACCTGGCCCATGGACAGCTGTTTGGCGCCGATCGCGAGACTCGCGACGGCGACGAGCAGCAGCACGCCCACGGAGACGAGGAGCCCGGCGGCTCGTATCAGCCGCCGGTCGGGGAGCACGGAGGCGGTCTCCGCGCGCGGTTCGGGGGGACTCTCGACCAACACGGAGTTAGGTTAGCCTACCCTCGCCTCATCCAGAATCCCCCGGTCCCCGGCCGAGGGGCCGTCAAAGTCCGAGCCGCGCCACGGCCTTGCCGCCGTCCAGCACGCAGGAACCGTCCCCCGCCGCCGTCCACGCGGCCGCACACAGCGCCCGCAGGCCGTCCAGCGCGCGGCCCTCACCGTCGATTTCCAGCCTCTCCCGGCCCGCCCGCGCCACCCACCCCCCGCACCGGAAGCCGGCCTCGTCCGCGACCACCTCGGGCTGCTCCGTCAGCAGGCCGCGCAGGTCCGCGTCGACGTAGGTCGGCCGGTGCTGCGGCGGTGCGGCCAGCAGCTGCTCGCCGTCGGTCACTCCGGTCAGGACGAGCAGCGAGTCCACCCGGCCGTTGAACGCGCCCTCGATGTCGGTGTCCAGCCGGTCGCCCACCACGAGGGGCCGCTCGGCGCCGGTGCGCAGGATCGTCTCGCGGTGCATCGGGGGCAGGGGCTTGCCCGCCACCTGCGGCTCCGCGCCCGTCGCGATCCGCACGACCTCCACCGCCGCGCCGTTACCCGGTGCGATGCCACGGCCGCTCGGGATCGTCAGGTCGGTGTTGGACGCGAACCACGGCACTCCGCGCTCGATCGCGTAGCAGGCCTCCGCGAACCGTCCCCAGGGCAGCTCGGGGCCGCCGTATCCCTGCACCACGGCCGCCGGGTCGTCGTCCGCCGACTCCACCGGCGTCAGCCCCCGCTCGCGCAGCGCGACCCGCAGCCCCTCGCCGCCGATCACCAGTACGCGCGAGCCGTCCGGCACCTGCTGACTGATCAGCCGTGCCACCGCCTGCGCCGACGTGATGACGTCCGAGGCCGCCGCCGGTATGCCCAGCTCGGTCAGGTGCTCGGCCACCGCGTCCGGCGTGCGCAGCGCGTTGTTCGTGACATAGGCGAGGTGCAGACCGCCCGCGCGGGCCGTCTCCAGCGCCTCGACGGCGTGCGCGATCGCACTCCCGCCCGCGTACACCACCCCGTCCAGGTCGAGCAGTGCCGTGTCGTAGGCCTCGCCCAGCGACCGGGCGCTGCCGTCGGGGCGCGTCCTGACGGTCTGGCTCATTGCGTATCGCTCCTCGTTGGTCCGTACGGATCGCACGCCCCGGATCCGTCCGAGATCGCACTCCCCGATCATCCCTCAAGCCGCCGACGCACATACGATGCATCAATGAAGACTGCAGGTCCGGGGCAAGACAGGATGGACGATCAGGTGGTGCAGGGACTCGACCTGATCCCGTTCCGCGGTGTGCGCTACGTCCCGGAGCGGGTCGGCAGCCTGGCCGCCGTCACCTCTCCGCCGTACGACGTGGTCGTACGGCCGGACGGGCTGCACCATCTCCAGTCGTCCGACCCGTACAACATCGTCCGTCTGATCCTTCCCCAGGCGACTACGCGCGTCACCCGGACGGAGCAGGCCGCCGACACCCTTGACGCCTGGCTGGCCCAGGGCATCCTGACGCCCGACAGCGAGCCCGGTCTGTACGTCTACGAACAGCGCAACGGGGACCTGCTGCAACGCGGCGTCATCGGGGCGCTGCGCCTCTCCGAGGCCGCCGAGGGCGTGGTGCTCCCCCACGAGGACGTGATGCCGCACGTGGTCGCCGAGCGTGCGGCCCTGATGCGCGCCACGGACGCCAATCTGGAGCCGCTGCTGCTGACCTACCGCAGCGACGGCAACGCCACCGGGACGACCGCCGTCATCGAGCGCACCGCGCAGCGCACACCGCTCCTGGCCACCACCACGGAGGACGGCTTCAGCCACCGTCTGTGGTCGGTCACCGACCCCACCGAGCTGGCCGAGATCCGGGCGGACCTGGCCCACCACCAGGCCGTCATCGCGGACGGCCACCACCGCTGGGCGACGTATCTGCGGCTGCGCGCGGAGCATCCCTCGCCGAGCCCCTGGGACTACGGCCTCGTCCTCCTGGTGGACACGGCCCGCTATCCGCTGCGGGTGCGCGCGATCCACCGTCTGCTGCACCGCATGCCCCTGTCGCAGGCCCTGGCGGCACTCGAGGGGCACTTCCGGGTACGTGAGGTCCCCGGGCCCCTCCCTGCGGCCCTGGAAGCCCTCGCGGAGGCCACAGCCGAGGGCAACGCGTTCCTCCTCGCCGGAGCCGGCGCGTTCCATCTCGCCGATCTGCCCTCGCCCGGGCTCCTGGAGCGCACGGTCCCCGCGGACCGCCCCGAGGCCTGGCGCTCCCTGGATGCGACGGTCCTCCACTCGACCCTCATCGCACACCTCTGGAACATCCCGGACACTCCCGAGGACATCGCGTACATCCACGACGCGGCAGCCACGGTCGCCAAGGCGGAGCGCGACGGCGGCACGGCGGTCCTGCTGCACCCGGTGCGCGAGGAGGTCGTCCGCGACCTGGCCCGGCAGGGCGTCACGATGCCGCGCAAGTCCACGTCGTTCGGGCCCAAGCCGGCGACGGGTCTGGTGCTCCGCAGCCTCGCCGACTGACGGCGGCCCAGGCCCCGGCACGGCCGTCGCCGAAGGGGTTCTGGGGGCTTCCGTGACACACGGAGGGGCGGGATCCTCAGCGGATCCCGCCCCTCCGTCTCCGGTTGTCAGGCCCGGTCGTCGTCGCCTTCGGCGCCCTTCACGGCCTCGACGTCGACATCGTCCTTGCTCTCACCCTCGGCCGCGGCGTGCTGCTCCGGCTGCGGGTCGCCCGCGGTCTCCGTCCCGGTGGCGGGCCCGTCGGCCGTGTCCTCGTCGAGCGCGTCCACGAACTCCACGCCGTCCAGCTCCGCGAGACGGTCGGAGGCGTCGGTGGAGCCGTCCTTGTCGGACTCGACGGCCTTCGCGAACCACTCACGGGCCTCGCTCTCCCGGCCGGCGGCCAGCAGGGCATCGGCGTAGGCGTACCGGAGGCGCGCCGTCCACGGCTGAACGGAGTTCGACGCCAGCTCGGGGCTCTGCAGGGTGACGATGGCGGCGTCGAGCTGCCCCAGGTCACGGCGCGCACCGGCGGCGACGAGCCGCATCTCGACCTGACCCGCCTTGTCGAGCTTCTGCACCTCGGGGGCACCCGCCATGTCGAGCGCCTTCTCGGGCCGGCCGAGTCCGCGCTCGCAGTCGGCCATCAGCGGCCACAGCTCGACGTGCCCGGTCATACGACGCGCCGCACGGAACTCGGCGAGCGCCTCGCTGTACTTCTGGCTCGCGTACGCGGCGAAGCCGGCGGCCTCACGGACGGCGGCGACACGCGAGGCGAGCCGCAGCGCGACCCTCGAGTAGCCGTAGGCGCCCTCGGGGTCCTCGTCGATGAGACGGGCGACCATCACCAGGTTCTTGGCGACGTCCTCGGCCAGTGTCTTCGGCAGGCTCTGCAGCTCCTGCCGTACGCCCCCGTCGATCTCCTCGCCGGTCACGTCCGCGGGGATCGGGAGCCGCTTGATGGGCTCGCGGTCCCTGTCACGGTCCCGGTCGTCGCGACCGCGGTAGCCGCCACGGCGGTCGTCACGTCCACGGTCGTCACGGCGGTCGTCACGGCCTCGGAAGCCCCCGCCCTGGCGGCCCCGGCTGTCGTCACGGCGGAAGCCACCACGGCCCCCGCGGTCGTCACGGCCACGGTCGTCACGGCGGTCGTCACGGCCGCGGTAGCCGCCGGTGCGGCTGTCCTCGCGGCGGAAGCCGGGGCGGTCTCCTCCGCGGCTGTCGTCGCGCCGGTGGTCGGGACGGTCCTCGCGCTGGTAGCTCGGGCGGTCGCCACGGTC
>NZ_JBSFDP010000045.1:0-43415 GCF_053593975.1 Streptomyces sp. NPDC002004
GGCCGGGGGCGCGGTGGGCGCGGCCGGTGCCGGCCGGTCCTTCCTGGGCCGGCGCTTGGTCGAACCCTGGGCGACGCCGTACCCGACCAGGACGGGCTGCCGGCCCTGCGGCTCGCTCTCCTCCGGTGCCGGGGCCGGGACCTCGGCCGGAGCCTCCGGCGCGGCCGTGTCCCCGGGCTCACCACCGACACCGACGGAGATGATCACCTGGCCGACGTCGACCGTCGTGCCCTCGGGGAACCGGAGCTCCCGGACGACCCCGTCCCACGGGATCGGCAGCTCCACCGCCGCCTTGGCCGTCTCGACCTCGCACACGATCTGCCCGTCGGTGACGAAGTCACCGGGCTGGACGTACCACTTGAGGATCTCGGCCTCGGTCAGTCCTTCGCCGACGTCGGGCATCTTGAACTCGCGCACGGACGCCTCTGTCATCGTCGTCACGACCCTCTCCTCAGTACGCCAGCGAGCGGTCGACGGCGTCGAGCACTCGGTCGAGCCCTGGCAGGTACTCCTCCTCCAGCCGCGCCGGTGGATACGGCGCGTGGTACCCGCCGACCCGCAGCACCGGGGCCTCGAGGTGGTAGAAGGACCGCTCCGTGATGCGCGCGGCGATCTCCGCGCCGGTGCCGAGGAACACGGGGGCCTCGTGCACCACGATCAGGCGGCCGGTCTTCTCCGCCGACGCCTGGACGGTGTCGAAGTCGACGGGCGAGAGCGACCGGAGGTCGACGACCTCCAGCGACCGGCCCTCCTCCTCGGCGGCGGCCGCCGCCTCCAGGCAGACCTTCACCATCGGGCCGTACGCCACGAGGGTCACATCGGTGCCCTCGCGCGCGACGCGCGCCTTGTGCAGCGGGGCGGGAATAGCCTCGGGGTCGACCTCGCCCTTGTCCCAGTAGCGCCGCTTCGGCTCGAAGAAGATCACCGGGTCGTCGCTCTGGATGGCCTGCTGCATCATCCAGTAGGCGTCGGACGAGTTCGACGGGGAGACCACCTTCAGGCCCGCGACGTGCGCGAACAGCGCCTCGGGCGACTCGCTGTGGTGCTCGACCGCGCCGATGCCGCCGCCGTAGGGGATGCGGATGACGACCGGCAGCTTGATCTTGCCGAGCGCCCGCGCGTGCATCTTGGCGAGCTGGGTGACGATCTGGTCGTACGCAGGGAAGACGAAGCCGTCGAACTGGATCTCCACGACCGGGCGGTAGCCGCGCAGCGCGAGGCCGATCGCGGTGCCGACGATGCCGGACTCGGCCAGCGGCGTGTCGATGACGCGGTCCTCGCCGAAGTCCTTCTGCAGTCCGTCGGTCACACGGAAGACGCCGCCGAGCTTGCCGACGTCCTCACCCATGATGACGACCTTCGGGTCGGTCTCGAGGGCCTTGCGCAGCGATTCGTTGATCGCCTTGGCGAGGGGCAACTTCTGTACGGCCATGGCTACTTGACCTCTCCGTCCGCGAACGACGCCTGGTAGGCGGCGAACTGAGCGCGCTCCTCGTCCACGAGGGCGTGCCCGTCCGCGTACACGTTCTCGAAGATCGCGAAGTGGTCCGGGTCGGGCATGGCCCGCACCACCTCCCGCACTCGCTTGCCCAACGCTTCGCTCTCCGCTTCGAGTTCCGCGAAGAACTTCTCGTCCGCGTGGTTCGAGGCCTCCAGGTACCGGCGAAGGCGCAGGATCGGGTCCTTGGCCTCCCATGCCTCGCGCTCCTCGTCGGCGCGGTACCGGGTCGGGTCGTCGGAGGTGGTGTGCGCGCCCATGCGGTAGGTGAACGCCTCGACGAGGGTCGGGCCCTCGCCGCGGCGGGCCCGCTCCAGGGCCCACTTCGTCACGGCGAGGCAGGCGAGGACGTCGTTGCCGTCGACACGGACGCCGGGGAAGCCGTAGCCCTGTGCGCGCTGGTAGAGCGGCACACGGGTCTGCTTCTCGGTGGGCTCGGAGATCGCCCACTGGTTGTTCTGGCAGAAGAACACGACGGGGGCGTTGTAGACCGCGGAGAAGGTGAACGACTCGGCGACGTCGCCCTGGCTGGAGGCACCGTCACCGAAGTACGCGATCACGGCCGAGTCCGCGCCGTCCTTGGCGATGCCCATGGCATAGCCGGTGGCGTGCAGGGCCTGCGAGCCGATGACGATCGTGTACAGGTGGAAGTTGTTGCTGTTGGGGTCCCAGCCGCCGTTGTTCACGCCGCGGAACATGCCCAGCAGGTTCGTCGGGTCGACCCCGCGGCACCACGCCACCCCGTGCTCGCGGTAGGTCGGGAAGACGTAGTCGTCCTCGCGGGTCGCGCGGCCCGAGCCGATCTGCGCGGCCTCCTGGCCGAGCAGCGACGCCCACAGACCGAGCTCGCCCTGGCGCTGCAGGGCGGTGGCCTCGGCGTCGAAGCGGCGGGTCAGCACCATGTCCCGGTACAGCCCGCGCAGCTCCTCGGGCGTGATGTCGGCGACGTACGCGTCGTACTCAGCGCTCTTGACCCGCTCGCCCTCCGGGGTCAGCAGCTGGACGAGGTCGTGCTGGGCGCCCGGTGGCTTTTTCGCAGCGGTGCGCTTGCGCGGCTTGCGCGCGGCAGTGCTCTCCACGGTCACGTGTGCTCCTCCGTCGTTCCGGCCCCCGGGGTCGCCGGGAACCGTGGGGGTCCCCCTGCTCCTCGAGAGCCCGGGGGAGGCTCGCCTGGTCCCTACACGCGCACGGGGTGGGTGCGACTCGGCCGGGAACAGGCGTGACAGGTGCCCCGGCGAGCGCCCTGCAAAAGGCACGTTACCCAGAGCTTCCCATAACTGTGAAACCCCACCTGACCTGCAATTTTGCTTGGATTTCCAAGTAAAACCGCGAAGTGGGGAACAGTCGCTGGTCACAGCACTGGTGCGGACCTTTGCAAGTGGCCGGAACATCGGCACGTTATCCCGGCCACCCCGGCGCGGGGAAGAGCCGCCGAAAGCGTCCTCCTAGATCATGTGTGAGACTGACTCCGTGCGCGAAGTGGTAAAAATCAGGGTATTTCTTCTGGACGACCATGAGGTGGTCCGGCGCGGCGTCCACGAGCTGCTCTCCGTCGAGCAGGACATCGAGGTGGTCGGCGAGGCCGGCACCGCCGCCGACGCCCTGGCACGGATCCCGGCGACGCGGCCCGACGTGGCCGTGCTCGACGTACGCCTCCCGGACGGCAGCGGCGTCGAGGTGTGCCGCGAGATCCGCTCCCGGGACGGATCCGTCAGATGCCTGATGCTGACCTCGTTCGCCGATGACGAGGCTCTTTTCGACGCGATCATGGCGGGCGCCTCGGGGTACGTCCTGAAGGCCATCCGCGGCACCGAGCTGCTGACCGCCGTGCGCGACGTGGCCGCCGGGAAGTCCCTGCTCGACCCGGTGGCGACCGCGAGCGTCCTGGAGCGGCTGCGCACCGGGGGCCGCGCCAGGGACGACGACCGGCTCGCGAGCCTCACCGAGCAGGAGCGCAGAATCCTCGACCTGATCGGCGAGGGCCTCACCAACCGCGCCATCGGTGAACGGCTGCACCTGGCCGAGAAAACGATCAAGAATTACGTCTCCGGCCTGCTGTCGAAGCTGGGCATGGAACGCCGCTCGCAGGCGGCGGCGTATGTCGGGCGCATGCAGGCCGAAAAGCGCTGACCTCGTCGAATGGCGCCGACCGCGGAATGGCGTTGACCTGGTCGAATGATGCCGGCCTCGTCGAATGGCGCCGGTCACGATCAAGATCCCGGAACATGCCGGGGACGCCTTTCCCGGTCAGCTTTCCCGGTCAGCCGTCCGGAAGGACTCATGCCATTCCCATAAGGGGCCCGCCAGGGGTCGTATCAGGAGCTTTTCAGGATTCGATCAGGAGGTATCCCGAGGACCGCCCCACAGCCACCTCATGCGGTCATCCGATCGCCCTGTGTGACAAGACGCAGGTCCGGCGCCGCCCGGTGCCCTAACATCTGGCGCGTGCCGCGCTCATATGCACCCTGCCTCAGCCTCCCTGCCCCGCGCGCGAAGGACGGACCCCCGCCCTCCTCCCGCGTGCCTCCCCCGCTGGGTGCCCTGCTCCCGCGCTACGACGCCGGAGCCCCGCTGACCTGCGAGCCCGTCGACCAGGGCCTCCTCAACCGCGGCTACCGCCTCGCCACCACCCGCGGCCGCTACTTCCTCAAGCACCACTTCGACCCCGAGACGGCCGACCCGGCCGCCATCGCCCGCCAGCACCGGGCGACCCAGCGGCTCGCCGACCTCGGCGTCCCGGTCGCCCCGCCGCTGACCGGAAGGGACGGACGGACGGTCGCCGTCATCGGCGGGCACTACTACGCCCTGCACCCCTGGATCGACGGGCGGCACCGCCACGGGGGGCAGCTGACCACCGTCCAGTGCCGGCGCCTCGGAGCGCTCCTGGGCCGCGTGCACGCCGCCCTCGAGGGCGTCATGGGGGCCGTGGGGGCGGCACCCCGGGCACCGCAGGAGAGCGCCGACCCGGAGGCCACCTTCGGCGTGATCGACGACCTGCTGGCCCGCGTGCGACGGCACCGCCCCGCCGACGCCTTCGACGAACTCGCGCGGTACCGGCTGCAGGAGCGGCGCGCCCTGCTGGAGCGGTACGCATCCCTGCGGCCGCCCGCGGCACGCACGGTGGGCTGGACGCACGGCGACTTCCACCCGTTCAACCTGCTCTACCGCGGCGGCGAACCGGCCGCCATCGTCGACTGGGACCGGCTCGGCGTCCAGCCGCGCGCGGAGGAGGCCGTCCGCGCCGCCGTGATCTTCTTCGTACGTCCCGTCGGCACCCTGGACCTGCCGAAGGTGCGGGCCTACGCGCGGGCGTACCGCCGGGCGGCGGGCGCCGGGGCCGCCGAACTCGCGGCCGCCGTCCACCGCGTGTGGTGGGAGCGCCTCAACGACTTCTGGATGCTGCGCTGGCACTACGAGCGCGACGACCGCCGGGCCGATCCCCAATTCCCCGCCGCATCCGCGCTGGTGGTCTGGTGGACGCGCGAATACGGGGCCGTGCGCGAGGCGTTCGCCGGGTAGGACGGAAAACGCCCTCCCCGCGCGTGGGGAGGGCGTTCTCGTCGCGAGCGGCGTCCGCCGGGCGGGACGTCCGGGACGCCGTCAGCCGAGCGGGCCGCTCCCGCCGGCGTCCGTCGGGTCCGGGCTCACCGGGGCGTCCGACGTGGGGTCCGTCGGCTCGTCCGTGGCCGGGTCCGTCGGAGTGTCCGTGGCCGGGTCCGTCGGCTCATCCGTCGTCGGGTCCGTCGGCTCGTCCGTCGTCGGGTCCGTGGGCGACTGCTGTCCGCCCGTCGGCTCCGAGGTCGAGGGCCAGTCGGAGCCGTCGTCGGTCGGAGCGGTGTCCGGGTCCGTGGCCTCGTCGCTCGGCGTCTCCTCGGCGCTCTTAGTCGGCTTCCTGGGCTTGCTCGAGTGCGTCTGCGTCTGCTTGTGGTCGTTGCCCTTGTCGGTGCCGGGGCTGCCCGCGTTGTTCATCGCCAGGGCGACGCCCGCCGCGATGGCGATCACCGCGAGCACGGCGAGGATCCACAGCTTGCCGCGGCCGTTGCCCCGGTTGCCGCCGCCCTCGAAGCCGCCGTCGTCGCGGCCCACGGACGGCAGGATCGGCTGCGGGATCTGCGCGGTGCCCGCGTCACCGGGGTGCGGCAGTGCGGTCGTGCCCGCGAGACCGGTGGCCGGCGTGTGCGCGCCCTCGTGCATCTCGACGAGCCCGGTGTTCCAGATGCCGCCGGTGTGGCTGCCCTGGTCGTACAGCATCTGCAGCGCGTACTGGACGAGTCCGCGCATCTCCTCGGCGGTCTGGAACCGGTCGTCCGGGTCCTTGGCGAGGGAGCGCATGACGAGCCCGTCGAGCTCCGGCGCCGCAGCGTCCGACACCTCCGACGGCGGCACCGGCATGTCCTGGACGTGCTGGTAGACGACCGACAGCGGCGTCTCGCCGGTGAACGGCGGGCGCAGCGCGAGGAGTTCGTAGAGCAGACAGCCGGTCGCGTACAGGTCGCTGCGGTGGTCGACCGCCTTGCCGAGCGCCTGCTCGGGCGACAGGTACTGGGGCGTGCCCATGACCATGCCGGTCTGCGTCATCGTGGACTGCGCGCCGTGCAGGGCACGCGCGATGCCGAAGTCCATCACCTTCACCGCGCCGGAGTTGGTGATGATCACGTTCGCCGGCTTGATGTCGCGGTGCACGATGCCGTGCTGGTGCGAGTAGGCGAGCGCCTCGAGGACCCCGGAGACGATGATCAGCGCCTGCTCGGGCCCGGGGGCCTCGGCGCTGATCAGCAGGTCGCGGATCGTACGGCCCTCGACCAGCTCCATGACGATGTACGGGACGGTGCTGTGGCCGACCTGGTCCTCACCGGAGTCGTACACCGCAACCACGGCATGGTGGTTGAGTCCCGCGACGGACTGGGCCTCGCGCGTGAAGCGCGCCTTGGACACGGGGTCCTCGGCCAGGTCGGAGCGGAGCAGCTTGACGGCGACCGTGCGGCCGAGTCGTACGTCCTCGGCGGCGAACACCTCGGCCATGCCGCCCCGGCCGAGTCTGTGGGTCAGCCGGTACCTGCCGTCTCCGACAAGCCCGCCGTTGCCCCACATCTCCGGCGCGTCTGACATACCGCCGCCAGTCGCCTCGGGGTCGGACGGGCCCTGAGCGCGCTGCGTCTGTGCCATCAGTCCTCGCCGTCGTTTTCTGCCCGCGGTTGCGCGGTGGTCTTACGGTCTCCGTCGGGCCACGCTACAGCCTTCGCGCGGGCCCCCGGTCCGAGATTGACCGGCCATCCAACCTCGCACGGCCCCACCCGGGCAAATCCGGTACGGCCCGCATGGCGCACCTGTAACGCTTCCGCGACGCTTCTTGCGCGTACGGTCACGGAACGGGCACCGAGCTTGACGTGTCCGTGCCCTCGGGCAGACTTGGGCCGGAAACAGCGGTAATGGATCACCGACAGCGGGGCCGCGGGCGACAGCTTCCGCCCGCGCCGATGGGGGACGCACAAACATGAGCCAGGACGGCGCACAGGGCCGGTACATGGGGCGCTCGGTGGCCGGCGGGCGCTATCAGCTGCGGGATCTGCTCGGCGAAGGCGGCATGGCGTCGGTCCATCTCGCGTACGACTCCGTGCTCGACCGTCAGGTCGCGATCAAGACACTGCACACCGAGCTCGGCCGGGAGCAGGCGTTCCGCGAGCGGTTCCGCCGCGAAGCCCAGTCTGTGGCGAAGCTCACGCACACGAACATCGTCTCGGTCTTCGACACCGGCGAGGACGATCTCGACGGCATGACGACGCCGTACATCGTCATGGAGTACATCGAGGGCAAGCCGCTGGGCTCCGTCCTCGACGCGGACGTCCAGCAGTACGGCGCGATGCCCGCCGACAAGGCGCTGAAGATCACCGCCGATGTGCTGGCGGCGCTGGAGATCAGCCACGAGATGGGCCTGGTCCACCGCGACATCAAGCCCGGCAACGTGATGATGACCAAGCGCAACGTCGTCAAGGTCATGGACTTCGGCATCGCCCGCGCCATGCAGTCCGGTGTGACGTCCATGACACAGACCGGCATGGTCGTCGGCACACCGCAGTACCTGTCGCCCGAGCAGGCCCTGGGCCGGGGCGTGGACGCCCGCTCCGACCTCTACTCCGTCGGCATCATGCTGTTCCAACTGGTCACCGGACGGCTGCCGTTCGAGGCGGACTCGCCGCTGGCCATCGCGTACGCGCACGTCCAGGAGGAGCCGGTCGCCCCGTCCTCCATCAACCGCTCCCTGCCGCCGGCCGTGGACGCGCTGGTCGCCCGCGCCCTGAAGAAGAACCCGAACGAGCGCTTCCCGAGCGCCGAGGCGATGCGGGACGAGTGCCTGCGGATCGCACAGTCGCTCCAGCCGTCGGCGCCGCAGATCGTGGCGGGGGCACAGACGCAGAGCGGTGCGGGTGTGAGCTCGGCGGTCTTCCCGCCGGTCGACCAGTCGACCCAGGCGCCCACGGGCCCCGTCCAGGCGCCCTACCAGCCGGGGCCCTACGGCGCCCCGACCGCACCGATGGGCGGCTACGGCTACCCGCAGCAGGGCGGCTACCAGACGCCTGCCCCGGGCCCGTACGCCCCGCAGGCGGCCACCCCGCCGCCGTACACGATCTCCCCGCAGCAGACCTCGGTCGGCTCCTCCGGCGGCGGCAAGAAGTCCAGCATGCCGGTCGTCGTCGGCTCGATCGTCGTGGCCCTCGTCGCCATCGGCGGACTGATCACGGCGCTGACGCTGAACAGCGGCGGCGGTGGCAACAAGGGCGGCGCCCAGGCGAGCCACTCCGCGTCGAAGAAGCCCGGCTTCCGCGGGCCGGACAAGACGAAGACGATGGAAACGACGGAATGCACGGAGCCCACCAAGTCGTACGACGACGAGAAGAAGATCGAGCTGCCCGACTTCGTCTTCAAGAACTGGGACTCGGTGCGGTCCTGCCTTCAGGCGGCGGGCTGGCACTACAAGCTCAACAAGGTCGACGAGAACACCTACGGCCAGGACACGATCATGGATCAGTTCCCCAAGGCCGACACGGCCGTCGACCCGAAGGACCCCGGCGAGATCCAGCTGAACATCTCCACCGGCAACCCGTCCTGACCGGATGACCGGAGCTCCGTCCGGAGCACGACGTGAAGAAGGGGCCCGGCCACGCACGCTGCGTGGCCGGGCCCCTTTTCCTCACGGCTGCGCCGGGTCGGCCTGCTTACAGGTACGGCCCCCCGGAACGGCCCGCGTTGCGCTGTACGTCCTCGTCGTCAAGGGCACCCATGCCCGGCGGCAGCGCACGGCGCATCTGTTCGAGCTGGGCGCGCGCCGCCATCTGCTGGGCGAACAGCGTGGTCTGGATCCCGTGGAAGAGACCCTCCAGCCAGCCCACCAACTGGGCCTGCGCAATGCGCAGTTCCGATTCGCTCGGAACGACGTCGTCCGTGAACGGAAGGGAGAGCCGCTCCAGTTCCTCCACGAGCTCCGGCGCGAGCCCGTCCTCGAGCTCCTTCACCGAACTCGCGTGGATCTCCTTGAGACGCTGCCTGCTCGCCTCGTCGAGAGGCGCGACGCGCACCTCTTCCAGCAGTTGCTTGATCATGCTGCCGATGCGCATGACCTTGGCGGGCTGTTCCACCATCTCGGTCACCGGCACCTCGCGGGAGTCCTCGTCTCCACCGCCACCGATCGCCATACCGTCCTGGCCCACGACCAGGACGTGCGGGTTCTCCGGTGACCTTTCGTTCCTCGGCATCTCCATGCCGCCATTCTCTCGCACCCGTACGTGTCACCTCGGTGGTGCCCCCGCTTGACGGTGATCCACCGTGCACGGGTGCGCACGCACTGTACAAACAGGGTGCGATGTCCAAATTCCGGTCAGCCGCGGCGCAGCCTCAGCGCCAGGAAGGCCAGGCCCAGGCCGATGAGGACCAGTCCGGTGCCCAGCGGCAGCGGCTGGAACGCCTGGTCGGCGGCGCTGCCGGCGGTCTGCTCCCTGGTGCTGCCCGCCGCCTGCGGCGCGGGGGACGTGGACTGCGACGGCGTGGGTGTCGGCGTCGGGCTGGGCGTGGCCTCGTCGGACGAGTCGTCCGGGGAGTCGTCCCAGGGCGGGGAGTCGGCCTCGGAGTGCCGGTGGGGCTGGCTCTGCCGGTGGCGCTTGGGGTGGTCGGACGTCTCGGAGGGAGACGCCGACCGCGGCGGGTCCGCGCTCCGCGAGGACGGGTCCGAGGGCTTGGGCTGCTTGCTCTTCGACGGCGACGGGGTCTTCGGGGGGTCCTGGTCCGTGTACGTCGGCACGTCGTCGCCCTTGCCGGGGGGCGACGGCTCGTCCCGCCCGGGGCGGTCATGCCCCTCACCCGGCCGGGTGCCCGCCCGGGACTCCTCGGGCGTCGCCGCAACGATCGGCCCCGGACCGGGCCCCGGCACCGTGCGCACCGGCCCGGGCTCCGCCGCGTGGGCGAGCGGGACGTGCGGCAGGAGCAGACGGGACAGATGGGTGGGCAGGCCGGGTGCCGGAAGCAGCAGGGCGGCGCCGATCAACAGTGGTGCGGCCCCGCGGAACACGCGGGGCCCAGGCCGTGGAGTCACGTCGGTGACCCCCCTCCGGGTCGAGCCGAGTCGCCAAGATCCGAAAAGCAAGATCAACGGAATAAGCGTCACATGGCTCGTGAATTCCGGCATCTTGACTGTTGGGATCCCGACGGCCCGCCCAGGGCGGAAGCTTGCCGCCTCACCTCACCGGGGGGCCTCCGCGCCACCGCCCGCCCGCGACGGATTCGGCCTCCCGGCCCGCCTCACCTGGCCCTGGGCGCCGAGCCCACGGACGGCCTGCGGGTGAGGCTGCGGGCCGACCGGCTCCTCGGGGCCTGTTCACCCGTCCGGACCACCTCCGCCCCCGGTGAGCCCACCGCCGGGGGCGGGGCGGGGTTGAGGCCCGGCGCCGTTCAGGCTCCGCGGGCCGCCTGCGCGCCGGGCGTGACGAGCAGCACCTTCCCCACGTGCCCGCTCTCCTCCACCACCCGGTGCGCCTGCGGCGCCTCGTTCATCGGCAGCACCCGGTCGACGATCGGCCGGACATGCCCGCCACCGATCAGCGGCCACACGTGCTCCCGAACGGCCGCCACGATCGCCGCCTTCTCGGCGAGGGGCCGACCCCGCAGCGAGGTCGCCGTGATCGCGCCTCGCTTGTTGAGCAGCGTCGCGATGTTCAGCTCGCCCTTGATGCCGCCCTGCATCCCGATGATCGCGAGCCGGCCGTTGACCGCGAGGGTGCGCACATTCCGGTCCAGGTACTTCGCGCCGATGATGTCGAGGATGACGTCCGCGCCCGCACCGTCGGTCGCCGAGCGGACCTCCTCGACGAAGTCCTGCTCGCGGTAGTCGATGAGGACGTCCGCGCCCAGCTCGGCGCAGCGTTCCAGCTTCTCCTTGCCGCCGGCCGTGACGGCGATCTTCGCGCCGACCGCCTTGGCGAGCTGGATGGCCATCGTGCCGATACCGCTCGCCCCGCCGTGCACCAGCAGCGTCTCGGCCGGCCGCAGGTGGGCGATCATGAACACGTTCGACCAGACGGTGCACGTCACCTCGGGCAGCGCGGCCGCTTCCACCAGGTCCGTGTTCTCCGGTACCGGTAGCAACTGACCGGCGGGCACGGCGACCTTCTCGGCGTACCCGCCGCCGGAGAGCAGTGCGCACACCTCGTCGCCGACGGCCCATCCGGAGACGCCGGGGCCCAGGGCGGCGATCCGTCCGGAGCACTCCAGACCGGGGTAGGGGGACGCCCCGGGCGGCGGATCGTAGAAGCCCTGCCGCTGCAACAGATCGGCTCGGTTGACGGCGCTGGCCACCACGTCGACCAGCACTTCGCCCTCGCCGGGCACAGGATCGGGCGCCTCCGTCCACACGAGCGCTTCGGGTCCGCCAGGTTCCGGAATCGTGATCGCATGCATGCCGCGAGGCTACTCCGCGCGGCCCTCACTCCCACGCTGCCGGCCCGCCCGGATCGACGGCGGCCGGCCGGCGGGCGCGCACCCCGCGGAACGGCGGGCTCACACCCGGCAGAAGGGCGGGCTCACACCCCACGGGAAGCGTTCGGTACCGCCCGCACGATCGTGATCAACCGATCCGTCAACTCCAGGGGCGCGGCCCCCGGATCGTCGTAGGCGAGCACGCGATGCCCTCGTACGACGCTCACCACCAGGTCGTCGGTCTCCCGCGTCCCACGGCCCACCTCGGCCCTGGTCACGGGCCGTTCGACGAGATCGAGCCCGCTGCCCTGCTGGATGAGGTCCTCCAGCACCCGGCTGGCGCTGGGGCTGAGCACCGCAAGCCCCAGCAGCCGCCCGGCCGCGCTGGAGCTCGTGATCACCGAGTCCGCGCCGGACTGTGCGAGCAACGGCGCGTTCTCCTCCTCCCGCACGGCAGCCACGATCTTCGCTCCCCGGTTCAGCTGTCGGGCCGTGAGCGTCACCAGGACTGCCGTGTCGTCGCGCTGCGTCGCGATGATGATCTGGCGCGCCTTCTGCACCTCGGCGTGCAGCAGTACGCCGGTGCGAGTGGCATCACCGACCACGCCCACATACCCCTCCGCGGAAGCCGCCTCGATCGCCTTCTCGTCGGGGTCGACGACGACCACCTGTTCCTTCCTCAGCCCCGTCGCACGGACCGTCTGAAGCGCGGAGCGCCCCTTGGTGCCGTATCCGACGACCACGGTGTGCTCACGCAAGGCCGACCTCCAGCGATTCAGCCGCCATTCGTCCCGGGTGCGCTCGGTGAGCACTTCGAGAGTCGTACCGACCAGGATGATCAGAAAGAGCACGCGCAGCGGCGTGATCACGAAGATGTTGGTGAGCCGGGCGGCGTCGCTGACCGGGGTGATGTCGCCGTATCCGGTGGTGGAGAGCGTGACGGTGGCGTAGTAGAAGGAGTCCAGCAGGCCCACCTTGCCGTCAGCGGCGTCCCGGTAGCCACCGGCATCCGCAAACACGATGAGCGCCGTGGCGACGAGCACCAGCAGGGCGAGCAGCACCCGTCTGCTGACCTGCCTGATCGGTCGTTGGACGGCTCGCCGCGGCAGTTTCACCCGATGGGTGACCAGGTGTTCGTCGGCCTGCCGGGCCATCGCGTCCCGGACCGACTGTTTCACGTGAAACACTCCCCGCTTCCCGGCAACACCCCGTTCCCGGGTAGCGACCAGGGCAGGTCGAGGATGTCCAGTTCCTGCCCGGACCGGGCTCCGCCGGGCGGCACGACCGCGAGACCATCGGCAACCGCCACACTCCGCAGCATCGCCGGCCCGTTGTAGTGCAGCGGCACGGCCCGGTCGTCGCGCAGGACGACGGGAACGAGCCGGGTGTCGTACGGGTGCCCGTGGACCTCCTCCCGCACGGGGGCGGTGTACGTCTCCGGGGCACGGCGGCCCGCGAGAGTGCGCAGCACCGGCTCGGCCAGGGTGAGCAGACCGGAGACGGCGGCGAGCGGATTGCCCGGCAGTCCGACCAGGTGCTGGTTCTCCCCGGTGCGCGCCAGCAGCATCGGGTGGCCCGGGCGGACCTTGACGCCGTCCACGAGGAGTTCCGCGCCCAGGCGCCCCAGCATGGGGTGCACATGGTCGACGGGGCCGCCCGCGGTGCCGCCGGTCGTGACGACCAGGTCGGCCTCGGACGCCGCGACCGCCTCGTACAGCGCGTCCTGGGTGTCGCCGAGGCGGCGTACCGCGATGACCTCCGCGCCGAACGACCTCAGCCACGGCGGCAGCATGGGGCCGAGCGCGTCCCGGATCAGCCCCTCGTGCGGCAGGCCCTCGCTGAGCAACTCGTCTCCCAGCACAAAGACTTCGGTGCGGGGGCGCGGAACGGTGAGCAGCGTGTCGTACCCGGCGGCGGCCGCCAGGCCGAGTACCGCGGGCGTGACCAGGGCACCGGGTGGCAGCAACTGATCGCCCGTGTGGCACTCCTGGCCGCGCGGGCGGATGTCCTGGCCGTGCACGACGGTGGGGGTCCCCCCTGCTCCAGCGGAGTCGAGAGCCCGGGGGAAGCCGAGGTGCAGACGGCCCTTGCTGTCGATATGGCCGTGTTCGCTGCGCAGGACGGCCGTGGCCTCCTGCGGCACCCGGGCGCCGGTGGCGATGCGCACCGCCTCGCCGTCCGCGAGCGGCGGGGGCGGCGCATGGCCCGCGAGGATCCCCTGGGCGTGCACGTGCCAGGGGCCCGGCCCCGAGACGGCCCAACCGTCCATGGCGGAGGTGTCGAAGGACGGCAGATCGGTGAGCGCGGTCAACGGTGCGGCGAGCACCAGACCGAGCGCCGCGTCGAGCGGTACGCGTACGGGCGTGCGCGGGGTGCGCGCGCGGGCTGCCCGTTCGGCGACGGCGCGGGCCTCGGGCCAGGGGGTGGCTCTGTGACCGCGGTTCTTCGTGGACGCCTTCCCTTTGTCGCCGTTCTCGCCGTTTTCGGCGTTCTCGCCGTTCTCGGCGTTCTCGCCGTTCTCGCCGTTCTCGGCGTTCTCGGCGTTCTCGGCATTGCCCTGCGCGTCGGCACGGCCCTGCCGGGCACTCGCCGGGAAACCCTCGGGGCTGTCCGAGTGCCGGGACCCTGAAGGGGCGGGGCGGGCGCGGTCCCCTGCCGACGAGGGGTCCTCGGAGGAGCCCGCGGGCTCGGACGACGCGGAGTTCGGCCGAGGGCCACTGTGCCGTGCGTGGGGTGCGCGGACGGGCGACCGCCATGCCGGACCGTCCGCGCGCCCCTCACGGGCGAGCGCCAGGGCGTCGTCGACGGCGAGGTCCTCGTCGGCGCGGACGGCATCGGCGAGCGGGAGGGCCGAGGCCAGGGCGCCGGGGACGCCGGTGTGGTCGGCGGCCCGGCCGGGCCGCCCCGGGTGCCCGGTCATCCGGCATCGTCCGGTCGGGCGTCGGACCGGTCCTCCTCGGCCCACCTCAGCGCGAGCGCCGCCGCCTTGCGTGCCGCATCGGCCACGGCCTCGGGGCCGCCCCCGGCCCGCGCGGCGGCGTATCCGACGAGGAAGGTCGTCAGTGGCGCTGCGGGCCTGGCGACCGAGTGCGCGGCGTCGCGGGCGAGGTCGAGCAGGACCCCGGTGTCGACGTCCAGGTCGATGCCCAGCTCGTCCTTGACTGCGGAAATCCATTCATCCAACACGTGCCCATGCTCCCTGATGCGTGCCCGGGCGACGGCGATGTCCTCCCAGGTGTCGCAGTCGAACGACGCGACGGGGTCGGTGATGCGGGTCAGGTCGAGCTCCGCCGTGAGCAGCCGCAGCGGCAGGCCGGTGAGATTTCCGTGCTCGGCCGCGAGCAGGGCGATCTCCCGGCGCAGCGGCTCGCTCCGGTAGGCGGCGACGAGAGGCTGGTCGCGCCCACCGGGGTCGGTGAGCAGGGCGCCGTCGGCGCGGCCCGCCGTGAGCGCGGCGAGCAGCCGGTGCACGGTGTCGGCGTGCAGGAACGGCAGATCGGCGGAGAGGACGACGACGCGGTCCGCCGAGGTGTGGCGCAGCCCGGCGTCGAGTGCGGCGAGGGGCCCCGCGCCGGGCGGGTTCTCGCGCGCCCAGACGACCGTGCGTGGGGTGGGTCTGCGCCCGGCGACCACGACGGTGGTGGCCGCGTCCGAACAGGCGGCGAGCACACGGTCGAGCAGGGCACGGCCGCCGACCCTGAGGCCGGGCTTGTCCGCGCCGCCGAGCCGTCTGGCGGCGCCTCCGGCGAGCACGACTGCGTCGAACACGGGCGCGGCGGACCGGCCCCCCACCTGGTCCTCGGGCGCGTACGCGGTCATCCCCCGAGTATGGGCGCCCGATAGATCAGCACCACCCCGATCGGGGGGTGGCCGGCGACGCGATGTCCGTCACAGGCCGCCCCACGGATCGCGCCGTGGCCGGCGGGTTCCGTGGGGCGGCGTGTGAGGGCGGTGTCACAGCGTGCGCAGCAGCACCGCCGGCTGTTCCACGCAGTCCGCGACGTAGCGCAGGAAGCCGCCTGCCGTACCGCCGTCGCACACCCGGTGATCGAAGGTGAGCGAGAGCTGCACGACCTGGCGCACCGCCAGCTCTCCCCGGTGGACCCAGGGCTTGGGCACGATCCGGCCGACGCCGAGCATGGCCGCCTCGGGGTGGTTGATGATCGGTGTGGAGCCGTCGACCCCGAACACGCCGTAGTTGTTCAAGGTGAAGGTGCCCCCGGTGAGTTCGGCCGGGGTCAGGGTGCCCGCCCGCGCCGACTCGGTCAGCCGCGCGAACTCGGCGGTCAGCGACTCCACGTCCCGCGTATGCGCGTCCCGGACGACGGGCACGACCAGCCCTCGCTCGGTCTGTGCGGCGAACCCGAGGTGCACGCCGTCCAGCCGGACGATCTCGCGGGCCTCCATGTCGACCGTGGAGTTGAGCTCCGGGTAGCGGGCCAGGGCCGCGGTGCAGATACGGGCGAGCAGTGCCAGGACGGAGATCTTCGGTCCGCCCGCGGCGTTCATGGCCGCCCGTGTGTTCATCAACTCCGTGGCGTCGGCGTCCACCCAGCAGGTGGCGTCGGGGATCTCCCGGCGGCTGCGCGTCAGCTTGTCGGCGACGGCTCCCCGGACGCCCCGCAACGGGATGCGCGTCCCGGTTGCCGCGGCGCCACCGCGCCCGGCGGAGGCGGCGCCCGCGGCTGCGGGCCCGGCGGTCGCGTGCGCTGCCGTCCGGGGCGTTGCCGCACCGAGCGGGGCCGTCGAGGGGGCGGTCCGGGCCAGCATCGCCTGCTCGACGTCGGCCCGCAGGATGAGCCCGTCCCGGCCCGTGCCCGCCACCTGGCGCAGGTCCAGGCCGTTCTCGCGTGCCAGTTTCCGCACGAGCGGCGAGATCACCGGCACGGGACCCGTGGTCTGCGGGCGGGCCGACGGAACGGGGGCGCCCGGGGGCGGGGCCACCGTCTGCTTCGCGGATCCGGCGGACCGCACGGCACCCGTCGCCGCTCCCTGGGATCCGTTCGCCAGGCTCGCGGGGCGTACCCTGCGGCGCCTGGCCGGCGCGGCGCCGGTGCCGTAGCCCACCAATACGTTCCCGGATGTCTCCTCGCCCGCGTCGCCGTTCACGCCGGGTGCGGCGGGGGCGTCCGCGGACGCTCCCACGGTCTCGGCGGGCTCCCCGACGGCGACGGTCAACAGCGGTGCTCCCACGGGGAGTTCCGTGCCCTCTTCGCCGAAGCGGGCCGTCACCACGCCGCCGTAGGGGCAGGGGACCTCGACCATCGCCTTGGCGGTCTCCACCTCGACCACCGGCTGGTCGATCGCGACGACATCACCCACCTGCACGAGCCAGCGGACGATCTCGGCCTCGGTCAGCCCCTCGCCGAGGTCGGGCAGCGTGAACTCCAATACCTGCGCCATCAGCTCTCCGCCTCCCACTGCAGTCGCGCCACCGCGTCCAGGATCCGGTCGACGCCCGGCAGATGGTGACGCTCCAGCATCGGCGGCGGATACGGGATGTCGAACCCGGCGACCCGCAGCACCGGCGCCTCCAGGTGGTGGAAACAGCGCTCGGTGACCCGCGCGGCGATCTCCCCTCCCGGACCGCCGAACCCGTTGGACTCGTGGACCACGACCGCGCGCCCGGTCCGTCGCACGGAGGCGCACACCGTCTCGTCGTCGAACGGCACCAGCGAGCGCAGATCGACGACTTCGAGGTCCCACCCCTCGGCCTGTGCGGCCTCGGCCGCCTCCATGCAGACGGGCAGGGACGGCCCGTACGTGATGAGCGTGGCGCTGCGGCCCGGACGCCTGACCACCGCGCGGCCGATCGGCTCGACGGCCTGCGGCTGCTCGGGGTTCCAGTCGGCCTTGGACCAGTACAGCCGCTTGGGCTCCAGGAAGACCACCGGGTCGTCGGAGGCTATGGCCGCCCGCAGCAGCCCGTAGGCGTCGGCGACCGTCGCGGGCGTGACGACATGGAGTCCCGGAGTCGCCATGTAGTACGCCTCGGAGGAATCGCTGTGGTGCTCCACACCGCCGATCCCGCCGCCGTAGGGCACGCGGACGGTGATGGGCATCGGCATGGCGCCCCGGGTGCGGTTGCGCATCCGCGCCACATGCGAGATCAGTTGTTCGAAGGCGGGGTAGGCGAAGGCGTCGAACTGCATCTCCACGACGGGACGCAGCCCGTACATGGCCATGCCGACGGCGGTGCCCAGGATGCCCGCCTCGGCGAGCGGTGTGTCCGTGCACCGGTCGTCGCCGAACTCCTTGGCGAGCCCGTCGGTGATCCGGAAGACGCCGCCGAGGGTGCCGACGTCCTCCCCCATCACATGCACCGAGGGGTCCTCGGCCATGGCGTCCCGCATCGCGCGGCCGAGGGCCTGCGCCATGGTGGCCGGCTTGGCCTTCGCTGCGACGGTGCTCATCGTCCGGTTCCTTCCGGCTCGTCCTCGGACGCCACGAGCTCGGCGCGCAACTGGGCGGCCTGCTCGCGCAGTTGTGCGGTCTGCTCGGCGAACACCTGCGTGAACAGGTCCATCGGCTCGAGCGAGGGGTCCTGGTTCATGTGCTCGCGCAGATCCGCCGCCATCCGCTCGGCATCGTCCCGCGCGGCCTGTATGCCGGCTTCGTCGAGCAGTCCGCGCTCGGTCAACTCGTGCTCCAGCAGGGCGATCGGGTCGTGGGCCCGCCAGGCCTCCACCTCGGAATCGCCGCGGTAGCGGGTGGCGTCGTCGGCGTTGGTGTGGGCGTCGATGCGGTACGTCACCGCCTCCACGAGGGTCGGCCCGCCTCCGTTGCGTGCGTGCCGCACCGCGTCGCTCAGCACCTCGTGCACCGCGGCCGCGTCATTGCCGTCGACCAGGCGGCCCGGCATGCCGTAGCCGACGGCCTTGTGGGCAAGCGACGGCGCGGCGGTCTGCTTGGCCAACGGCACCGAGATCGCGAAGCCGTTGTTCTGCACCAGGAAGACGACGGGGGCCTGCCATACGGCGGCGAAGTTCAGTGCCTCGTGGAAGTCGCCCTCGCTGGTGCCGCCGTCGCCGACCATGGCGAGGGCGACCACGTCGTCGCCCTTCAACCGTGCGGCGTGCGCGAGGCCCACGGCGTGCGGAAGCTGGGTGGCGAGCGGGGTGCACAGGGGGGCCACGCGGTGCTCGTACGGGTCGTACCCGGTGTGCCAGTCACCGCGCAGCAGCGTCAGGGCCTGCACCGGGTCGACGCCGCGGGCCACGGCGGCGAGCGTGTCGCGGTAGCTGGGGAACAGCCAGTCCTGCTCCTGGAGGACCAGTGCGGCGGCGACCTCGCAGGCCTCCTGGCCGGTGCTCGACGGGTAGACAGCGAGCCGCCCCTGCTTGGTCAGGGCCGTCGCCTGCACGTTGTACCGGCGACCGCGCACCAGCTCCGTGTACAGACGGCGCAGCAGCCCGGGGTCGGCCTTGGCGGCGGCCTCGGTGCCCAGCACGCGGTACGGCTCCGCGTCGGGCAGCAGCGGCGCGGGGTCGATACGGGGCTTCCAGGCGGGGGGCGGGGTCGGACGGTAGCCGTCCCGCTGCTCCATGACCTGCGTGCTGTGCCTCTTCACCGCGTGCACCTCCTCGTACTGGGGGTTCCCCGGCGGGATTCCGGGGAGGTCTCCTCGTGGGAGCGACCGAGGCGCGGCGTGTGAGGCGCCTCTCCCTACCGATTGTTCGGTCGTCGGCACATTTTGGCTACAGGCACCGCAAGGCTGTGGACAAACGGTTCTCCACAGCTTGGTATGGACGCAGTACGTCCATGGTAGGGAGGCGGGGGGACATGGCATCTGAACGAATGGCCGACGACGGCGACGGGATCGGCATCCAGCAGGCCGCCGGCGGGCCCGACGTGCGCCCCGAGGCCCCTGCGCGCCCGCTGGACGCCATAGACCGGGACATTCTTCAGATGCTCCAGACGGACGGCCGGGCGTCGATCCGGTCCGTCGCCGAACGGGTGCACGTCTCGCGCGCCAACGCATACGCCCGTATCAACCGGCTCATCGACGACGGCGTGATCCGCGGCTTCGGGGCCAGGGTGGACCATGAACGCGCCGGCCAGGGTGCGTCCGCCTACATCACGCTGAAGATCGTCCAGAACTCCTGGCGCACCGTGCGCGAACAGCTGCGGGCACTGCCGGGCGCGTCCCACATCGCCCTGGTCAGCGGAGACTTCGACGTGCTGCTGCTCGTGCACACGCCGGACAACAGGGCCCTGCGGGAGCTGGTGCTCACCCGCCTCCAGGCCATTCCCGAGGTGCTCAGCACGCGGACGCTCCTGGTCTTCGAGGAGGACGACCTGGAGACGGAGGACTGAAGCCCGGGGCCGGTGGGCGGGCGCACCCGGCCCGCGGACGTACGGGCCCGGCCCTGACAGGCTCGGGGACCCTGAGGGGCGCGTGACCCTCTGACGCACGGACGGGGAGACCCGACGGGACCCGGACCGCCGACGTACGGGCCCAGGGGCCCGACAGGCCGGCAGCCCGACGGGCGCGGTCCACCGGCGCACGGGCGCAGGCGCGACGGAACCGGTCCGCCGGCGCACAGGCGCTGACGCGCGGCAGGACCCGGCCCCGGGCCGCCCCGGTCACTCCGCCTCGCGGAGCCCCCCGAAGACCAGCCGCACGACGGCCTCGGCGACCTCGCGCTCACCGGCGCCGCGGCCGTCCGGCCGGTACCACTCCACAACGGAGTTGATCATTCCGAAGACGAGCCGGGTCGCGAGCCTGACCTCGATGTCGCCGCGGACGTCGCCGTCGGCTGCGGCCGCCTTCATCAGATCGGCCACCCGGTGGTCGAAGTCGCGGCGCCGTTCCAGCGCCCAGCGTTCGGTGTCCGTGTTGCCGCGCACCCTGAGCAGCAGGGTGACGTAGGGCAGTTCGGCGATCAGCACCTCGACCATGCGTCGCGTGACGTGCTCCAGACGCTCGGCGGCGCGCCCCACGCGCGCGGGCTCCTCGGCGAGAATGCCGAAGAGCCCGTCGAGGGCCCTGCTGACGGCGCGCCGCAGCAGTTCCTCCTTGCCTGCGACATGGTGGTAGATCGACGACTTGGAGATGCCCGCGGCCTTGGAGAGGTGCTCCATGGAGGTGCCGTCGTAGCCGCGTTCGTTGAAGACGGTGACCGCGACGGCGAGCAGTGAGTCCGGCGTGTAGGTGTCACGCTTGGCGGTGGTCATGAGGCCGACTCCCGGTTCTCGGACGCGTACGAGTTCCGGTGGAGCGCGAGCGAGGGGGCGTAGCGCCCCGAGGGATCGCGCCGGTGCAGCTTCTCCAGGAGATCCAGCGCCCAGGTCCGGCCGAGCCTGCGGCTCCATTCGAGGGGACCCAGAGGGTAGTTGACGCCGAGGCGCATCGCCGTGTCGATGTCCTCCTCGGTGGCCACCCCCTTCGCGACGGCGTCGTGCGCCAGGTCGATCAGGCGTGCCACCGTGCGCGCGACGATCATGCCGGGTATGTCGGCTATGACGCTGACGTCCTTGCCGAGCGCCTGGAAGAGGCCGACGGCCTCCTTCAGGGTCTGCGGTCCGGTGGCCGACGAGGCGGACAGGGCGACGCGGGTCGCCGCACGGTAGTCGAGCGCGAGGTCGAAGTGGACGACGTCGCCGGACTCCACCGAGGTCCGTCCGTCCGTGAGCGCGAGCCGGCCGCCACTGGGCAGCACCAGCCGGGTGCCGTCGGCCTCCTCCGCCTCGCGCACCGTGATGCCCGCCTCGCGGATGAGGTCGAGCAGCTCGGGAACGGGCTCCAGGCCGCCCTCCACGACGACGTGGGCGGGCGGTTCCCCGGGTTTCGCGGTGTGCGGCTCGGGACGGGCGGCGCCGTCGCCGTACGCGTACCAGCCGCGGCCGGTCTTGCGGCCGTGCATGCCGGACTGGACCAGCCGGCGCTGGGCGAGCGAGGGGGTGAACTTCACGTCCTGGAAGAAGGCCTCCCAGACGGAGTGGGTGACCGCTTCGTTGACGTCCTGCCCGATCAGGTCGGTCAGCTCGAAGGCGCCCATTCTGAAGCCGCCGGACTCCCGCAGGACGGCGTCGACCGTCGCCGGGTCGGCGCCCCGGTTCTCGTGGACCGTGAAGGCCTCCGCGTAGAACGGCCGGGCGATCCGGTTGACGATGAAGCCGGGGGTGTCGGCGCAGGCGACGGGCGTCTTGCCCCACGCGCGGGCCGTTTCGTACGCGCTCGTGGCCGACGCGGCGTCCGTGGCGAAGCCCGAGACGACCTCGACGAGGGGGAGCAGGGGCGCCGGGTTGAAGAAGTGCAGCCCGACGAATCGCCCGGGCGCGCGGAGCACGCCGCCGATGGCGGTGACGGACAGGGACGAGGTGTTGGTGGCGAGGAGGCAGTCGTCGTCGACGACGTCCTCGAGATCACGGAAGAGCTGCTGCTTCACGTCGAGGCGCTCCAGCACCGCCTCCACGACGAGGCCCGACCCGGCGAGCTCGGCGAGGCTCCCGGCGGCTGTCAGCCGCGCGGTCGCGGCGTCCCGGTCCGCTGCGCCGATGCGGCCCTTCTCGACGAGCCGGTCGAGACGGGCGGAGATCGTGGATGCGGCCGATTCGGCACGGCCCGGCACGGTGTCGTACAACCGCACCGGATGGCCCGCGACCAGTGCGACCTGGGCGATGCCCTGACCCATGGTGCCGGTGCCGACGACGGCCACGGGGCTGCTGAGGTCGAGTCCTGTCATGCTCGCGATCCTCCCGCACGGGGTTGTCCACACGTTCAGCGGACCCCCTTGTCCCGACCGATCGTTCGGTTACTCTAACCCTGTCCGCCTGTTCCTGCCCAGCTCGCCGGATCGACGAAGATCCGACCCGAGGAGGAGTTGGTCCCTGATGGCCGCCGAACTCACCGCGTCCCAGCTGATCGAGAAGCACCGGCCCACCCTCGACCAGGCGCTGAAGGCGATCCGCACCCGCGCGTACTGGTCCCCCCACCCCGAGCACCCCAAGGCCTACGGCGAGAACGGCAGCGTGAGCGCCGCGGACGGCAAGGCCGCCTTCGACGCCCTGCTGAACACCCGCCTCGACCTCGGCCAGCCCGGCACCGACGACTGGACGGGCGGCGAAACCTCGCCGTACGGCCCGGCGCTGGGTGTCACCTACCCGCGTCCGGACATCGACGTCCTGCTGCCGGCCATGCGCGCGGGCATGCGTGCCTGGCGCGAAGCGGGCCCCGAGGCCCGCGCCGCCGTCTGTCTGGAGATCCTGTCCCGGATCAGCGCCCGGACGCACGAGTTCGCCCACGCCGTGATGCACACCAGCGGCCAGGCCTTCATGATGGCGTTCCAGGCGGGCGGCCCGCACGCGCAGGACCGCGGCATGGAGGCGGTGGCGTACGCGTACGAGGAGCAGATGCGCACCCCGGGCGCCGCGGACTGGTCGAAGCCCCAGGGCAAGCGGGACCCGCTGGAGCTGCACAAGCAGTTCACACCCGTGGCCCGCGGCATCGCGCTGCTGATCGGCTGCAACACCTTCCCGACGTGGAACGGCTACCCGGGCCTGTTCGCCTCCCTCGCCACGGGCAACCCGGTCCTGGTCAAGCCCCACCCGCGCGCGGTGCTGCCGCTGGCGCTCACGGTGCAGGTGGCGCGGGAGGTGCTCGCCGAGGCGGGCTTCGACCGGAACCTGGTGGCGCTCGCCGCCGAGCGCCCCGGCGAGGGCATCGCCAAGGAGCTCGCCGTACGCCCCGAGATCAGGATCATCGACTACACGGGGTCGACGTCCTTCGGCGACTGGCTGGAGGCCAACGCCCGACAGGCGCAGGTCTACACCGAGAAGGCCGGCGTCAACACGGTCGTGATCGACTCGACCGACGACTACAAGGGCATGCTGTCCAACCTGGCGTTCTCGCTGTCCCTGTACAGCGGCCAGATGTGCACGACGCCGCAGAACCTGCTCATCCCGCGCGACGGCATCTCCACCGACGCGGGCGACAAGTCCTTCGACGAGGTCGTGTCCGACCTGGCGGCGGCCGTGGGCAGTCTGCTCGGCGACGACGCGCGCGCCAACGCACTGCTGGGCGCCCTGGTCAACCCCGATGTGAAGGCCCGGCTGGAGGCCGCCCCCGGCCTCGGCGAGGTCGCCCTCGCCTCGCGCGAGGTCGCCAACCCGGAGTTCCCCGACGCCGTGGTCCGCACCCCGGTGATCGTGAAGCTCGACGGCACGAAGCCGGACGCGGACGCCGCCTACCTGAGCGAGTGCTTCGGCCCGGTCTCGTTCGCCGTGTCCGTGGACTCCGCGTCGGACGCCGTGGAGCTGCTGCGCCGCACGGTGCGCGAGAAGGGCGCGATGACGGTCGGCGCGTACACGACCTCGGACGAGGTGGCCGGCGCCGTCGAGGACGCCTGCCTGGAGGAGTGCGCCCAGCTCTCCCTCAACCTCACCGGCGGGGTGTACGTCAACCAGACGGCCGCCTTCTCCGACTTCCACGGTTCGGGCGGCAACCCGGCGGCGAACGCGGCCCTGTGCGACGGTGCGTTCGTGGCGAACCGGTTCCGGGTGGTGGAGGTCCGCCGGGAGGCGTGAGCCGCAGCAGGCATCGGGGCGGCTCGCGGGCCTCGGTGACACCTGGGCGGGGACACGCTCTCCGTGGCTAGTGGCCCGTCAGGGGTCCGTTCCCCGGCAGGGGGACGGACCCGGCGGGGCCCGCCGACCAGTGGAAGAGGGTCATCGCCACGCTCGTCGCCAGGTTGTAGCTGGACACCTGCGGCCGCATCGGCAGGGACACCAAGTGGTCGGCCCGCTTGCGGAGTTCGGGGGAGAGGCCGCTGCGCTCGGAGCCGAAGGCGAGCACGGCGTCGCCGGGGATCACGAGCCCGCGAATGTCCTCCCCTCCCGCGTCGAGCGCGAACACGGGCCCCGGGGGCAGCTCGGCGACGTCCAGGCGCTCCACGGCCGTCGCGAAGTGCAGGCCCGCCCCACCGCGCACGACCGTCGGATGCCAGGGGTCGAGCGTGCCCGTGGTGATCACGCCCGTCGCCCCGAAGCCCGCCGCGAGGCGGATGACGGCACCGGCATTGCCGAGATTGCGGGGGTTGTCGAGGACGACCACGGGCGCCTGGCGGGGCATGCGCGCCAGTGCCTCCAGATTGGCGGCGCGGGAGGGACGGACCGCCAGCGCGGCGACATTCGTGGGGTGCAGCCGCGGGACCAGGGCACGGAGCATGTCCTCGGGAACCTCCACGAGGAGGTCGCCCAGCGGCGCCCTCAGATCCGGGGCGAGATCGTCGGCCAGCGCGAGCGCCGACGCCCGGTCGCCGGTGAGGGCCACGGGCACGCGGGCGCCGAAGCGTACGGCGTGCTTGAGCGCGTGGAAGCCGTCCAGCAGCACCGACGAGTCGGCGAGCGCGCGCCAGGTGCGCACCGCGCGGTTCGTGTCGTCCGGGTCGTGGGCCTGCGTCGCGCTCATGCCGTGCAGCCTACGTGCGCCGCGAGACGGCTATCCCGCCCGCACCTGACCGCTCCCGTCGGACGCGTGGACCGAGCCCGTGCGCTGCCTCGGCACCGTACGCCCCCCATGACCGGCCGAGCCCGAGAGCCCTTCCCGCGCGCGTGCCAGCCGTCCGCCGACCCTCCGCAGGAACGAGGTCGGCAGGAACACCGCGTCGGCGGCGATCATCGCGAGCGAGAAGAAGGGCAGGCCGAGGAGGACCGCGATGGCGGCGTGCTCGCACATCATGGCCACCAGCAGGACGTTCTTGACGCGCCGGTTGAACAGGGTGAAGGGGAAGGCGACCTGGACGGCGACCGTCCCGTACGTGACCAGCATGATGGCCAGCCCGTGCGCGGCGAGCAGGTCGGAGAGGGCGGGCCAGGGCGAGAAGTAGTCGAGGCGCAGCGGGTAGTAGACGGCGGTGCCGTCCTGCCAGCGTGATCCCTGGATCTTGTACCAGCCCGCGGTGGCGTAGATCAGACAGGCCTCGGCCATGATGACCAGCAGGGACGCGTTGTGCAGCATGTTCGCGACGACGTCCATCAGGAGGCGGGACTGGCCGCCGGGGGCACGTCGGCCGACGGCCCACCAGACACCCTGCACCGCCCACAGCCCCCAGAAGAGCAGCAGCCAGCCCCCGCTCAGCTCCCCCATGAAGGTCACCGCCGAGAGCGCGAGTCCGAGCAGCCACCACAGGACGGGCCCGACGCCGTCCTCACGGAATCGCTGCCCGTACGCGCGTGCCCGGGCCGCCCGGCGCGCCCTGCGCGCGTCGAGCGACCAGACCTGCGCGCACCGGGTGAACACCAGGTAGATCGACATCAGATGGATGACGTTGTCGCCGCCGTCCCCCATGAAGATGCTGCGGTTCTGCAGCGACAGCACGCCGATCATGAACAGCACGGACGAGGCGCGGGTGTGCCAGCCGAGCAGGAGCAGGGCGCTGGAGACGATCGCCAGGCCGTAGACGATCTCGAACCAGAGACGGCCGTCGGACCACAGCAGGGCGGTGAACGCGTCGTTGCTCGCGACGAGCTGCCGCGCCATCTCCCAGTTCCACGGCCCGTCGGGCCCGTACAGCTCACGCCGGTGGGGGAACTCGCGGAGCAGGAACAGCAGCCAGGTGGCGGAGAAGCCGATGCGGATGACGGCGGTCTGGTACGGGCCGAGCGCGGCGGCGGTGACGCGCGTGATGCCCTGGGAGAGCGAACGGTCGAGACGCTTCACCTGGCACCAGCCTCCTTCGCCGAGCGGAGCGGGACGTCGCCGGCCGTGACCGACCACCAGGGAAGCTCACGGAACAGCGGCCGGGTGTCGGCCTTCTCGCCGCTCCACGCGGGCGGCCGCACATTGGTTGTCCGCGTGCGCACCTGGACCCGCTCTATGACGACGTCCCGGGCGCCGGGCTGCCGCTCGAGCCGCAGCAGCGCGATACGGCGGAGGTAGCGCTCGGACAGCTCGCCGCGCAGGCCGGCGGGACGGTTCTGCGTGTCGTGCGAGGCGGCGTAGAAGTCCCAGGCTCGGCGCAGTTCGTTCTGCTGCGTGTGGCTCGGCAGCGGGTTGCCGTCGATCGCGGCGCCGTCCTGGGCGGAGAGGTCGACCCACCCCGTGGTCCGGAAGGACCCGTCGCCGGTCCGCTCGTCGGCCCGCACCTCCACGGAGATGTTCTGCTGCAGCGGGTTGGGCGCGAAGAGCTTCCAGTTCTGCTCGAACTCGGGGTAGACCCAGGCGTCCACCGCCTGGCCGTGCTGCTTGGTCAGGGTGTTCGCCGGGGCCACGTGCAGGAACACCATGCCCAGATGCACACAGGCGAGCACGGCCACCACCGCGAGGGCCAGCGCGGCCGGCACCTGGTAGGGGAGCGAGAGCCCGGCGATACCGAGCGCCCGAGGCCCGTCGGAGGCCGGCGGAAGGGGCAGGCCTGGGGGCCCGGAGGGCTCGCGGGGCTGCCCCGGCGGGCCGGGGGGCCAGGGGGTGCCGGGAGGGTCGGGGACGGCGGGGGCTGCGGGGGCCGCTGAGACCTCGGGAACCACCGAGGCGTCGGGAACCGCGGAGATGTCGGGAACCGCGGAAGTCCCGGGAGCCGCGGAGGTCGCAGGTGCGGAGACGTCGGAAACCGCCGAGACATCGGGGGCGGGGTCGACCGGGTGACCGCCTCCCGGCTCCGTGGCCCCGTCACGAGACGCTTCGTCACCGGACACTTCGTCGCGAGACGCACCGTCGCCGGACGCGCCGCGCACAGGGCCGGTCGTGTGGTCTTCGTCGGGCGCCGCCGTCGCCGGGCCGGAGCCGAGGTCGTCGTGGGCGTCCGCGCGGCCGTCGCGGGGTGCCACGGTCGCGTCGTCGCCGGGGCCGTCCAGGGAGCCGGGAGGAGATACGGCCCGGTCCGTGGAGCCAGGAGAAGGTACGGCCCGGTCCGTGGAGGGCGGCGGCGCGACCGGCTCGCCCGCCCCGGCCCGGGCGTCCGCTCCTTCGTCGTACGCGTCCATTCCGCCCCGTCTCCCCGATCCGGTCACCTGCCGCGGCCGGCCCGGCTCCTGGCCGGACGGCCCTCCGCTCCGCCGCCCCGGACCGCCTCGCCGGCCACATCCGCACCGGAACGCTACTCACGCCCGCCCGCCACGCACAGCGTCCGTGAGGTTATCCACAGGGTTGACACCTTATGGCGCCGCACCCACCATTGAATCCAGACGGACCGAACGATCGGTCGGTAGCAGGACAAGGTCGAGGGGAACGGCATGGCGACAGCAGCTGCGCACCAGACGGCCCGGACGGCGTCCGCCGGACCCGCGGCGGACGCCGCGCAGGTCGCGGCGTTCGAGGCCGTTTTCGATGCCGCCGTGGCGGCCGACGAGCGCGTCGAGCCCCGCGACTGGATGCCCGACGCCTATCGCGCGACGCTCGTACGGCAGATCGCCCAGCACGCCCACTCCGAGATCATCGGCATGCAGCCCGAGGCGAACTGGATCACGCGCGCCCCGTCACTGCGGCGCAAGGCCATCCTGATGGCGAAGGTGCAGGACGAGGCCGGGCACGGTCTCTATCTCTACAGCGCCGCGGAAACGCTCGGCACGAGCCGGGACGAGCTGCTGGACAAACTGCACTCGGGCCGCCAGAAGTATTCGTCCATCTTCAACTACCCGACGCTGACCTGGGCCGACGTCGGCGCGATCGGCTGGCTGGTGGACGGCGCCGCGATCACCAACCAGGTCCCCCTGTGCCGCTGCTCCTACGGCCCGTACGCCCGGGCGATGGTGCGGATCTGCAAGGAGGAGTCCTTCCACCAGCGCCAGGGTTACGAACTGCTGCTGAGCCTCAGCCGCGGCACCGAGGCCCAGCACCGGATGGCGCAGGACGCCGTGGACCGCTGGTGGTGGCCCTCGCTGATGATGTTCGGCCCGCCCGACGACGAGTCGTCGCACTCCGCCCAGTCGATGGCCTGGAAGATCAAGCGGCACTCGAACGACGAGCTGCGCCAGCGCTTCGTCGACATCTGCGTCCCGCAGGCGGAGTCGCTCGGCCTGAGCCTGCCCGACCCGGACCTCGTGTGGAACGAGGAGCGGGGGCACTACGACTTCGGCGCCATCGACTGGACCGAGTTCTGGGAGGTCCTGAAGGGCAACGGCCCCTGCAACGAGCAGCGGATCACCCAGCGCCGCCGCGCACACGACGAGGGCGCCTGGGTCCGGGAGGCGGCCGCGGCCTATGCGAAGAAGCAGAGCGACAGGCACGACGGGCCGCACGACGGCACCGTGAAGGACGAACCGAGCGACGAGCACGGCGCGCAGGACGGGAAGGCGACGGCATGAGCAACTCGACGGACTGGCCGCTGTGGGAGGTCTTCGTACGGTCGCGCCGCGGCCTGTCCCACACCCACGCGGGCAGCCTGCACGCCCCGGACGCGGAGATCGCCCTGCGCAACGCCCGTGATCTGTACACCCGGCGCGGCGAAGGCGTGTCGATCTGGGTGGTGCCGTCCACCTCCATCACCGCGTCGTCGCCCGACGAGAAGGACCCGTTCTTCGAGCCGGCCGCCGACAAGCCGTACCGGCACCCCACCTTCTACGACATCCCGGAGGGAGTGAAGCACCTGTGACCACCACCGTGAACACCGCGGCGCTGGCCCTCGGTGACGACGCACTGGTGCTCTCGCACCGTCTGGGGGAGTGGATGGGTCACGCGCCCGTCCTGGAGGAGGAGGTCGCCCTCGCCAACATCGCGCTCGACCTGCTCGGCCAGGCGCGCGTGCTGCTGTCCCAGGCCGGCGACGAGGACGAACTGGCCTATCTGCGGGAGGAGCGCGCCTTCCGCAACCTCCAGCTGGTGGAGCAGCCGAACGGCGACTTCGCCCACACGATCGCCCGGCAGCTGTACTTCTCCACCTACCAGCGGCTGCTCTACGCCGAGCTGGCGAGCGGGGACGGCCCCTTCGCCGGTCTCGCTGCGAAGGCCGTCAAGGAGGTCGCCTACCACCAGGACCACGCGGAGCTGTGGACGCTGCGGCTCGGCGACGGCACCGAGGACAGCCACGCACGTATGCAGCAGGCGTGCACGGAGCTGTGGCAGTTCACCGGGGAGTTGTTCCAGCCGGTGGAGGGCGTGGACGTCGACTGGGACGCGCTGCGCGACGGCTGGCTCGCCTCGGTGACCGCGATCCTGGCAAGGGCGACGCTGAGCGTGCCCGAGGGGCCGCAGTCCGGGGCCTGGGCCGCGGGCGCGGGCCGCCAGGGTCTGCACACCGAGTCGTTCGGGCGGATGCTCGCCGAGATGCAGCATCTGCACCGCAGTCACCCGGGGGCGTCATGGTGACGGACCGGGCGGTGGCCACCGCGGCCCCCGCGGCAGGCGCCGACACGGCGCTCGAGGCGCAGCTGCGCGCCCTCGCCGGCTCCGTCCCCGACCCGGAGCTGCCGGTGCTCACCCTGGAGGAGCTGGGCGTTCTGCGCGGGCTGCGGATACTCCGGCCCGGCAGCGTCGAGGTCGACCTGACCCCCACCTACACCGGCTGCCCCGCGATCGAGGCCATGAGCATGGACATCGAGCGGGTGCTGCACGAGCACGGCATTGCGGATGTGACGGTCAGGACCGTGCTGGCGCCCGCCTGGTCGACCGACGACATCTCGGCCGAAGGGCGTGACAAGCTGCGGGAGTTCGGCATCGCCCCGCCGCGGACGACGCGTCCCGGCGGCCCGATCGCGGTCGAGCTGGGCCCGACCCGTACCGCGGCCCCGCCCGCCACCGGGTCGGCTGCCTCGGCCGCCGTGTTGGAGCCGGTGTGCTGCCCGAACTGCGGGTCGGCCGACACCGAGCTGCTGAGCCGCTTCTCGTCCACCGCGTGCAAGGCGCTGCGACGGTGCCTGACCTGCCGTGAACCGTTCGACCACTTCAAGGAGTTGTGATGTCCCGTTTCCATCCGCTCCGGGTAGCGGCGGTCGACCGGCTCACCGACGACTCCGTGGCCCTGACCCTCGACGTGCCGTCCGCGCTGCGCGAGGACTACCGGCACGCACCGGGCCAGCACCTGGCGCTGCGACGCATCGCCGACGGCGAGGAAATACGCCGCACCTACTCGATCTGCTCCCCCGCGCCCGGCCCGGAGGGCCCTCGCTCGCTGCGGGTGGGCGTGCGCCTGGTCGACGGCGGGGCGTTCTCGACGTACGCCCTGAAGGAGATCGCGGTCGGGGACGAGCTGGACGTGATGACCCCGGCCGGACGGTTCACGCTCGACCCGGCCCCCGGGCTGTACGCCGCGGTGGTCGGCGGCAGCGGCATCACACCGGTGCTGTCGATCGTGGCGACCCTGCTGGCGCGGGAGTCGGGGGCACGCTTCTGCCTCGTCCGCAGCGACCGGACCGCCGCGTCGACGATGTTCCTGGAGGAGGTCGCCGATCTGAAGGACCGCTTCCCCGACCGGTTCCAGCTGGTCACAGCCCTGTCCCGGGAGGAGCAGGAGGCAGGCCTGCCGACCGGCCGACTGGATGAGGAGCGGCTGACCGCGCTGCTCCCGGCGCTGCTGCCGGTCGAAGAGGTGGCGGGCTGGTTCCTGTGCGGGCCGTTCGGCCTGGTGCAGGGAGCCGAGCGGGCTCTGCGCGGACTGGGCGTGTTGCGGTCCCGTATCCACGAGGAGATCTTCCATGTGGACAGCGGCGCCGCGTCCGCGCCGAAGGTGCCGGTCCCCGCGCACAGCTCGGTGACCGCGAAGCTCGACGGCCGCGCCGGGACCTGGCCCGTCCAGGACGGCGAGTCGCTGCTGGAGACGGTGCTTCGCAACCGGCCCGACGCGCCCTACGCATGCAAGGGCGGGGTGTGCGGGACGTGCCGGGCGTTCCTGGTCTCCGGCGAGGTGCGGATGGACCGAAACTTCGCGCTGGAACCCGAGGAGACGGACGCCGGGTATGTGCTGGCCTGCCAGTCGCACCCGGCCACGGAGAAGGTGGAGTTGGACTTCGACCGCTGAGGGACGGAGGCCGCGGCGCGGTGCACTCGGGGTGCTGTGGCCCGGGAGGCCACGGTTCGGGGCGCCGCGACCCGTTCCCTTCTTCTAGAACCTGTTCTATCTTGACGCCTCGTCAGACCGGTACGGCAGGTACCGGCCCGGGCGGCGCGCGGAAGGACAGGGGCTGTGGACTTCACCTTCACCGAGGAACAGCAGGCGGCCGTCGAGGCGGCGGAGGCGGTGTTCGCCGGGGTCGCACCCGACGGAGTCCCCAGCCCGGCGCTCACACCGGGTGCCGTAGCCGAGGACTTCGACCGCGCACTGTGGGCCAGGCTCGCCGACGCCGGTCTGCTGAGCCTGCTCCTCGCCCCGGAGCACGGCGGGGCCGGCCTGGACGCCATCGCGCTCTGCCTCGTGCTGCGCGAGTCGGCGAAGGTGCTGGCCCGGGTGCCGCTGCTGGAGAGCTGCGCGGCCGCGGCCGCCGTCCAGGCCCACGGAAGCGCCGCGTTGAAGGACGACATCCTTCAGCGCGCGGGCCGGGGCGAGCTGGTGCTGACGGTCGCCGCGCACGGCCGCACCGGCCACGACCCGGTCGAACTCGCCGTGTCCGCACGCCGGGACGGCGACGACTGGGTGCTCGACGGCGTGCAGACGGCGGTCCCCTGGGCGCACAACGCGGGCCTGGTCCTGGTTCCCGCGCACAGCGCCGACGGACGCGCCGTCCTCGCGCTGCTGCCGCGCATCCACGACGGCATCGTCATCGCCGAGCAGATCTCCACGACCGGCGAGCGCCTCGGCGAGATCCGGCTCGACTCCGCACGCGTCGGCGCCCGGTATGTGATCGACGCCGACGGGGCCTGGGAGTGGCTGCGCGACCTGCTCGCCACGGGCACCTGCGCACTGGCCCTCGGCCTCGGCACCCGCGTGCTGGGGATGACGAGCGAGTACACCGGCAAGCGGGAGCAGTTCGGGCATCCGGTGGCCACGTTCCAGGCCGTGGCCGTCCAGGCGGCCGACCGCTATATCGACCTGCGGGCCATGGAGGTCACGCTGTGGCAGGCCGCATGGCGCATCAGCACCGGCGCGGGCGGGGCGCTGCCCGCCGCCGGGGACGTCGCCGTGGCGAAGATCTGGGCATCGGAGGGCGTGCGGCGGGTCGTACAGACCGCGCAGCACCTGCACGGGGGTTTCGGGGCCGACACCGACTACTCCCTGCACCGCTACCACGCCTGGGCCAAGCAGTTGGAGCTGGCGCTCGGACCCGCTGCGGCGCACGAGGAGGCGCTGGGAGACCTGCTCGCGGCCCATCCCCTCGGCTGAGCGCCTCGCGGACGGTCAGATGACGACGCCCGGCCGGCCCTGGTCGTCGACGACAGGACGGCCGAGAGCTGCCCAGACCTGCATGCCGCCGTCGACGTTCACGGCGTCGAGGCCCTGCTGCACCAGATACATCGCGACCTGCGCGGAGCGTCCTCCGGAACGGCAGATGACGTTGATCCGGCCGTCCTGCGGCGCGGCCTCCGTCAGCTCGCCGTACCGGGCGACGAACTCACTGATCGGGATGTGCAGCGCACCCTCCGCATGGCCCGCCTGCCACTCGTCGTCCTCACGGACGTCCAGCAGGAAGTCCTTGTCCGAGAGGCCGTCGATCGCGACCGTGGGCACACCAGATCCAAAATGCATGCCTACGACGCTACCCGACGTTCGGGCGCACCGGACCGGCCCGATCCACGGGACACCGCCTAGGCCCCGAGCAGACCGGCCAGCTCGGCCTCGCGCTCCGCGACCTGCGCGAGCAGCTGCTCGGCGATCTCCTCCAGCAGACGGTCGGGGTCGTCCGGCGCGAGCTTGAGCATGGCGCCGATGGCACTCTCCTCCAGCTCCCGGGCGACCACCGCGAGCAGCTCCTTGCGGTGCGCCAGCCATTCGAGGCGGGCGTAGAGCTCGTCGGTGGGGCTGGGCGGCGGGGCCTGGGGGGCCGGGCCCGCTGCCCATTCCTCGGCCAGCTGCTGCAGCTGCGCGACGTCGCCACGGGCGTAGGCGGCGTTGACGCGGGTGATGAACTCGTCGCGCCGGGCCCGTTCCTTGTCGTCCTGCGCGAGGTCGGGGTGGGCCTTGCGGGCCAGCTCCCGATAGAGCTTGCGGGCCTCTTCGCTGGGCCGCACCCGCTGCGGGGGCCGCACGGACTGATCGGTCAGCATCGCCGTGGCCTCCGGGGAGAGACCGTCGGAGTCCATCCAGCCGTGGAACAGTTCCTCGACCGACGGCATCGGCAGCACCTTGGCCCGCGCCTCCGCGGCCCTGCGCATGTCCTCGGGGTCGCCGGTGCGGGCCGCCCGGGCCTCGGCGATCCGGGCCTCCAGCTCGTCCAGCCGCGTGTACATCGGGCCGAGCTTCTGGTGATGCAGACGGGAGAAGTTCTCGACCTCGACGCGGAACGTCTCGACCGCGATCTCGAACTCGATCAGCGCCTGCTCGGCGGCCCGGACGGCGCGCTCCAGCCGCTCCTCCGGCCGCGGCCGCTCACCGGCCAGGTCCTGGACCCGGTCCTGATCCCCGGCCTGGTCCCCGGTCCGGGCTTCGCCGGATCCCTCGGACCCGTCGGGCTCACCAGCCCCATCGGAACCAGGAGACCCGCAGTGCCCATCGAGCCCCGCGAGCCCGCCGGGCACGTCGGAGGCATCAGGGGCATCGACGGCAACGGACTCGGTCGGCTGTTCGGCTTCCGGGGTCGTCACCCGACCAGCGTAGGGCACGGGCGGGAGGGCCGATCCGGTCCGGGGCGGCCGAGGCCCTCGCGCGGCACCCCGTGCCCGAGGAACGGACCCGGCAGATCGCCGGCCCGCACCGGCGGAACTGGTACGCGTGCACCACCGGCGGGACCCTGCACCCCCTTACACGCCCGGCTCCGCCGCAACCTTCCCCGCCCGCACACCGGCGAGGAGCGCGTCGTGGTCCGCCTCCGTACGGTCGGCGTAGGCGACGGCGAAAGCCGCCACCGCCTCGTCCAGTTCCTCGTTCTTGCCGCAGTACCCGGAGATCAGCCTCGGGTCGGCACTGTGGGCATGGGCGCGGGCCAGCAGTGCTCCGGTCATCCGGCCGTAGTCGTCGAGCTGGTCGGCGGCGAGGGCGGCCGGGTCGACGCTGCCCTTGCGATTGCGGAACTGACGCACCTGATACGGACGCCCCTCCACCGTCGTCCAGCCCAGCAGGATGTCGCTGACGACCTGCATCCGCTTCTGGCCGAGCACCACCCGGCGTCCCTCGTGCTCCGGTTCCGGCGTCTTGAACCCTGCCGTCGGCAGATGCGGTACCAGGGCCGACGGGCGGGCCTCCTTCACCTGGAGCACCAGCGGCTCGCCGCGGTGGTCGAGGAGCAGTACGACGTACGACCTCGTGCCCACGCTGCCGGTGCCGACCACACGGAACGCCACGTCCTGTATCGCGTACCGCGCGAGCAGCGGAAGCCGGTCCTCAGCGAGCGTGCGGAGGTAGTCGCCGAGCGCGGCCGCGACGGCGGCGGCCTCACCGTCGGGTATGCGGCGCAGCACCGGCGGCGCGTCGATGAACCTGCGTCCGCCGTCCGCCGTGGGCTCCGTCGACTTGGCGGCGAAGCGGCCGCTGGTGTTGTTGCGGGCCTTCTCCGCGACCCGCTCCAGCGTGCCCAGCAGATCGTGGGCGTCGGTGTGCGAGACGAGCTCTTCGTCCGTGATCGCGTTCCATGCGTCCAGCACGGGCAGCTTCGCCAGCAGCCGCATGGTGCGCCGGTACGCCCCCACCGCGTCGAAGGCGGCGGCACGGCACACGTCGTCGTCCGCGCCCGCCACCCGCCCGGCCAGGACCAGCGAGGTCGCGAGCCGTTTCACGTCCCACTCCCAGGGGCCGTGCACCGTCTCGTCGAAGTCGTTCAGGTCGATGACGAGTCCGCCGCGCGCGTCGCCGTAGAGGCCGAAGTTCCCGGCGTGCGCGTCGCCGCATATCTGGGCCCCCACGCCGGTCATGGGGGTGTGCGCGAGGTCGTGCGCCATGAGTCCCGCCGAGCCGCGCAGGAACGCGAAGGGGTTCGCGGCCATCCTGCCGACGCGTATCGGGGTGAGGGCCGCCAGCCGGCCGCGGTTGGACTCCTCGACGGCGGTCACCGCGTCCGGACGGCTCGCGTCGGGTTCGAAGCGGGCGTGCGACGGGCGCGGGACCCGGTCCCGCAGTGCCTTGCCCTTCTCCTTGGGGCCGGCGCCGTCGGCCCTCGTACGGATCCGCGGCCACGAGGCGAATCCCCGGACCGCGGGGAGCCGGGGAGCCGGAGCCGCCCCCTCGCTCTGCCCCGGAATCGCCGTACCCAGCTCGGTCATCGGACCGCCTCCCCCGTTGTCGTTCCTCGTTCCGCGCGCGCCGCGCCGCGCGGCCCCGGTGCGGCACGGCGGCAAGCGGAACGACCCTACAGATGATCACGAGGGGACGGCAGGGGGCTGTGGACAACTGGACGGTTGTGGAAAACCTGGTGAGCCCGGCCACCGCGGGGGCGGCCAGTGCGCCCGCTCACAGCAGGGAAGGCCGGTGCGCCCGGTCACGGCACGGGACGGCCGATGCGCCACCGCACGCGAGGGTCCCATCCGCGACAGCCCCGGCCCCGACAGCTCTCTCCCGACAGGCCGACCGGGACAGCCCCGACCGCGACGGCTCTAGCGGCGTCCCGCCCCCGGGCACGGTCCCGCCTCGGGCAGATGGGTCTCGGCCCACCGCCCCAGTTCCTCGAGTGCACCCTCGAGTGCGGCGCCCGCCTCGGTGAGCCGGTAGGAGACCCGCAGCGGCGGCCCCTCGTCCACCTCGCGAACGACGAGGCCCGCGGCGCCGAGTTCGGTGAGCCGGTCCGACAGCATGCGTTCGCTGATGCCGGGGATGGCCCGCCGCAGATCGGCGAAGTGCGCGGGGCTCTGAATCAGGACGGCCACGATCAGCCCGGTCCAGCGCTTTCCGAGCAGCGCGAACACGCGCGTGATGCCTTCGTCGACCTTCTTGCACGTCGCTTCGTCGTGGACCACCGGGTTGCCCGCCATGCACCCAGGGTACTGCCTTCCCGTACGGGGATGAAAAAAAGTAAGTAGATGTGTTATCACTAGTTGCGTACTCAACAGCAGCTACGAACCATGCTTCAGCCGCTGCGGATCTCTCACTGGCTCCGCGGGCGGGAAACCGGTTCGACCGCTGCGGATCCATCCCCATATTCCGCTCACAGGAGATCGTCATGGCCACCCTGCTGCACCTGGACTCCTCCGTCCTCCCGGGTTCCGCCTCCGCTTCGCGCACCGTCACCGACCTGTTCCGCAAGGCCTGGGAGGAGCAGCACCCCGAGGGCACGGTGATCTACCGCGACCTCTCCGCCACCCCGGTTCCGCACCTGGACGGGCTCACCGCCTCCGCCGGCTTCGCCGACCCGGCCACGCACTCGCCCGAGCAGGCCGCCGCGCACGCCGAGCGCGTGAAGCTGATCGAGGAGCTCGAGCAGGCGGACGCCGTGCTGATCGGTGCCCCCATGTACAACTTCACGATTCCGTCGACGCTGAAGGCGTGGCTGGACCAGGTGATCCTGATGGGGCGCACCGCGGGCGAGGCCCCTTCCGCGAAGGGCACGCCGGTCACGGTCGTCGCCAGCCGCGGCGGTTCGTACGCGCCGGGCACACCGCGCGAGGCCTTCGAATACGTGCAGACCTACCTGCGGGACGTCCTCGGCACGATGCTCGGGCTGGACGTCGACTTCATCGTTCCGGAGCTGACGCTCGCCGCGTCCAACCCGGCGATGGCGGAGCTGATCCCGCTCGCCGAGGCGTCCCGCGCAAAGGCCCACGAGGAGGCCGCCACCAAGGGCAAGGCTCTGGCCCAGCGCGTCGGGTCGGCGGCCTGACCAGCCGCGGGCTCCCGGCGGTACGACCCGAGCAGAGCCTCCGGCCCTCATCACCGCACCCCGGGCAGCCCGTCGGGCCCTCGGCACGGCGCCCCGGGGAGACGCCCGGACCCCCGGCGGGGGTATGCCTGGCCACCGGCCGGCCACTCCAAGTCGCCCTTTCCACCGGGCCACTTGGGGGATCCGCCTGAGAGATGCATCACCCCGGAGGGGCCTCGATCCCGCCCGGGGTGATGCACCACACACGAAAAAAAGCGGTCCCACGGCTTTCACCGTGGGACCGCTTCGCTGTGCGCGAGGGGGGAGTTGAACCCCCACGCCCTTGCGGGCACTGGAACCTGAATCCAGCGCGTCTGCCTATTCCGCCACCCGCGCATGGGTGCTGTCTTCCGGCTCCTCACTTTTCGGTGCGGCGCCTTCCGACATCCAGAAGATTAGCACGCTGGCAGCGGTGGATTCACATCCGTATCCGCGGGGAAGCCGCAGGGCAGTGCGTGCGGCGGTGCGCACCGGAGACGAGGCGGGGAGCGGCGCGGCGTGCGACGGGCGGTACGCGTGGCGGCGCACGGCCGGGAAGGCAACCGCCGGGTCCGGTCACGTCACGGCAACGGTCGCGACCTCAACCGGTCACATGACGGCAACGATCCCGTCCCCGTACCCGATGCACCTCGCACCCACGATCCGGCGTCATACCGGGAGAGGGCGCTGGTACGGACCGGGGCGGCCGCCGGGGACCACCGGGCGACCGGCCCCGGCCCCGCCCCCGGGTCGTCCGAGGTCCGCACTCGGGTGCGGGACACTGGCTTGGGACCCCCTCTACGATCCCTACGAGGAGGAGGCCGAGGAGTCACCCCCCGATGCGGTTCCACCGGCGTCCGGAACGGGCCTGCGGACGGGATCCCCGACGGATCCCGGAGGCGGTCCCGGACGGATCCCGGAAGCTGGGTTCCGGACGGATCGAGGTGCCGTCACGAGGGCATGACCTGTGAGTGTCGACACTCGTCGGCCGGGCAGACAGGGGGAACCAGCCGATTTCCCGGCGCGTGGATACGATCAGTGAGCAGTACCAGGACGACAGAGAAGGAGGAGGTGCCCCATGGGAGTCCTGAAGCGTTTCGAGCAGCGTCTCGAAGGTCTGGTCAACGGCACCTTCGCCAAGGTCTTCAAGTCCGAGGTCCAGCCCGTCGAGATCGCCGGCGCGCTCCAGCGTGAGTGCGACAACAACGCGACGATCTGGAACCGCGAGCGGACCGTCGTCCCCAACGACTTCATCGTGGAGCTGAGCGCGCCCGACTTCGAGCGCCTGAGCCCCTACTCCGGCCAGCTCGGGGACGAGCTGTCCGGCATGGTGCGCGACTACGCGAAGCAGCAGCGCTACACCTTCATGGGACCGATCAAGGTCCACCTGGAGAAGGCCGACGATCTCGACACCGGCCTGTACCGGGTGCGCAGCCGCACGCTCGCGTCCAGCACCTCGCAGACTCCGGAGCGCGCCCCGGCGGGTCCCGCCGGCCCGCCCGCGGGCCGCGCGGGCGGTGGCTACGGCTACCCGCCCCAGCCGGCCGGCGCTCCTCCCATGCCGTCCGCCCCGCCGCCCGGCGGCCGCCCCGGCGCTTCGCCCGCCGGCCCCCGGCCCGGTGCGGGCGCGATGCCGGGCGCCCAGGTGCGGCGCTGGATCGAGATCAACGGCACCCGTCACCAGATCGTCCGCCCCACGCTGGTGCTCGGTCGCAGCACCGAGGCCGATGTGCGGATCGACGACCCCGGCGTCTCGCGCCGGCACTGCGAGATCCGGACCGGAACGCCCTCGACGATCCAGGATCTCGGATCCACCAACGGCATCGTGGTGGACGGACAGCACACCACCCGCGCTACGCTCCGCGACGGCTCGCGGATCGTCGTGGGCAGCACCACCATCATTTACCGGCAAGCCGAAGGGTGAAGCGGGGGCAATGTCAGAGCTGACCCTGACGGTCATGCGGCTGGGTTTCCTGGCCGTTCTGTGGCTGTTCGTGATCGTGGCCGTACAGGTCATCCGCAGCGACCTGTTCGGTACGCGCGTCACCCAGCGCGGTTCGCGCCAGGGCGGCGGGCGGCAGCAGCAGGCCGCCCGACAGTCCGCGCCGCCGCAGCAGCGGCAGCAGCAGAGCGCGGGCGGTCGCCAGCGCCGTGGCGCTCCGACCAAGCTGGTCGTCTCCGAGGGCTCCCTCACGGGCACCACGGTGGCCCTGCAGGGCCAGACGATCACGCTGGGCCGCGCGCACGACTCCACGATCGTGCTGGACGACGACTACGCGTCCAGCAGGCATGCCAGGATCTACCCGGACCGTGACGGCCAGTGGATCGTCGAGGATCTCGGGTCCACCAACGGCACGTATCTCGACCGGAACCGGCTGACCACTCCGACACCGATTCCGCTGGGCGCGCCGATCCGCATCGGCAAGACCGTCATCGAGTTGCGGAAGTAGTACGACAATGAGCGAGCGGAGCGAGCGAGCCGACGCGGCGGCCTGGGCACTGGTCGCCGGCGCGCTCCCGACCGGAGGGTGGGCACCGTGCGGATGTACCCGGAGCCGACAGGCGAGGTGCGCATGAGTCTGTCACTGCGCTTCGCCGCCGGATCGCACAAAGGCATGATCCGCGAGGGCAACGAGGACTCGGGTTACGCCGGTCCGCGCCTGCTCGCGATCGCCGACGGCATGGGCGGCCAGGCCGCGGGCGAGGTCGCCTCGTCCGAGGTCATCTCGACGCTCGTCACACTCGACGACGATGTACCCGGATCCGACATCCTCACCTCGCTCGGCACCGCGGTGCAGCGTGCCAACGACCAGCTGCGGCTGATGGTCGAGGAGGACCCGCAGCTCGAGGGCATGGGCACCACGCTCACCGCCCTGCTGTGGACGGGTCAGCGGCTCGGCCTGGTGCACGTCGGCGACTCCCGCGCGTACCTGCTGCGCGACGGCGTCCTGACGCAGATCACCCAGGACCACACCTGGGTGCAGCGGCTCGTCGACGAGGGCCGGATCACCGAGGAAGAGGCCACCACCCACCCGCAGCGTTCCCTGCTCATGCGGGCGCTCGGCAGCGGCGACCACGTCGAACCCGACCTCTCCATCCGCGAAGTCCGCGCCGGCGACCGGTACTTGATCTGCTCGGACGGCCTGTCCGGCGTCGTGTCCCACCAGACGATGGAGGACACCCTCGCCAGCTACCAGGGCCCGCAGGAGACCGTGCAGGAGCTGATCCAGCTCGCGCTGCGCGGCGGCGGCCCCGACAACATCACCGTGATCGTCGCCGATGTCCTCGACATCGACAGCGGCGACACCCTCGCCGGTCAGCTCTCCGACACCCCGGTCGTGGTCGGCGCGGTCGCCGAGAACCAGCACCAGCTGCACGACGGCGGCGCCATGCAGACCCCCGCGGGCCGCGCCTCCGGACTCGGCCGGCAGGTGCCGCCGCAGGGCGGCGGCGAGTTCGGCCCGCCCGGCAGCAGCGACGCCCCCGGCTATGTGCCCGAGGGAACCTTCGGCTCCTACGGCGACGAGGACTTCATCAAGCCCCGCAAGGGCCGCAGGTGGCTCAAGAGATCCCTCTACGGCGCTCTGGCACTCGCGGTCGTCGGCGGCGGTCTGTACGGCGGCTACCGCTGGACGCAGACGCAGTACTACGTCGGCAGCAGCGACGACCACGTCGCGCTGTACCGCGGGATCAGCCAGGACCTGGCCTGGGTCAGCCTGTCGAAGGTCCAGAAGGACCACCCCGAGATCGAACTCAAGTACCTTCCGCCGTACCAGCGCAATCAGGTCGAGGCCACGATCGCCGAGGGCGGCCTCACCCAGGCCAACGACAAGATCAACGAGCTGGCCCTGCAGGCCTCGGCGTGCAAGAAGGACGCCGAGCGCCGCGCCAACGAGCGCAAGAAGACCAAGCAGGGTCAGAGCCGGTCCGGCGGAACCGACAGCGCGAACGACGCGTCGAAGCCGCTGAGCCAGTCCTCGAAGCCGAAGTCCAGTCCCAGTCCCAGTTCCAGTCCCACGCCCACACCCGGCCCCAGCCTCTCGGAGGACGAGCAGAAGCTGGTCCCGCTGTGCGGTAAGCAGTAAGCAGCCGTGAGGGGCCTTTTCACGCGATGAGCAGTAGTACTACGCATACGTCGACCATCGGCGCCATCGGCGCGCCGAGCCGTCGCAACACCGAGCTGGCGCTCCTGGTGTTCGCCGTCGTCATCCCCGTGTTCGCCTACGCCAACGTGGGGCTCGCCATGAACGGCGAGGTGCCGACCGGCCTCATGGGCTACGGCATCGGACTGGGCCTGCTGGCCGGCATCGGGCACTTGGTGGTGCGCAAGTTCGCGGCGTACGCGGACCCTCTGCTGCTGCCGCTGGCGACCCTGCTGAACGGACTCGGGCTCGTGGTCATCTGGCGCCTGGACCAGTCGAAGCGGCTGGCTCACCTCGCCGAGCTCCAGGGCTTCAAGTACGCGGCGTCGGCGCCCAACCAGCTGCTGTTCTCCGCACTGGGCATCGCGTTCTTCGTCGCTGTCGTCATTTTCCTCAAGGACCACCGCATCCTGCAGCGCTACACCTACATCTCCATGGTGGTCGCGCTGGTCCTCCTCATCGCCCCGGTCTTCTTCCCCGGCAAGTTCGGAGCGAAGATCTGGATCACCATCCCGGGCCTCGGCTCGATCCAGCCCGGCGAGTTCGCCAAGATCATTCTGGCAATCTTCTTCGCCGGATATCTGATGGTGAAGCGGGACGCCCTCGCGCTGGCCAGCCGCCGCTTCATGGGCCTGTACCTCCCGCGCGGCCGTGACCTTGGCCCGATCCTGGTGGTCTGGGCGCTCTCCCTCGTGATCCTGGTCTTCGAGACCGACCTGGGCACCTCGCTGCTGTTCTTCGGCATGTTCGTCGTCATGCTGTACGTGGCCACAGAGCGCACCAGCTGGATCGTCTTCGGTCTGCTGATGTCGGTGGGTGGCGCGGCCGTCGTCGGCTCCATCGAGCCGCACGTCAAGGTCCGAGTGATGGCCTGGCTGCACCCCTACGCCGTCTTCGACAACCCACGACCTTCGTGGGCCACTACCGACCAGATCGCCCAGTCCCTCTTCGCCTTCGGTTCCGGCGGTGTCCTCGGCAAGGGCTGGGGCCAGGGCCAATCCGACCTCATCGGCTTCGCGGCCAACTCGGACTTCATCCTCGGGACTGTCGGCGAGGAGCTCGGCCTGGCTGGAACCATGGCGGTACTGCTGATCTACGGGCTGATCGTGGAGCGTGGCGTGCGCACCGCTCTGGCCGCCCGTGACCCGTTCGGCAAGCTGCTGGCCATCGGTCTGTCCGCCGCCTTCGGCATCCAGGTCTTCGTGGTCGCCGGCGGTGTCATGGGGCTGATCCCGCTGACCGGTATGACCATGCCGTTCGTCGCGGCCGGCGGTTCGTCCGTCATCGCCAACTGGGCCTTGATCGCCGTGCTGATCAAGATCAGCGATACCGCCCGCCGCCCAGCTCCGACTCCCGCACCCAATCCTGATGCCGAGATGACCCAGGTGGTCCGCCCGTGAACAAGCCCCTGCGCCGGATCGCGATCTTCTGTGGTCTTCTCGTGCTCGCCCTGCTCATACGGGACAACTGGCTCCAGTACGTCAAGGCTGACGCTCTGCAGACCAACAAGAACAACCGCCGGGTCACGATCGAGCGCTACGCCACGCCGCGCGGCGACATCATCGTGGACGGAAAGTCGGTCACCGGCTCGGTCGCCACTTCGGGTACGGACTACAAGTACAAGCGCACCTGGAAAGACGGCCCCATGTGGGCGCCCGTCACCGGGTACGCGTCGCAGCTCGTGGGCGCCACGCAGCTCGAGTCCATCGACGATCGCATCCTCAGCGGCAGCGACGACCGCCTCTTCTTCCGCAACACCCTCGATATGATCACCGGGAAGAAGAAGGCAGGCGGCAACGTCGTCACGACGCTCAACAGCGCCGCGCAGCAGGCCGCGTACGACGGGCTGAAGAGCCGGGGCAAGGGCGCCGTCGCGGCGATCGACCCATCGACCGGCGCGATCCTGGCCCTGGCATCGACCCCTTCGTACGACCCGTCGACTTTCGCCGGGATCACGAACAAGGACGGGGCACGGTTCCAGAAGCTGGACAAGGACCCCGACAAGCCCATGACCAATCGCGCAC
>NZ_JBSFDP010000046.1:0-39800 GCF_053593975.1 Streptomyces sp. NPDC002004
AGGGCCGGAGCCGATGCCATCGCAGCACCCGAGGCCACCGCTGCACGTCCAAGCCGCAAGCAGGCCAAGAAGCCTTGGGGTCGTGCAGGCTCGGGAAACGACGGTCGGGCCGTGGGTGCACGAGCCGGCCCGCCAGGGCGACGCGGCAACACGACTCCGGTGCGGTCTCACACCGGCGGCGACGTGGGCCACGTCCGAGGGGCCGACGCCGACCCGTCCGTTCCACTCCCGGGTCGGGTTCTCCGGTCCTCGATCAGATGCCGATGTCGACGACCTTCATGTTGTACGGGAAGCCGGAGGAGCCGCAGTTGAGCGTCGCAGCCTTCTCCCTGCTCAGGGCGCGGAAGCCATTGGTGCCCTTGTAGGGGCCCCTGGCCCCACCCGGGCCACCGCACCAGGCCTGGACGTTCCAGTGGCCGTTGCCGTGGCTGCACCAGGCCAGTGCCCGGTGGGCGTTGTTCTGGTCCACAAATGCGGTGCATCCGGACGGTCCGACGGCAGCCTGGGCAGCGGGCGCGGCGCCGAACGCCATGCCCGCCACCATCATGCCGATCGCCGACGTGGTTGTCGCGAACTTCTTGAGTGTGCTGGTCATGCACTCTCCCCGTTTCGAACGAATCTTCCAACCTGCGCGAAGGTAGTCGGGGACGATCGGGCGCGCCTCATTCCAAAGGATGAACGAAGCATCGTGTCTGACGGTGTATTGGCCAATTTCCGACCATGTCCCAGAGTCGGAAGTCGTGGCCAACGTCACCTCTTGCACGTCACTTCGCCACGAGGTCCGCGGCGTGGACCCGGCGCCTTCGGCCGAGTGCGTGGTGCGGCCGTAGCGTGACGGGTGCGAGCCATTCGGGGACGGGCGACAACATCTACTGGGTCGCCGGCGGCATCGCCCGTATGCACAACTTCGCCCTCAGCCAGTAGCAGGAGCCCCCGCCGCCGGTCCCTGGTCGCAGTCATGGGCAACCTCTAGGTTGACGCTGTGACAGAGGTAACGAAGGACCTGCGGAATGCCGAGCCGGGGCGCGACGGTCCGAGCTTGTGGCGTCAGCGGGATTTCATACTGCTGTGGAGTGGCCAGACGGTCAGCGAGATGGGCTCGGCGGTCACCCAGATCGCACTGCCACTGGTCGCGGTCGTCGCTCTCAGGGCGAGCACGTTCCAGGTCGGGTTGCTGACCGCCGCCACCACAGCAGCGTTCGCGGTGATCGCGCTGCCCGCAGGTGCTTTGGTGGACCGCGGCGCCAAACGTTCCATCATGATCGTCTGTGACATTCTCCGCCTGCTGATCATCGGCTCGATCCCGGTGGCGGCTGCTTTCGGCACCCTGACGATGACCCAGCTCTACATCGTCGCTGTCGCGGCCGGCGTGTGCACGGTGTTCTTCGACGTCTCCTACCAGAGTTATGTGCCGTCGCTGATCCGCGCCGAGGACCTGATGGACGCCAACGGCAAGCTGGCGGCCACCGGGGCGTTCGCGCAGTTCGGGGGACCCGGTCTGGGCGGGGGACTGGTCGCGGCGTTCGGCGCCGTGGGGGCGATGACGGCCGACGCGATCTCCTACGTGGTCTCGGTCGTCTCGATATTCGGAATCAGGAAGCGCGAGGAGCCGCCGCCCGCACGGCGAGCGGACGAGACGTTGCGGAGCCAGATCGCCGAGGGATTGCGATTCGTCGTCAAGCACAGGATTCTGCGCAAGGTCGTGGCGTGCACGGGTACCGCGAACCTGTTCAGCGGCATGAGTTCGGCGCTGGCGATGGTTTTCCTCATCCGGGTGCTGCACGTGCTTCCCGCGTTGACCGGGCTGATCATGGCGGGCGCGGCCGTTGGCGGGATCGCCGGGGGAGTGTTCGCCGGTCGGCTCGCCAAGAAGATCGGCTCCGCGCGGGTCATCTGGGTGTCGATGGTGGTATTCAGCGCACCGCAGGTCGTCGCGGCGGCCGCTTGGCGAGGTTGGGGAGTGGTGTTGTTCCCGCTGGGCTGGGCCATCGCGTACTTCGCCGGGATGGTGTACAACGTCGCGCAGGTCAGCTACCGGCAGTCGGTGACACCGCCGGAGCTGATGGGCCGGATGAATGCGGCCGTCCGCTGGGTCGTGTGGGGCACGCTGCCGCTCGGCGGCATTCTCGGCGGGGTACTTGGCACGCTGATCGGGGTGCGGCCCGCGCTCTGGCTGGCGTTCATCGGTTCCTGGGCGGCCGGCTGGTTCGTGTTCTTCTCCCCACTCCGCCGCATGCGCGATGTTCCCGTCCCCGCCCCCGCTGTTACGAGTTGACGGTGAGCGCCGATGCTGGGGAGATCGCGAGACAACTTCTAGGCTACTGATCATGAGCGTTGATGCTGAAGAACGTTTCGTCAATGTGATGCTCAACAGCGCCCCTGCACGGGTGCGCCGGTTGCTGGACGCGTCGCCGGGGCCCGCGGCGCTGTTGGCGGCGGCGGTGTACCGGACCTCGCAGCACCTGCACCAGAACGCAAGTCCGGGTACGCGGCGGCACCTTCTCGCCCTGGACGCGGCGCGCTTCGGGGAACGGGAGTTTGCCGATCGGATCCTTGCCACGCCGATTCCGGGGGAGCCCGCGGCCGATTGGGCCGTGGAGTGGGCCACCGGATCGCAGCTCGAGCCGCGGTTACGTATGACGTTCGCAGGCGGGCCACCGGTCAGCGCGGTCGCTGCGCTCGCCGTCGGCGGCCGACCTCATGTCGTCAGCGGCAGCGAGGACGGCGCCGTACGGATGTGGGACCTGACGGCCGGCCGTCAGGTCGGCGAGCCCATGGACTGCGGCGCATCGGTCAAGGCCGTCGACGTACTGGAGATCGACGGGCGCTCGCACGCCGTCACCGGCGGCGGCGACCAGCAGGTACGCCTGTGGGATCTGACCACCGGCCGTCAGGTGGGCGTCCCCGTGGCCGAACACGGCGATTGGATCCGGTCGGTGGCCGCAGTCGCCGTTGACGGGCACGCGTACGTCGTCAGCAGCAGCACCAATGGCGGTCTCGGCGCGTACGCGGAGGGCGAGGTCCAGGCCACCGACCTCGCGACCGGCCGACAGCTGGGCTGCCCCGACGGCGAGGACGCCGCGCTCGCGGCCCTGGTGATCGGCGGCCGCGCGCACGCCGTCGTCGGCCTGTCCGACGGGGGCCTCCGGGTCTGGGACATAGCCACGGGCGACCCGGTCGACACAGCCCCGATCAGACACGACGGACCGGTGCACACGCTGACCGCAACCGCCGTCGACGGCCGGCCCCATGTGATCACCGTCGGCGCCGACGGGACGACGCGCCTGTGGGACCTGACCACCGGCCGGCGGGTCGGCGCGCCGCTGGCGACCGGACCGGCCTCCGCGACAGCCGCTGCCGCCGTTGACATCGACGACCGTCCCCACGTCGTTGTCGTCGACCGGGCCGGCAGACTCCGGGGCGTCGACCTCGCCACCCGCAGCGACGCCTTCGCCCCCTTGACCGTCGGTGCCGTGGAATGCGTGACCACAGCCATGGTCGACGGCCGCCCGCACGCGATCACCGGAGGCCTGGACGGCACGGTCCGGGTGTGGGAGCTGACCGCACTCCCCAGGGTGGGCCGCCTGGTACGCGGCCACACCGGCATGGTCCAGGCGGCGGTCACGGGAGTGATCGACGGGCGCTCCCACGTGGTCACCTGTGCCAACGACGGGACCATACGTACCTGGGACACGGCATCGGGCACCCCGGTCACTCGCGTGGATACCGGAGGGTATCCGGACCTTGCGCACGCCACGGCGGTCATCCACGGCCGGCTCCATGCCGTCGTACCCGGTGCCAGAGGCACGGCGCAGCTGTGGGACGTGACCCGTGCACGTGCGGTCGGCGAGCCGCTGGTGGACGACCGGATCGGCGACCACACCGGCATCAGCGCGGCGGCCACGGCGGTCATCGACGGGCGCCCGCATGCCGTCATGTGCACCGATGACGGGCGCTTGCACATGTGGGACCTCATCGACCGCCGACGGGTCGGCGAGCCGCTCGACGGCGAGGAGTTCTGGGACGCGGCCGTCACGACCGAGATCCACGGCAGGCCGCACCTGCTCGCCGCCGCCATGGGCGGGGGGCTCCACCTGTGGGACCTGACCACCGGCCGACGCACCGGCGACCCGCTCGGCGGGCACAACCGCAGCGTCACGCACTCGCCGTGACAGCCGTGGAGGGACGGCCGCACGCCGTCACCGGCAGCGACGACGGGACCGTACGGACGTGGGACCTGACTGCCGGCAGCCAGATCGCACAGCCGATCTCCGCGCACGAATGGGGCGTGAACGCCGTTGCCGTCGGCATCGCCGACGGACGACGGATCATCGTCACCGGGGGCGACGACGCCGCACTGCGCCTGTGGGACCTGGCCACCGGCGAGCAGGTGGGCCGTGACGTGATCTTCCCGTGGAAGGTCTTCGCGGTCACGATCGCCTCACGAGGCCGCATCGTCGTCGGATTCGGCCACGAGGTCATTGCGCTCAGCGCGACCGGCGAGGCGCCTCCCCTTCTTGGGCACATGAGCGCGGCCGAATAGGAGCGGGCGAGCGCCCATTGCATCCGGATGCGGCGGCGCCCCGTCGCATCACCGGGTGCGCCGACGGCTCATTGCGGCCGAGTCCCGAGCCGCTCGGCGAGGAAGGCGATGATCTCGTTCCGGGCCTGCACGGTGGGGTGGCCGTCCTGGTCGACGAGGTGCGCGGTGACGACGCTGTGGGCGCAGCCGACGACGTCTCGGAAGAAGGGCGGAGGGTTGGTGTTCGCCGTCCCGGCTTCGAGTACGCGGCCGTCGAATGCGTCTCCCAGCAACGCTCGGTAGGCCGCGAACCGCTGGCCGGTGCACCATCTGTCGTCATCGAAGCGGTAGGCGAGAACCTTCAGTCCGTCCCGCGCTACGCGTTCAGCCACGGCAGCGGCGTCTTCGTCGCCGATCTCCAGACCACTGGGGTCGTCGAGCGGGAGCGACGGATGGTTGACCACTGGTGCGACGACAGCGGGTTCGAGCGCCATGGTCAAGGCGAAGTTGCCGGTGAAGCACAGACCTACGGCGCCGACGCCGGGCCCGCCGCGCTCGGCGTGTGCCAGGCGTGCGAGGCCGCGCAGCCATGTCACGACGGGGCTGGTGCCGCCACCGGCGAACGCGCGGAACTCGGCGCTGACACAGGCGCGTCGCACGATGGTCTCGCGTGCCTCGGCGAGCGGATAGGCACCGTCGACGCCGAAGAGGGAGGGCAGGTACACGGAGAAGCCGGCATCACGCACCCAGCGCGCGAACCGTACGACGTCGGGGCTGATACCCGGCATCTCGGGCATGAGGATGACGGCCGGTCCTGCCCCGGCGATGTACACGGTCTTGTCGACGTCGTCGACGCCGACGGTTCTGCGTGAGAAGTCGTCCAGGGGGTCGTTCTGTCCTCGCATGATGGTCATGACCGAGATGATGATGAGTGGCGGCCTTCCTGAGAAGCGGCGGCATCGCCAGGTATCCGGGTAATCTCGCCACCCCGTTCAAGCGCCGGAGGTGCCGCATGAGTCCGCTGCGAGTCGGTGTCCTCGCCTACCCCGGCTGCTTTGCGTCAGAGGTGTTCGGAGTACCCGACCTCCTGGCCATGGCAACTCACGTCGCCGCGGCGCAGGGGTCGGTCCAGCCGGCCTACGAGGCGTCGGTCATCTCGCCCCGGCGGCGTGTGGTCGCGTCCGGTGGCTCCGCCCTCGACGTCTCGGCGATGCGCCCGGTGGACGTCCTGATCGTGCCGGGCTTCGAGCTCTCGCCCACGCTCGATCTCGACGCGACACTCGCGAACCTGGCACCGGAGGTGGCATCGATTCGATCGCAGGCCGCCTCGGGAGTGGCTGTCGTATCCATCTGCGTGGGCGCCTTCCTCGTCGCCGAAGCCGGACTGCTCGGCGGGCGTGAGGCGACCACGTCCTGGTTGTTCGCGGATCGGTTCGCCCGCCGGTACACCGACGTGCACCTCCGTCCGGAGAGCCTGGTCGTGACCGACCGGGGGGTGACGACGACTGCGGCCTTCAGTGCCATGTACGACTTCGCGCTGCAGTTCATCCGCGAGCACGACGGCCCCGGCGTCGCCCGTAGCACCGCGCGTATCGCACTCGTTGACGATGCGCGTTCCACGCAGGCCCCCTACGTCGACCCGGGGCTCATACCGGCCGTGGGCAAGGAGTTCTCGCTGGGCGTCAAGCGGTGGCTCGACCAGAACCTCGGCGCTCGCTATGACCTGCCCACCCTCGCCCAGGAGTTCCACGTCAGCACGAGAACCCTGCTCCGCCGCTTCGGCGACGAAGCCGGCGAGACACCACTGGCGTACCTGCAGTCGGCCCGGGTGCGTCGGGCCAGGCACCTGCTGGAGGAGACCGACAGGACCGTCGCGAGCATTGCCGCCGACGTCGGATACCGCGACCCGGGAGCATTCAGTGGCATCTTCGCCAGACACACGGGCCAGCGGCCCAGGGAGTACCGCGCGAAGTTCCATCGTCGTGCCGACCACCACGGGTCAACCCGACGACCGCAGGCGTGAGATCCACCCGCGACGGCGACAAGCCCCCAAAGGCCGGGCCAGGCACAGGTTCTCAACCCCACACCTCCAAGTGTTGTGTGACAGCGAAGGCTGAGCGTGTGCCGTCCAGGTGCGAGTGGCCGAGCGCATACATGCCGACAGGACCCGGCCCGGGTGCTGACCTGGAAGACCTGCCCACGGGGGCAGCCGATGACGCCTCGGGCTCAGGCGGGCTGCCGGTCAGCCGAGGTAGTCCGTGCGCCCCTCGTCGTCGAGCTCGAAGGGCCCCTCGGGGATGATGCAGAACTCGTTGCCCTCGGGATCGGCCATCACCAGGAACCCGCCGTCGGCATACTGCTCCAGCCTGCGCCCGCCGAGCGCCTCGACCCGCTGCTGCTCGGCGGCCGGGTCGGGGGAGGTGATGTCGAAGTGCATGCGGTTCTTGCCCGACTTGGGTTCGGCGGTCTTCTGGAAGCCCAAGCCCATGCCCATGCTGTCCTCGCGTCGCAGCCATACGTACGGCCCCATGCGGCCCACGACCGGCCTGCCGAGCAGCTCGGACCAGAACGCGGCAAGTCGCTCGGGGTCGGCGGCATCGACGATGAGGGCGTTGATCCGCCGGGGTGAGTCCGTCATGCCCCGATCCTCTCAGAGCACGCCGGGCCGCTCTCGGGCGTGAGACCGGTGAGGTCGCATGTACACGTGTCGCGTACCGGCCGGTTGGATCCTCTCTTCCGGATCGTTCTCACGGGCGTGCGATACGTTGTCCGCCATGACCGGACTCGGCCCCGTCACCTGGCCACCTGCCCCGATGCGGACCGAACGGCTCGTGCTCCGCGAGTCCGAGGGCCGAGACCGTGCGGCGTTCATCGAGCTGTTCGCCTCGCCAGAGGTGGGCACCTACATTGGTGGCCCTCGACCCCGCGATGAGCTCGAAAGCGCGGTGCCTGAGGTGCCCGGGCGGCGCCCCGGCCTTTTCGTGATCGATCTCGACGGATCGATGATCGGCATGGTCACGCTCGATCGGCGCGATGCAGCGCGTCCGGGTCACGTCCGTCCGGACGCCGGGGAGGCCGAGCTCGGCTACATGTTCCTGCCGGAAGCGTGGGGATGTGGGTACGCCGCCGAGGCGTGCGCAGCGGCACTCGACTGGTTCGCCGACGCACTTCCCGGCGAGCCGGTGGTGCTCTGCACCCAGACCGCCAACGACCGCGCGATGCGCCTCGCGGCGAAGCTGGGGTTCACCGAGGTGAAGCGGTTCGAGGAGTACGGCGCCGAGCAGTGGTTCGGCGCGTGGTCCTCGGCGTAGCCGGTAGCGGTCGCGGTTGCGAAAGTCGCGGGCGATGCGGCTGTGGAGTCAGTCGAACACCGACCAGCAGATGTTGTTGCGCAGTCGCTGGTCATCAAGGACGAGCTCGCTGATGGCCTCCGGGAGTTGATTGCGCTGCCACTGGCACTCGAGTCGTCCTGCGGTCTCGCTCTCGCCTGCCGGTGCCGCTGCGCGTGCGGCCTTGATCGCGTAGGCGGCCGCGCCGAGCTCGTGCGCGGCGACGTGGGCGACGGCCCCGGCTTGGCCGGCGGCGTACGCGGCATGCCGTGCTGCCCCACGCAAGTCTCTGGCTGCCCCCATCGCATGGCCGCCCGCCGCGCGAGCCTGCATCATCTTGACCTCACCACGTACCCAGGCCCTCGTATGCTCGATCGCCTGGCGCGGTCGCGGGTCCCCAGGCCGGGTCGACTCGAAGAGGTGAAGTACGTGCTCTGCACACGAGGCAGCCCATAGAGCAAGGAGCCGGTGATTCGCATCAGTGAGAGTCCCACCGCGGCGGATCGTCACAAAGCGAGGATCACGGACCTTTGGGAGGATCATGACTTGCGTTCCCTCCTGAGCGCACTGGCGCGACTGCCTGTGGTGTGCTCTGCCGACCGGTCAGCTGCCTGGCGCAGGGAGTGGTCCAGAGTGCTCATCAGCCGGGCGACATGAGTGCTGCCGCTTGTCACGGGCGGGTAGCGGCGGAGCACGTCGATGAGCACCGGTGTCGCACGCAGCCGCGACCGTTCCAGCAGGGCATCCACAAGTGCGGGGTCGCCGCCCGCCTTTATCTCTCCGATGCGTGCAGCGCTCGCGGAGGCTCGCAGGATATGGCCGACCTGGCTGGCCTGGGCGATGGGATGCAGGTATGCAGCCGACGCGGCGTCGCCGGCGGATTGCGCGGCCAGTCGCGCGGCTTCGGAGGGCGCGGACCGAGCGGCTCGATGCGCTTCGAGGGAAGCAACGCGCTGCAACTTCGACCTGTTGGCACCATTGATGAACGCCCAGGCCGCGTCGATCGCTGCACGGGGGCGCGGATCATCGGGAACAGCCTGCTCGAAGACCGGCAGGACGTCCTCTGCGTGCCAAACCACGTAACGCGCCACGACGCGCAGCTCGTCCATCGACAGGTCGAAGTCTCCGGTCACGGTGTGCGTGCTCTTTGCCATGTTCCTGAATTGTATTCTTGAATCCTCGGTGGAGACTTTGGGACTGGTTTTCCGCTCACGTGCGTCCGAAACCCTCAATCGGAGGTCACGTGCGACCCGTGGGTCTGGCTCGTCGGCACGGCCTCTCGACACAGGTGGTCCGCCACTACGAGGACGACGGCCTCTCCCGCCCGCCCACCGCAGCCCGACGGGATACCGGGACCCCACCGCCACTCATGCGGGCCTCACGGCGTACCTGACGCTCGTCCCTGCCTTCGGCCACTCGACGAGCCGACGCATCATGCATGCCGTCACCGGCGGCCGGCTGCACGAAGCACTGGAGTACATCGACGCTGGGCACGAGCTCCCCGGGCGGGCTAAAGAAATGGGATTCGCCAGTACTCGACACCTCAAAGGAACTCGCTCCCGCATGACCGCCCTGTCCAGCGGCCCTCAGCCGACTCACCACAAGGTCGCGAAGACCGTTACCGATGCACTGCAGCCGCGCAACATGCTGGTCGCCGGCCTGACAGGGTTCGGCGCGATCACCCAGGCCGGCGTCGCCGGGGCCGCCTGGGGCCTGTTCGCCTCGGTGTGCGCGGGCGTCGTTCCGGCCGGATACATCGAGTGGGAGCGGCGGCGGGGCACTTGGGGGGACCGACATGTGGTGGACCGGCGGCAACGTCCGCGGATCTTCGCCGTGATCCTCGCGTCCATAGGCGTCGGCATCACGGTCATGGAGACGGCCCACGGACCCCGCGACATCGAGCGAGCCGTGATCGCCTTGTGGGGCATGACCGTGGTCCTGGTGACGGTCAACGCCTTCTGGAAGATCAGTGTGGACGCGGCTGTTGCCTCGTCGGTCGTGGCGCTGCTCGCCGTCTTCCACTCCCCGTGGTGGCTGCTCGGCTACGCCCTCGTCACCGCAGTCTGCTGGACGCGCGTGGCGCTCGACTTTCACACGGTGGCGCAGACCGTGGCCGGCGCGTCCCTTGGCGCGGCGGCGGCAGGCGTCTGGCTGCTCGGGTAGGTATCCACTTCCCGCATATGCCGTTCAACAGGCAGGCGTCCGTACCCGCAGCGTTCCAGTGAGCCCGGGAGGAGCGGGAGGCTGCAGTCCGGATGCCCACCACACCGGACAGTTGGGGCGCGATCAAGTCGGATGAGGTCGGATCGGGGCGCACTGGCCCGGCGCAAGCCATGGCAAGGGCCGCGCAGTTCGCCGAACTTTCATTGGTGCAGAGGTGGGGCGATCTTTGCTTTTCGCTTGACAATTCTTTGTTGATGCATGTGTCATATACCTATCTGTCTTGAGTTCGCGCCGCCTTGAGTGATCGCTCGCCCTCCGTGGCAAACCGATCAGGTCGCTAAAGGCTGAAAATGCATCGGCCGTAGGCCGAAAATCTATAGTGATTCAGGTCACGTCAAGGCGAGGGTGTCGGCTTCTCTGGCTTGTGATCTATAGTCTTGTTCATCACTGCACAACTAACTCCAGCGCCATGCACAAGCGTGGGGGCCGCCACCCCGCAGACCCCGCTGAGGAGTTTTTCGATGCTGTTGAACACATCCGCTGTCCCGGAGACGACGAGATCTCCCCGGCAGCGAAGATGGGACACCGTGGGCTGATCGGCCCCTGGTGCCGAACAGTCGAGATCCACGGCCCGTGCGCCCCGATTCGAGCAGTCAGGATCGGGTTCCCCCCTCTCCCCGCACACGGCGGGTTGAGTCTGATTGCCGGGTCGGACGATGGTGAGCCACCGCGATCATCCTGCTTTTTTCGATGCGGCGGTATCTCCTGTTCCTGCGTGCTGGCGTGCGACCCCGGGTCGGCCAGGAAAATACAGATGGTGCCATCGCGTGAAATCCACATCGCCACGTGATGTGTGAGCTCGATCGTCTGTGCGGCCGATGAGTGGCGCTGCGAGAGAATCCGACTTCCGGTCCATGTCCTGGTGTTCTGATGGATGGACGACGAGGATGAACCATGAACTATGCCCTTCAGTACGACCCGCTGAGCCCAGAGACACTCGCCGACCCGTATCCGCTGTACCGCGAATTACGTGAGCGACAGCCGATCTTCTGGCACGAGCAGATGCAGTCCTGGGTTGTGAGCAGGTACAGCGACTGCCGCGAAGTCTTACGAAATTATGAGCTCTTCGCTCGCGATCGCCGGCGCGTGGGCCAGGAAGTTCCCGACTTCCAGCAAAGTGTTCAGACGCTCGATCCGCCGGCCCAGAAGTCACTGCGCGGCCTTTTCGTCAACACTCTCAGAACCCAGGACACCGAGGCCATCGGGCGGCGCGCGCAACAACAGATCGCCCGCATCTTCGAACGCAACCTCGACAAGGATCAGTTCGACTGGATGCTCGACGTTGCCGCGCCCGTCTCGCTGAGTATCTCTGCTGATCTCATGGGCGTCGAAGAGCCGGAGCTGCTGTCCTACGTGGCAGTCTCGGAGGCGCTGGCACACCGCATGGATGCCGGTTTGCGGCCCCAGGTCATCGCGCCTGGAGACGAAGCGCGGAAGAAGTTCAACGCAATGGTCGCATCGTGGTTCGAGTCCCAGGACCATCCGGGCGCCCTGAAGGCGATCAGAGCCGAAGCGGACCGGGCCCAGGTGCCCGAGCACTACGTGCGGAACACCACCGCCGTGACCTTCAACGCGAGCTTCGGCACCCTGTATGCCACAGCCGGCAATGTGGCGCTGACGCTGCTTCAACACCCCGAGATATTGGCTGAGTTCCACGACGAGAGCCTGCTCGCTCCCGGTGTGCACGAGCTGATCCGGTTCGACGGCCCAGCTCAGGGCACGAGTCGCTTCGCGATGCGGCGGACGGTCATCCAGGACCAGGTCATCGAGCCGGGCCAGACCGTGCTGACGCTCACAGCCTCCGCCAACCGCGATCCGGAGCAGTTCCCGTCGCCTGACGAGATCATCCTCGACCGGAGGCCCAACCAGCATCTGGGGTTCGGCTGGGGGCCGCATGCCTGCCTCGGGCAGATGTTCGGCGAGTTGGCCGTCGGCGCGCTGGTGGCCGCGCTGGTGGAGGCCCCTCGGCCGCTCCGTCTCGCGGGCGAACCGACCCGCCGCACCACGGCGACCGTGCGCAGCCTGGCCGCCTTGCCCGTCACCTTCCGGCAGTAGCCCGCCCCGCGGCCCCGGCCCCGGTCCCGGTCCCGGTCCCGGTCCCGCGCACGGTCTCCCCTCAGCTTCACGGTGCGAACAGGCAGGTCCTTGCCGCCGCGACCGTGATGAATGTCGTCGAGGGAATGAGAGAGGAGGGAACTCTCATGAGCTACGACCACTGACGATCCTTGAACCGTCCCGTCGGCAATCCGACGCCGCAGACATCTGCTGCCGTCCGATGCCGGATCCTGCGGAGCAGAGAGGAGCCGTCCCATGAGCTACGACCACTGATCACGATCGCGAAGGGTGCTGGGTCCCTCCACCGAAGGGACCCAGCACCTCCACCACTGGCAATGAAAGGCCGAGGAGAAGTAAGTGCCTGAGTCCGCAGCCGATGGCCACAACCATCGCATCACGTTGCGAAGAAACAAACGCTACGCACTCTTCGCGGGCGCTCGCACACTGTCCACGGCGGGGGACGGGTTCGGTCCGGTCGCCCTCTCGTTCGGCGTTCTGGGAGCAGCCGGCGGATCGCCGAAGCTCCTCTCGATCGTGCTCTTCTGCCAGATCGTCCCTGCTGTGGCGATGATTCTCTTCGGCGGCGTGATCGGCGACAGGTTCTCCGCCCGGATCGTGCTCTCCGGTGCACGGATCGGGTCCGCCGTCGGCTACGGGGCCATGGCTCTTCTCCTGACCGGCACTCTGCGTGGGCCCTGGCTGCTGTGCACGGCCGCGGGACTGACAGGTCTGTCGCAGGCCGTCTTCCTTCCTGCATCCCAGAAGGCGGTCACGGCACTGGTGAGGCGGGACCAGCTTCAGCAGGCCAACGGAAGTCTGCGTCTGGGTGCCAACCTCGCGCGCATCGTCGGAATGTCACTCGGCGGTGTGGTGGTGCACTCGGTGGGCGCTCCGGCGGCACTGGGGATCAACGCGGCGACCTTCGTGGTGGAAGCCCTCATCCTCGGCACCGCACTCCCGGCGGGAACCCGAACGCACAGCCGGGGCAGCATCCTCGGTGACCTGCGCCGTGGCTGGGGGGAATTCTCCTCCCGCCAGTGGCTGTGGGCGGTCGTGATGCAGTACACGGTCGTGGTCGCCACCTCCAACGCACTGACCGGCGTCCTCGGACCCATGTCCGCCGCCTATCTGGGAGGCGCCGCGGCCTGGGGATTCGCCACGGCCGCCCAGGCCGTCGGCCGGGTAGCGGGAGCCGGGGCGTCGATGCGTGTCCGGCCGCACCGGCCCATCTTCGTCGGTGTCCTCGCCACGTTTCCCTCGGCCGCGCCGATGTTCGTCCTCGCCTTCCACGGCAACCTACTGCTGCTGACCGTGGCGTTCTTCGTCGCGGGTGTGTGTTCCGACCTCTTCAACGTGCTGTGGGGCACGACCATTCAACGTGAAGTGCCGCACGACTCGCTGGCGATGGTCAACTCCTACGACATGCTCGGCTCGATAGCCATGGCTCCGCTGGGCCTTCTCGTCGCGGGCCCCGCAGCGGAGGCCTGGGGTGCCAGGCCGGTACTTCTGGTGTCCGGACTGCTGACCGTGGCCGCCACTGCGGTCACCCTGGCGGCCCCCGGCGTACGCAAACTGACAGCGGCGATTCCCGAGCCGGCGGAGCCCAGCTCCGAAGCCACCGTGTCTGGATAGGTGAACATGAAGGTACTCGCGATCGGCATGCACGAGGGATTCGCGGACTTCTTCCGACGGAACCCGGAATACGAACTGTTCGTACTCGACGAGCCGGATCTGTACGCGAACGATGCGGCCGGATACGCCTCGTACCCCGTGACCGACGTGCGCCTCGCCTCCTACCAGCAGACGGACGAGTTCCTCGCGGTGGTGGACGATTGGCACCGACAAGTCGCCTTCGACGCCGTCGTGCCCTGCTGGGAGTACTCGGTTCACCCCGCAGGCAAGATCGCCGACCGGCTGGGGCTCAGGTCCGCCGGTCTGCGAGCCATCGAAGCGTGCACGGACAAGCTCCGGCTGCGCGAGGCGGCGTCGGCAGCGGGCATCCCGCAGCCGCGGTTTGCGCCGGCCTCCTGCGAGGCGGACCTCCACGCCTTCTACCAGGGGCGACCCGTCATCGTGAAGCCGACGAACCGCCGGGGGTCCGTCGGAGTGGTACGCGCCGACTCCCCCGAGGAGTTCGCCCAGGCATGGGCCACCTCGGTGGACGCCGTGGAGGCGCGTGGCGTGGCCGCACGCACACTGGAGTGGCCGCATCTCGTCGAGGAATACGTCGAGGGCACGCTGGTCTCGGTGGAAACGCTCTTCGTCGACGGCCAACCGGTCTTCGACAACGTGACCAAACTCGACACCCCGGTCGGCAGCCGACGGTTCCCGATCACGACGATCACTGTGCCGGCGCCCTTGAGCGAGGGGGACCACCGCCTCGCGGTCGAGTCGGCGCACCGGCTGGTCACGGCGCTCGACGCCCGGGACGGGATGTTCCACTCCGAGTGGAAGATCAGCGAGGCCGGCGCCCTTCTGATCGAATCGGCGTGCCGGGCTCCCGGCGTGTGGATCCCGGAACTCGTCAGCGAGACCTACGGGTTCAACCTGTACGGCGCGCTCGTCCGTGTCCTGCTGGGGCTGCCCGCCGGCGTGAAGAGGCAACCGGAGGCGGTGGGCGCGGTGCACTACCTGCAGCGCCCGGCCGGACGTGTCGTCGAGGTCTCGGGCGCCGAGGCGCTGGCGGCCCACCCGAATGTCTTCATGCATCGCATCAAGGAGACCGTGGGCAGCCGCATCGTCTCGCCGGCCGACTCCTCCCGGCGGGGAGGCTACTTCGGGGTCCGGGCCGCCGACCATGCCGAGCTCGCCCGGCTCGTCTCGGAGCTCGACGAGTCCCTGCACGTCGCCGTCGCTCCCGAAACCGGGGAGGCAGCGCGCATATGAAGGCGAGCACGGACATGACGATCGACACCCCGGTCCTCCTGCCGGAGGGCGTCGACGGAGCCCTGTGGGAGCGCCGCTTCAGGAGCGGGATGGTCCGGTTTCGTGGCGTTCCCCTGCGTATCGACGTCGCCGACGACGAGGACGTGCTGTTCCCGAGCGACTGCGGGCTGAGCCTGCTCACCGCCCTTGAGGACACGTCCACGGTCCGGTTCACCGGCCGACGTGTCCTCGACATCGGCTGCGGCTCCGGCCTCTACACGGTGGCGGCCCTCGCGGACGGCGCCGCTCATGTGACGGCGCTGGACATCAACGCGGAGGCGCTCGACGCCACCTCGCGGAACGTACGCACCAACGGTCTCCCGGTGGACAGGCTGGAGTGCCTCGGAACGGGGCTCGCCGATTACCGTCCGCTCCGAGGCTTCGACGTCATCGTCACCAATCCGCCCCACCTGCCCGCCGACAGCGCCTACTCGACCGAACACGGCCTCAAGCAGGCGCTCATCGGCGGCGACGACGGACGGCAGCTGTACGACATGGTCATCGACCGAGTCGCCGATCTGCTGACGGAGGACGGCGTTCTGGTGGTAGCGCACTCCTCGTTGGCGAACGTCCCGAGGACCGTGTCACGGATGGCCGAACTCGGCTTCGTGGACCGCACGCTCAGCGTGGTGGAAATGGACATACCACTTCGCGCCTACGGCGATCACGCCACCGTTGTCCTGGAACGACTCGCGGAGCTGCGGCGCGAGCAGCGGGCCGCGTTCTCCGAGCGGCGCTTCTTCGTGCACGTGCTCGCGTTCAGCCGCGCCTGAAACGACAGGGCGGCCGACGCCGTCGTGCACAGACAGCCCGTTCGAAGCCGTGGACGGATGGATCCGAAAACGGCCCCAGGCTCCGGTCGGCGGATGCGAGGAGGTTTCGATGCAGCGTACGGGGATCCTGCTCGTCGACGTCGCCGGGCCGGACGCGGCAGCAGTGATCGAGGCCGCCTCGCGGCTGTCGCTCGATGTCCACGCGGTGGCGCAGAGAGGTACATGGGATGCCCTCGACGGGAGCCGTCGATCCCTGGTCTCCAGTCACACGTCCACGGACTTCGCCGCGCACGACACGGCTCTCGAACGCATCGTCGAGATGGCGGAAGGAGCCGCCGTCGCCGGTATCACCACCGTCAACGAGTTCCTGACCCCGCTGGTGGCCCAGGCCTCCATGAGGCTCGGCCTGCCCGGTTTCTCCGACGACGCCGCGGTCCGGGGCGCTCGCAACAAGCTGGAGATGGCACACCGCTTCGCCACGCACGGTGTCGCGGCGCCCCGCACGTTCGCCGTGCGGAGCGAGGAAGAGATCCTGGACCTGTGCAGGGGCGGTGACGTGCGGTTCCCCTTCGTCGTCAAGCCCGCTGACGGCGCGGGCTCCGTGGGGGTCACGGTCGTGTCCGTCCCGGAGCAGATCGGTGAGGCGTACCTCAGCGCAGGAGCCCATCGAGTGAACGTGCCGTACGGTCTGCCGGTCGACGACCGGACCGTCGTCCAGAGCTATGTCGACGGCATCGAGTACAGCGTCGAGTCGGTGGTGCAGGCGGGACGGATTCACCACGTCTGCCTGGCGGAGAAGGTCACGACCGTCGGGTCGGCCCGTGTCGACCTCGGATTCTGCGTGCCCGCCCGCATCGACACGGCGAGCAGGGATCTGATGCTGAAGGAGGTCTCGCGCGCGATCCGTGCGATCGGCATCGTCGACGGGGTCACTCACACGGAAGCCAAAATCGCCCAGGGCAGGTGTGTCGTGATCGAGATCGGCGCGCGCATGGCGGGAGGGCACATCGGAACTCTCGTCGAAGCGGCGTTGGGTGTCGATCTGTGGCGAGCCTGTGTGGACACCTCGACGTCACGTCCCGTCAGTGTGCGGCCCGTGCGGGAGCGTTACGCCGCTCTGCGTTTCATCACGTCCCCCCACGAGGGGAGGTTCGTCGGTGTGACGGGACTGCCGGTCGCCGAGGGCGATGTGCTCGCCGCTCATGTCCGTCGTCGGCCCGGCGACCGCGTGGCCGGACCGGACAGCAGCAAGGGACGGATAGGGCACGTCATCGTGGCGGCCGACGACGCCGAGACGGCGAACGCCCGCGTGGACGAACTGGTACGGCACGTCCAGGTTCAGGTGGAGGTGGAGGCACCGGCGCCCAGTGCCTGACATGAACAGCCCGTTGCCCCCACGACGGAGGGGGAAACGACGAGTTGAGGCCGCAGACCGAAGGAGAGGACAGCACGCTTGCTCCAGGAATCGGAGTCGACGATCCACACGGCATCGGTGGGATCCCTGCTGCCGGCGGACTCACCACGCCTCGACGGCCTGAGCCACGACCATGTGCAGGTCCTCGCTGCCTGTGGGAAGGAGTTCGAGCCGATCCTGGTGCACCGGGAAGCCGGTCGCGTGGTGGACGGTATGCACCGGCTGCAGGCGGCGATCCTACGTGGTCGGCGCGACATCGCCGTCCGCTACGTGGAGGGCTCGTCGGCCGAGCTGTTCGTCCGGTCCGTGCAGGCCAATACCAGCCATGGCCTTCCCCTGACCCTCAAGGACCGCAAAGCGGCCGTGGCCCGCATTCTCGCCTCCCATCCCCACTGGTCGGACCGAGCCATCGCCGCGGTGGCGGGAGTGTCGCCGAAGACCGTGGGCGCTGCGCGGGGGAGGTGTTCGAGTGAGGAATCTCCACAGTCGAACCAGTCGACCACCGCGCGGGTCGGAAGGGATGGACGGGCGCGCCCGGTCGACATGCCGCAGCGACGGGAGAAGGCTCTGGCACTGCTGACGGCACGGCCGGACGTCACGCTGCGCGAGGTCGCGCAGGAGGCCGGCGTCTCCATCAGCACGGTGCACCGCATGCGTCAGGAACTGCGGTCCGGTCCACCGGCCGAGCTCCAGCGCGGGCAGACCTCGGCGCCACCGGAAGCGTCATGGCCGGAGGAAGGCACCCCGGCCACCTCTTCGGGGCCGGTCGCGGCGGCGCGCCAGGTAAGCCATCTGACGTCGGTCCCCAGTCCGCCGGAACGGCTCCCGCCCGACGTCGCACGGCCACGGGCGCGGGCCCTGCACACCCTCTCCAACGATCCGTCGATCCGCTTCACGGACAGCGGTCGCGCTCTGCTGCGCTGGCTCAACGGTCAGGCCCAGGCACTGGCAGCGGGTGAGCAGTTGCTGGAGTCCGTCCCGCCGCACTGCGCACGGGCCGTCGCCGAGGTGGCGAGTCACTACGCCAAGGAATGGGAGCGGCTGGCAGGCGAGCTGCGGAGGACCGACCCGGTGAACGGAACCTGGCGAGCGGCACGGTGAAATTCCCCGCCGAAAGAGAGTCGGATACGACGACCATTCCGGCGCTCAGGCAAGGGTGGGCGAAGGAACTCTCCATTCTCCCCAACAGAGTCGACCTGCCCGGGATTTCTCCCGAAGGCGCTCGTGACCCCCTGTTCGATACGTAGCAATGGGCCTTCATTTTCCTGAGGCGGAAAAGTAGTGTGGCCGATCTCAGGGCATGTGCGTCTCACTTCCAAGAGGTCGGTGATCCGTGACGAGTCCTAGGGAGTGCAGCAATGTCCCGCGGCAGGAGGCCGAAACCGACCACATCGCCGTGATCGGCCTGGCCTGCCGCTTTCCCGGAGCACGCGATCCCGACGAGTTCTGGCGGAACCTGCTCGACGGAACGGACTCGGTCACAAGAGTCGCCGGGGCCCGGGGCATTGCGGCGCGTGGGCTGCTGGAGGACCCCGACCGGTTCGACGCGGACTACTTCGGTGTGTCACCCCGAGAGGCCCGGCTCATCAACCCGCAGCACCGCGTCTTCCTGGAATGCGCCGTGGAAGCGCTCGAAAACGCAGGTTACGACCCCGCGCGTTACTCCGGTTCCGTCGGTGTCTACGCGGGCAGCAGTGAGAACGCGTATGCGCACATCCTCACGTCACAACAGACGCAGCTGCCTTCGGTGTCCGACTGGGAGATCCGCGTCGCCAACGGAGCCGACTTCCTCTGCAGCCGGGTCGCCCACAAGCTGGGGCTGCGCGGCCCCGCCGTCGCGGTACAGGCCGCCTGCGCCACCTCGTTGGTCGCCGTGCACCTGGCGGTGCAGGGTCTCATCAGCGGGGACTGCGACCTCGCACTGGCCGGAGGCGTCACCATCCGTCTCCCGCTCGTGCCGGATGTGGCGAGTGCCGGGGGAATCCAGGCACCGGACGGTGTCTGCCGGGCCTTCGACGCAGGCGCCCGCGGGGTCGTGGGCGGCGACGGAGCGGGCATCGTGGTGCTGAGGCGGCTGGTGGATGCGCTGGCCGACGGGGATCGGGTGGATGCGGTCATCCGAGGGTCCGCGGTGAACAACGACGGCGCCGACCGCATCGGTTTCACCGCCCCCGGCGTCGACGGACAGGCCGCCGTGATCGAGACCGCTCAGCGGGCGGCAGGCGTGGCCCCGGATACCTGCACCTACGTGGAGGCACATGGAACGGGTACTCCGCTGGGTGATCCGGTCGAGGTCGCGGCCCTGGTCAAGGCGTTCCGGCGCGGCACCGACCGCCGTGGATTCTGCGGCATCGGATCCGTGAAGACCAACATCGGCCACACCGACGCCGCCGCAGGTGTGGCCGGGCTGGTCAAGACGGTCCTCGCGCTGAAGCACGCGGTGATCCCGCCGAGCCTGCACTACACGGCGCCCCACCCCGAGATCGACTTCGAGACCAGCCCGTTCCAAGTGGTCGTGCGTCCGCGGGAATGGCTGTCCAACGGGATGCCGCGGCGCGCCGGCGTCAGCTCCTTCGGCCTGGGCGGGACCAATGCGCACGCGGTCCTGGAACAGCCACCCGAACGGCACGACTCCGCGCCGCCCGAGCGCTCCTGGCAGGTGCTGCCGCTGTCGGCGAGAACACCGACCGCGCTGGCGACCGTCGGCAGCCGACTGGGCGAACACCTGCGCACCAGTGCCGCCACACCACTTGCCGACACGGCCTGGACCCTTCAGACCGGTCGCCCGGAACACCCGTACCGGAGGTTCGCCCTCGTCAGCAGCACCGCGGACGCAGCCCGCGTCCTGGCCGGCCGCCATCCGGACCGGCTCGTCACCGCCGGGGGAGAGACCCGCTCGCGACCGGTGACCTTCCGGTTCCCGCCGGTGGCCGATCTCCGTACGGAGCACCGGAGTTGGGCACGCCTCTACGAGACCGAGGCGACGTTCCGGGAGGCTGCCGAGGAGTGCGGTGCCGGGGACGTCTTCCGCACCGGCGCCGACGGACCCGCGCCCCTGATCACATTCGCAGGCCGGTACGCCCTCGCCCGGCTGTGGCAGAGCTGGGGCGTCGAGCCGGCCGCGGCCGAGGGCGAAGAAGTCGGGGCGCTGGCGGCGGCGACCGTGGCCGGGGTGTTCCGGGCGGCGGACGCCGCCCGCCTGGTGACCGAGGCGCCCCAAGTGACCGAGCCGACGCAACTGGAGGATCTGATCCGGCGAACCGCCCCTCGCACACCGGCGATCACGCTGCGGACGACTGGCGCGGCGGAACGCACGTCGCCGGTCCAGGCCACGGATCCGGCGTACTGGGCCGCGTACTTACGACAACGGCCACGCACGGACGGCACCGCGGCCACGCCGCGGGACGGACTCGGCCGTATCGTCCTGGACATGGCGGCCGACCGGACACCGGTCGGCGAACAGGCCCTGCTCCGCGCCCTGGGGGAGCTGTGGCTTTCCGGTGCGAGGATCGACTGGACGGCGGTGCACCGAGGGCGCCGTCCGCAGCGGGTCGCCCTGCCCACCTACCCCTTCGAAGGACAGCGCTACCTCGTGGAGGCGGAGCAGCCCCCTCCTGGTCCCGTCGGCACCGAGAACGCCTCCGCGTCCGCGCGGCCCGCGGGCAGCGGAACACTCGGCCTGGTCACGGCGCTGTTCGCCGAGATCCTCCAGCTTCCGGAGGTCGAGCCCGACGAGAGCTTCTTCGATCTCGGGGGAGACTCCCTGATCGCCACGCGATTCGTCGTGCGGGCCCGGGAGGTCTTCCCGGTGGAACTCGTGCCCCGCACCCTTTTCGAGGCCCCCACGGCCGCCCGGCTCGCCGCGCTGATCGACGCGCGCACCACCGCGGGAGGCGTTCGATGACGCGCTGGACCGTCCGCCGTCACCGCCGGCCGGACGCCGTCACCTCTCTCTACTGCTTCCCGCACGCCGGCGGATCGCCGGGCGAGTACGTGCGGTGGTCGGACGACCTGACCGGGGTGCAGGTGTGGGGAGTGCACCTGCCCGGCCGCACCACACGCCTCGACGAGCCTCCCTTCACCCGAATGGGACCGCTGGTGGACTCCTTGGTACAGGCCGTCCCCTTCGACGGGCCGTTCGTGTTCTTCGGTCACAGCCTCGGGGCGCTGGTGGCGTTCGAGACGGCGAAGGAGCTGAGCAGACGGGGCCGAGCCCAGCCGGGCGCGCTGATCGTGTCCTCGTGCCCCGCGCCGCCCCTCCCGCCCGTCCGGGAACCGGTCCACCTGTTGCCCGACGACGACCTGCTCGACGAGATCGAGCGACGCTGGGACGAGCCCCTGGACCACCTGAGGGACGACCCCGGCCTGCGGGAGCACGCACTCGCCTGCTTCCGGGCGGACTTCACCCTCCTGGAGAGCTACCGCTCCACGCCGGACGTCCGCCTCGACTGCGGGGTCACGGTCCTCGCGGGCACTCGGGAGCCGTGGACGCGCGGGGCCGCCGACTGGGCTGCGCACACCCGCGGCCCGACCGAGGTCAGACTCCTGCCCGGCGGCCACTTCCACTTCCGCGAAAGCCGGGCCGAAGCGCTGCGCGCCGTGCGGGAGACAGTGCTGGCGACGACCTCACGATGACTCCTCGACCGCACCTGTGTCACAACCCGAAGAAAGGAGGCCGTGCGTGGACCGGATAGGCGTCGTGGGCGCGGGCACCATGGGAAGTGGTGTCGCGCAGCTCTTCGCCGAGCAAGGGCACGAGATCGTGCTCGTGGACGTCGCGGATCACATCCTCGAATCCGCACGCGCCGTCATCGCCAGGAACGTACGGCTCGCTCCGCTCGTCCGGCCGGGCACACCCGTGCGCGAGCCGGAAGAAGTCACCGGACGCATCCTGTTCACCACCGACCCCGAGCAGCTGGGCAAGGCCGACTTCCTGATCGAGAACACCACCGAGGACTGGGAGATCAAGCGCCCGCTCTACGGCGAGCTCGACTCCCTGTGCCCGCCCGATGTCCCCTTCGGCGTCAACACGTCCGCGATCCCCATCACCCGTGTCGCGGCCGCCACCACCAGACCGGACCGCGTGATCGGCACGCACTTCATGAATCCGGCCCCGCTCAAACCCACCGTCGAGCTGATCCGCGGCCACCACACGTCGGACGACACCGTGTCGCGGACCCGGACCCTGCTGGACGGGGTCGGCAGAAAGCACGTCGTGGTGGCCGACTCACCGGGCTTCGTCACCAACCGGGTGCTGATGCTCACCCTCAACGAGGCGATCTTCCTGCTCCACGAGGGCGTCTCCTCCGCCGCGGACATCGACCGGCTCTTCAAGGAGTGCTTCGGACACCCGATGGGACCGCTGGAGACCGCGGACCTCATCGGACTGGACACCGTGCTGCTCTCACTGGAGGTCCTCTACGAGGCCTTCAACGATCCCAAGTACCGGCCGTGTCCGCTGCTTCGCAAGCTCACCGACGCCGGTCTGCACGGCAGGAAGACGGGACAGGGCTTCCATTCCTACGAGTCGGAAGGACCGAAGCGTGGCTGAGGGCGACAAGCAGCGGATACGCGAGTTCATCTCCGCGCACGTGCACGACGTGCCGGTCGAGGACGACGAGGACCTCTTCGCGGGCGGACATGTGAACTCGCTGTTCGCCGTCCAGCTCGTGATGTGGGTCGAGGAGACCTTCGGCCTGCGGGTGGGCGGCGGGGACCTCGACTTCGCGAACTTCTCGACGATCGACGCCATCGCCGGCTTCGTCGACCGCAAGCGGGCCCCTGCGGAAGGCGTCGCGTGGACTTCGAACTGACCGCGCAGCAGCGTCGGCTGCGCAAGGAGGTCATTGCCTTCGCCCAGCGCGAACTCGGCCGGGACGTGGCCGAGGACGACCGCGAGGGCCGCTTCCCGCGGGAGGACTGGCGGCGGTGCGCGGACTACGGGGTGCTGGGCTGGCCGGTGCCCGAGGAATACGGGGGGAGTGGCTTCGACCCGCTGACCACCGTCGTCGCCCTGGAGGCACTCGGCTACGGCTGCCGGGACAACGGGCTGGTGTTCGCCGTCAACAACCACCTCTGGGGCTGTGTGATCCACCTGCTGCTGCACGGTACCGACCGGCAGAAGCAGCGATTCCTCCCAGGCCTGTGCGAGGGCAGGCTGATCGGAGCCCAGGCGCTGTCGGAGCCCGAGGCGGGGTCGGACCTCCTCGGGCTGACCACATCCGCGCGCCGCGAAGGCGACGGCTACCGCCTGCACGGCACCAAATGCTTCATCAGCAACGGCCCCGTCGCCGACGTCTTCGTCGTCCTCGCCCGTACCGGCGACGGGGGCAGGGCACAGAACCAGCTGTCAGCGTTCATCGTCACCGGTGACCTGCCCGGCGTCGTCAAGAAGCGCGAGCTGCCGAAGATGGGGCTGCGGACCACGGCGATGGGAGTCGTCGAGTTCGACGGCACCCCGGTACCGGCGGAAAACCTGCTCGGGCGGGAGGGCGCCGGCTATCCGGTGTTCACCTCGTCCATCGAATGGGAGCGGTCCTTCACGTTCGCCTCCCAGGTCGGGGCCATGGAGCGGCTTCTGGAGACTTCGGTACGCCATGCCAACTCCCGTCAGCAGTTCGGCCGTTCGATCGGCACCTTCCAGGCCGTGTCCCACCCGATCGCGGATATGAAGATCAGGCTGGAGCTGGCCCGTATGCTGCTGTACAAGGTGGGCTGGCTGAAACGCGAGGGCCGGCTGGCCCTGCTCGAGGCCACCATGGCCAAGATCTTCGTCAGCGAGAGCCTGGTGCGGTCCGCGACTGCGGCGGTCGAGGTCCACGGAGCACGCGGGTATCTGACCGACGACGGAATCGAGCGGGAGCTGCGTGACGCGCTCGGCGGCCCCATCTATGCCGGCACGAACGCCGTACAGCGCGGCATCCTCGCCGAACTTCTGGGCGTGCAGGGGTCGTTGTCCTCGGACCGACCACGATGACCAGGATTCCGCTCGCCGCACCGGTGCCGGGTGCGCTCGCCGAAGAGCTGGCGAAGCGCATCTACTTCGTCTCCGACACCATCACCGGCTTCACCCTGGTCCGCTCCGGGGACGAGATCACGGCCGTCGACGTGACCACGGGAACGTCCGGCCCTGTCGACACGGGCGCACTCACCCGCAAGCTGCACCTCGTCGTCGCCAACGACGTACTCGGCCAGCGGCAGGTCGAACCGAAGGTCGTGTGGCGGTCCACCGCCGCCGGGCCGGCCAGGGACGTCTTCGCCGAACTGCTGGACCGTGGCGCCGCCGCAGAGCTCGGCGAGGGCCAGGTCGCGCTCGGCGAGCCCGTCCTGTCACTGATGGACCATCTCGACTCCGCCGTACGCGCCCTGGTCATGGACGAGTTCGACGCCCGGGAGTTCCGCTACCCGACGCTGATCCCGGCACGGGCACTGCGCCGCACCGGTTACGTCGAGTCCTTCCCGCAGCTGCTCATGTTCGTCACCCGGCTGCACGGGGACGCCGACACCTACCGGGACTTCCTGGACGCCTGCGCGGAGGGCGGGGACCTGTCACGGGCGCTGCGTGTCCACAGCGGAGACTTCGACCACTGCCTGCCGCCGACCATGTGCTTCCACACCTACCACCAGTACGCCGACGGGCGGCTGCCCACCGAGTCGATGGTGGTGACCTCACGTGGCAAGTCGTTCCGGCACGAGTCCCGCTATCGCCGTTCCCTCGAACGGCTGTGGGACTTCACCATCCGCGAGATCGTCTTTCTCGGTCCGCCGGACTTCGTGCTGGGCGCCCGCACCCGGCTGATGGAACGCACGTATGCCCTGATGGAGTCGCTCGGCCTCGGCGGCCGGTGCGAGGTGGCCGGCGATCCGTTCTTCCTCAACGAGAGCACCGCGGTGCGCACGTGGTCCCAACGGATGCTGGAGCTGAAGTACGAGCTGCGGCTCCCGCTGGAGGAGGGACGCGATGTCGCCGTAGCCTCGTTCAACTACCACGAGCAGCTCTTCGGCACGTCGTTCGGGATCCGCGCCGACACGGACGAGGCGGTCTTCAGCGGCTGCGCCGGGTTCGGCCTGGAACGGTTCGCCTACGCCTTCCTCTGCCGGCACGGCGTCGATCCCGCCGGCTGGCCCGCGCACGTGAGAAGGGCCGTGGCGCCGTGACCGGACATCCTCGGCTGCTGATGCTGTCGGCTCCGACGCGTGCCGCCCTCGAACTGGCCACCGATGCGCTCGGGTCACAGCTGGACGGCCTTGATGACACCGCGTTCGCGCAGCTGGCGGAGGGCCCCGACGCGCCGGTGTCGTCGGGGCCCTGGCGACGCGCGATGGTCGCGAGCGGCGCGGCGGACGCGGCGCGGCGGCTGCGCCGGCGCGATCCTCGCCATGTGTTCACCGGCGGCCCCGGGCGGCGGACGACCCGTGTGTTCCTGTTCTCCGGGGTCGGGGACCAGTACCCCGGACTGGGAGCCGGACTCCACCGGTGCCTGCCGTCCTTCCGCCGGGAGCTCGACCGGTGCCTCCAACTGCTCGCGGTCGAGCACGGCCTGGCGCTGAGCCCACTGCTGTTTCCGCCGGAGCCGCACACGGCCCCCGGCGGTCGGCCCGACCTGGCCGCCCTCTTCGACCGGCGCGGGACCACCCAGGAGATCCACCGTACGGTCGTGGCCCAGCCCCTGATGTTCGCACTGCAGTACGCGCTGGCACGGGCCCTGACCGGCCTCGGTGCCGGGCCGTCCGCTCTGGCCGGGTACAGCGTCGGCGAGTACGCGGCGGCCACGGTCGCCGGGGTGTTCTCGCTGGAGGACGCTCTGCGGCTGGTCGCACGCCGCGCCCAGCTCGTCGACGCGCTGCCGACGGGTGCCATGCTCGCCGTCATGGCCGGGCCCGAGGCGGTGGCGCGGTATGTCGGCGGACCGGTGTCGCTCGCCGCGTTGAACGGACCCGAGCAGACCGTGCTGTCCGGACCGGCCGAGGCCATCGAGGAGACCGCGCGGAAGCTCACCGCCACCGGCGCTGCCTGTCGTCGCCTCGCGACCTCGCACGCCTTCCACTCGGCGATGACAAGGCCGCTGGCCGAGCCCCTGGAAGAGCTGCTCACCACGATGGCGCTCAGGCCGCCGGACCTGCCCGTGCTGTCCAACGTGACCGGGACATGGCTGCGCGACGAGGAGGCGACCGCTCCCGCCTACTGGGCGCGGCAGCTGAGCCATCCGATCCGGTTCGCCGACGAGGTGGCCGAGCTGTGGCGGCTGCCCGACCCTCTGCTGATCGAGCTGGGCCCGGGACAGATGCTGTCCCGGCTCGCCCGGCAGCATCCCGGTCGGCCTGCGGACTCGACGGCGTCGGTCGTCCAGACGCTGCCGGGCCAGTTCGAGAGCCGCACGGAACGAGAACTGCTGCTGGTCGCGGCGGGCCGGCTGTGGACCACGGGTCTGGAGATCGACTGGGCCGCACTGCGGGGTGTGTGAGAGCTCAGGCCTCCGGATGTGCCGCGGGAAGCGCGCGCAGGGAGAGCATCGACGAGCCCAGCAGCGGCAGCCAGGACAGGGCACCGACCGCCGCACCGACGGCGATGGCGGCCCGGGTCCCCGCCGCTTCGGCGAGGAAGCCCGCGAGCGGGCCGCCGACCGCGATCGTGCTCCAGATGACGAACCGCATCGACGCGTTCACCCGGCCGCGCAACCGGTCGGGGGTGAGGGACTGACGCAGCGTCATTTGGGCGATGTTGAACAGCGACACCCCGAAGCCGAACACGAACTGTCCACCGGCGAGGAACACGAACGACAACCCCGGGGAGGCGGCGGGGAGCACGGCCATGCCGACCGCACAGAGCGCGACACCGCCCGCGATCGTACGGCCGTATCCCAGGCGTTCGATGAGACGTCCCGTGCACAGGGCCCCGATCACGAGTCCTGCACCGCCGACCGCGAAGACCAGGCCGACCAAGGTGGAGGAGTAGCCGAGCGTCCGCACCATGTACAGCGTCAGCAGCACCACGAGCATCGACCAGCCGAGGTTGACCAGACCGGCACTGGCGGCAGCCGCACGGAGCACGGGCCGGCGCAGCACGAAGCCGAGGCCCTCGCCCATCTCCTTGTACAGCGAACGCGCGCCCGCCGCGCCGGTACCCTCCGGCGCGGGCTCCTTGTGCCGGATCGCCCGGCACAGCAGGCCCGAGGCGAGGAAGCTGAGCGCGTCCAGCAGTACGGTCGCGGCGGCGCCGATGGAGCCGGCCAGGATGCCGGCCGCGGCCGGTCCCGCCATCTCGGCCACCGAACTGCTCGCGGTGAGCCTGGTGTTGGCGTCGGCCAGCTCCTCCCGGCGTACCAGGGCGGGCAGAAAGCTCTGGTAGGAGACGTCGAACGTCACGGTGAAGGCCCCGACGAGCAGGACGGCGGAATAGAGCTGGGTGAGCGAGAGCACGTCCAGGGCGTACGCCACCGGGACCCCGGCCAGGAGGAGCGCGCGGCACATGTCGGACACGACGAGAACCGGCAGTCGGCGCATCCGGTCCAGCACCGCCCCGGCCGGCAGGGAGAGCAGGAGGAAGGGCAGCATACGGGCGCTGGAGAGGAAGCCCAGCTCGGTGGCGGAGGCGTGCAGGGTGCCCACGGCGAGCAGGGGAACCGCCAGCTGGCCGATCTGGGTTCCCGTCTCACTGATGGACTGGGCGGCCCAGAGCCGCAGGAAGTCCTCCGAGCGCCATAACCCGCTGCGGGTCACCAGGCCGTCACGGTCATCAGGACCCCCCTTCTTCGGCGCGCACGACCGGTCGCCGCGGTGCCGTGGGAACAGGTCTGCGTTCGTTGACAGGGAGAGGGGGCTCACCTGTACTGGATGTGATCATGGCCACCTGAAGTAGGGACTCACCTATGAGCGGTCGGACCATTCACGCCTCCGGAGGGGTTGCGCCGGTCCGCCCGGTCGACCGTGGCACACCCGCGCCTCTGTCGCCCTCGCAGGAGCGGTTGTGGTTCCTCCTGCAGCTCCACCCGGGCATGCGCGCCTACCAGTTCCAGGCGACGATCGAGTTCTCCGGCGCTCTCGACTCCGATGCCCTCGCCCGAGCCCTGACCGAAGTGGTCCGCAGGCACGAGATCTACCGTACGACCTTCATCGACGGGCCCGACGGTCCCCTGCAGGTCGTGCACCCGCCATTCCCCGTCGAGTTACCCGTCGACGATCTGCGTGACGCGCCCGACCCCGAAGCGGCCGCGGATGAGGCGATCCGGGCGGCCGTGGCCGTGGACATCCCCTTCCGGCGCCTTCCCCTGGTCTCCTGGCGACTACTGCGGACGAAATCCGACCGGTACGTCCTGCTCCATCTGGAGCACCATCTGATCCACGACGGCTGGGCCTTCAACGTCTTCGTCGACGAACTGTGGGCCCTGCTCGACGCCTACGCCGCGGGCAGGCCGTCGCAGCTGCCCGAGCCCGAACTCCAGTACGCCGAGTTCGTGGCCTTCCAGCGAGCGTGGCTGGACGGACCGGAGGCGGAACGGCAACTCGCCTACTGGAAGCGGCAGCTCGACGGAGTCCCCCACTACCTCGACCTGCCGACCGACCACCCCCGTACCGCGGCGCGCCGCTTCACCGGCGACGCCCCCCGGTTCACCATCCCGGCCCCACTCGCCGACCGGGTCCGTGAGCTGGCCCGGCGCGAACGGGTCTCGCTGTTCACGGTGATGCTCGCCGCCTTCGAGGTACTGCTGCACGGCTGGTCCGGCAAGGAGGACTTCTGCGTCGGAACGGGCATCGCGGCCCGCAGCCGGCCCGAGACCGAGCGGCTGCTCGGCATGCTGGTCAACACCGTGGCACTGCGCGCCGATCTGCGAGGCGATCCGCCCTTCCGCGAGCTGCTCGCCCCGGTTCGCATGACGACCCTCGGCGCGCTGCAGAACCAGGACATCCCGTTCGACCGCGTGGTCGCCGCCCTTCGGCCGCAGCGGCTGCCGGGCCGTCAGCCGCTGTGCGAGGTGATGTTCGCCTTCCACGACTCGCCTCTGGGCGCCCTGAGGATGCCGGGCCTGGAGGCCGACGTCACCGTCGCCGTCGCCAACGGGAGCGCCAAGTTCGATCTCGGCGTCATCGCCGTCCCCCGCGCCGAACAGGCGATCGGGCAGGGCGGCGGGGAGCCGTCCGGAGACATCGAGCTGATCTGGGAGTACGACCGGGAGCTGTTCGACCCCGAGACCGTCGCGGAGGTGGCGCAGCGGTACGAGAGGCTGCTCGCCGCGGTGACGGAGAACCCGCGGTCAACCGTGTCCGCCCTGGCGGAAGGGAGGGTGCCGAGATGACCGACGAGGACGGACTGCTCGCCGCGGTCGTCGACGCCTGGGCCGAGATACTGGGCATCGACGTCGAGGACGTACCCCTGGACAAGGGGTTCTTCGACGTCGGCGGCAACTCGATGCTGCTGGTGATGCTGTGGGAGGAGCTGCGAGGACTGACCGGCCACAGCCTGCAGGCCACGGACCTGTTCCGGCACTACACGGTGCGCGCCCAGGTGGAACTGCTGGCGGGGGACCTGTGACCGGGACCCTCTACCAGGTGTTCGCGGGCACCGCCGACCGCCAACCCGACGCTCCCGCCGTCGAATTGCCGGACCGGACACTGACCTACCGTCGCCTCGAGCGCACCGCGGAAGCGGTCGCCGAACTCATCCGGGACGCACACCCCTCGGCGGCGCGGGTGGGCCTGTTCGCCACGCGCAGCACGGTGGCCTTCGCCGGTTACCTGGCCGCGCTGCGGCTCGGCGCAGCCGTCGTGCCCCTGAACCCCGACCACCCCGCCTCACGCAGCCGGCGCATGTGCCAGCAGGCCGATGTGGACCTGGTGGTGGCCGACGCGACCGTGTGGGACCGCCGTGGACGGGAGTGGACGGACGGCCTTCCCGTCCTGTCGCTGACCGACGACGACGTGCTGGCCGCGTCGCCGAGGGGCCGACTGCCGGCGCACCGGGCGGATCCGGAGCGGCCGGCCTATGTGCTGTTCACCTCGGGCACGACCGGTCGCCCCAAGGGCATACCGATCAAGCACCGTCACGTTCTGCCCTTCGTCCGGCACTCCATCGCCCGCCACGCGGTCGCCCCCGGGTGCCGTATGTCGCACACCTTCGACCTGACCTTCGACCCTTCCGTCCATGACCTCTTCGTCACCTGGGGCGGCGGAGCGGTGCTGGTTGTGCCGAACCGGACCGAGATGTTCAGCCCGATCGACTACGTGGCGGGCCGGAGGCTGACGCACTGGTTCTCGGTGCCTTCGGCCGTGTCGGTCAGCGCCCAGCTCGGCAGGCTCTCCTCGGGGCGGCCGACCACGCTGCGCCACAGCTATTTCGGCGGCGAACAGCTCACGTACGACCAGGTGCGGGCCTGGCTCGACGTGGTACCGGACTCCACCGTCGACAACGGCTACGGGCCCAGCGAAGTCTCCGTCGGATGTGCGGTGTTCCGGCTGCCCCGCGACGCCCGCGCATGGCCGCGCACCGCCAACGGCACCGTGCCCATCGGCCGCATCTACGACGGTCTGGAGCATCTGATCGTCAAGGAGACCGGCGAGCTGTGCATCCGTGGCCCCCAGCGATTCGACGGCTATCTGGACGCGCAGGACGACGCGGGACGCTTCCTCGGTCACCCGGACACCGGTCGACCAGGTCCCGAGCACTACTTCCGCACGGGAGACCGGGTCGGGCTGGAGGACGGACAGCTGGTCCATCTGGGGCGGCTGGACGACCAGCTGAAGATCCGGGGCTTCCGAGTGGAACCGGGCGAAGTGGAAGCGGCGCTGCGGCTGTTGCCCGAGGTGAACGACGCCGTCGTGGTCGCCGCCCACCGTGACGGCGTGGCCGAGCTCGTCGCCTGCTACACGGGGCAGCCCGTGCCGCGGCGCGATCTGGTGCGCGCCCTGCGTGCGAGCCTGCCGATCCATCTGGTGCCGCGCCGGTTTCTGCACCTCAAGGCCATGCCCCTCAACGCCAACGGCAAGACGGACCGGCGGGCGCTGCGAGCACTCGCCGCGGAAACCGCCGATGCGGCGTCACCCTGACCCCACGCCGCTGCGGCCGCACACGGCGACATGGCCGACCAGCCGGCCGAGTCCCGATACCGGCACTCCGAACCGCTGACTGGAGGAACCCCATTGGGCATATTGCGTGGTGCCACGACACCCTTTCCAGCCGAGTCGTCGATCCCGGCACGCTTCGCCGAACAGGTGCGGGCGTACCCCCGGGCGATCGCCGTCGTCGACGGCGAGCACACCCTCACGTACACCGAGCTCGACGAGCGCTCGAACCGGCTCGCCCACCTGCTGCGCGACCGCGGCGTAAGCGCCGAGACCCGGGTGGGCGTGCTGCTGGAGCGTGGCCATGAACTGGTCACGGCCCTCCTCGCCATCCTCAAGGCGGGCGGTGCCTATGTGCCCGTGAACCCCGGCTATCCCCGGCAGCGGCAGCAGGACATGCTGGCCGACACCGATGCGACGGTCGTCGTCACGGGGGAGGAGCTCCGCCGGGCCGCAGAGCAGGACAGGACCGAGCCCGTACCGCTATCGGCGGGCCCCCGCTCCCTGGCGTACGTCCTGTTCACGTCCGGATCGACGGGCAGGCCCAAAGGGGTCATGATCGAACACCGCTCGGTGCTGCGCCTGGTCTGCGACACCGACTACGTGGACCTCGGACCCGACGAGCGCATCGCCCAGGTCGCGGACCCGTCGTTCGACGTCTTCACCTTCGAGGTCTGGGGTGCGCTGCTGAACGGCGGCACACTAGGCGTGATTCCCGCGGAGACGGTCCTGGCCCCCGGTGAGCTGCGCCGGGCGCTGGCGTCGTACCGCATCACCACCCTGTTTCTCACCGCGGCGCTGTTCACCGAGGTGATGAGCGACCGGCCCGACACCTTCGGCGGTCTGAGGAACCTGCTGGTGGGCGGGGACGTGGTGAGTGTCTCCCGGGCACGTCAGCTGGTGGAGAGCCCGGCGTCCGCGCGCCCCGACCGTTTCCTGAACGCCTACGGCCCTACGGAAGCGACCACCTTCGCGGTCTGCGGGCCGATCGGGTCGGTTCCGGCGGACGCCACGTCGGTACCGATCGGCGCGCCGATCGCGAACACCCGGTGCTACGTGCTCGACGCGGACCTGGAACCCGTACCGGACGGGGCGGCCGGCGAACTGTTCATCGGCGGCCCGGGTGTGGCCAGGGGGTATGCGGGGCGGCCCGAGGAGACCGAGGAGCAGTTCCTGCCCGACCCCTTCGCCACGCAGGACGGGGCGACGATGTACCGCACCGGGGACAGGGTGCGGGTCCTTGCGAACGGGACCCTCGACTTCCTGGGCCGTGTCGACAACCAGGTCAAGATCCGCGGCTACCGCGTCGAGCCGGGCGAGGTGGAAGCGGTCCTGGGTGCGCACCCCGACGTACGACAGGCGGCCGTGGTCCCGGACGGGACGGCGGGCGAACGCCGACTGGTCGCCCATGTGGTGCCGGCCGAGTCCGCGAGCGTGCCCACCGGGCTGCGAGAGTACCTCGCCGGGCGGCTGCCCGAGTGGATGATTCCGTCAGCCTTCGTGGTCTCACCCGGCCTGCCGTTCACCGCCAGCGGCAAGGTGGACAGGGCCGCACTGCCTCCGGTTCCGGCGGACGGTCCGGACTCCGCCGCGGTGGCACCGCGCACCGACCTGGAGCGGGATCTGGCCGCGCTCACCGCGGAGATGCTCGGTCTCGGCTCGGTGGGAGTGACCGACGACTTCTTCGCGCTCGGCGGGCACTCGCTGCTGGCGATGCGCCTGGTCTCCCGCGTGAACGACAGGTTCACCGCACAGATCGAACTGGGCGACTTCCTCTACGACCCCACGGTTCTGCGGCTGGCCACCGAGGTCTCCCGTGACCGATGACCGCGAGGTCTCGCCCGCACAGCGGAGTGTCTGGGTCCTCGACCGGCTCTGTGCGGGGACCGCCGCCTATACGATCCCGCTGATCTACCGCCTCCACGGCGAACCGGACGTCGTGGCGCTGGAACGCTCGCTGAGCGAGGTGGTCCGCCGGCATGACGTCCTGCGCACCGTCTACCGCGTGCGGTCAGGGGTCCTGCGGCAGCTCGTGCGGCCTGCGGAGCCGGTGAGGATCGGCGTCGTGGATGTCTCGGGTCACGAGGATCCGCTCGCCGAGGCGCAGCGGCTGGCCACCGAGGAGGGCCGACGGCCCTTCGACCTGGCCCGCCACCTGATGATCCGGCCGCTGCTGCTGCGGCTGTCACCCCGTTGCCATCTGCTGTGCCTCACTCTCCATCACATCGCGTGCGATGGCGGGTCGCTTCACGTTCTGGAGAGCGAGCTGTCGGCCTGCTACCGGTCCTGGTGCGAGGGTGTGCCCCCCGAACTGCCGCCGCTGCCGGAGCAGTACGCCGACTTCGCCGAGCGGCAGGCGTCCCGGCTCGCGGAGCCGTCGCTCTGCCGGGCGGTGGACTACTGGCGCAAGCGGCTCGCCGACGTCCCCTCGCCCGCGACCCTTCCGGCCGACCGTCCACGTCCGGCCGTGCAGGGGTTCGCCGGCGGGCATGTGCGCTTCCGCATCGAGCCGCCGGTGGCCGAGCGTATCGGCCTGCTGGCCCGGGCATGCCGTGCGACTCCGTTCGCCGTGCTGCTGGCGGCCTTTGCGGCGCTGATCCATGTGCGCGGAGGGGCGGCCGAAGCCGTGATCGGTACGCCGGTGACGAGCCGGCACGAGGAGAGCGACTATCGGCTCATCGGGATGTTCGCGAACACGGTCGTTCATCGTGTGGACATGTCCCGTGCGCCGGCCTTCCGGGAATTGGTGCACAGGGCGCGCGACGAGAGCAGGAACGTCATGGCTCACCGGGACGTGCCGTTCGACGTGCTGGTCGAAGAGCTGAACCCCGTGCGTGATCCGGGGTTCAATCCGCTCTTCCAGCTCATGCTCGCCTACCAGGACGCCGAGGGGAGCGGGCTGATCCTGCCGGGATGCGAGGTGGACAGGGAGTTCGGCGACACCGCGACTGCGAAGGTCGACCTGTCCCTGAGCATCAGCCGGGACGAGGACAGTTACTCCGGCCGCCTGGAGTACAACAGCGAACTCTTCGAGGCGGTGACGGCCCGCGGAGTCGCCGAACAGTTCCGGACGCTCCTCACCATCGCCACCGCCGACTCACAGATCGGGATCGGCGCTCTTCGTCACGGCCTCGGTCATGACCGGTGGAACTCGTAGAGCACGTAGTCGATGTCCATCTGGTGGTTCTCGCTGTCGGAGCCTCCCGCACCGGGAGGGCCGACAGGCAGGCTGAGCACCTCCTGCCGGTACACGGAGGAGGTGAATCCGGCTCGCGCGGAGAGCTCCCCGACTCGCGCCGCGTTGCCCAGAGTTTCGCTGAAGCCGAGGAAGATGCGCGCGTCGTCGGCCAGGTAGCGGCCCGCGTCGGTGAAGAACCTCTGGTGCATGGCATAGCCGGCATCGAAGGCGGCGTAGTCGATCTGGCTCTCGTACCGATGGTCGGCCGGCGCCTCGACGAACGGCGAATTCCAGTAGACCAGATCGAACGTGCTGGACCCGCCGATTCCGGAGAACAGGTCGCTCTGCAGAATGGTGAGTTTCTTGTCCACGCCATGACGGCGGGCGTTCAGTCTGGAATTCTCGACCGCCGCGGGGCTGATGTCGAGCGCACACACGCGAGAGCAGCCGCCCAGAGCCGCCATGACCGCGGTGACCCCGGCTCCGCAGCCGATTTCGAGGAAGGAGTCGGCTTCCTCGTACGGCAGCCAAGTGGTGAACAGCCCCGTGGCGACCGCGTTTCCGGGCCAGACGTCAGGCAGCAGATCCCACTCCAGATCGAATGCCGTGAACGTCTCCTGCGGGGGGCGCTCCTTGAACCGTGAGAGGTCTCGGCGGCCCAATTCGTAGCTGAAGTCATTGAACATTGGCTCTCCCGGAGATGCCGTTCTCCTCTGCAGCGGACAGCCTAGGTGAGTGGGTGACGGACGTGCAGATTTGTCAAAGGGCCCGAGAAAAGGCGGCGTTCGTACACCGTGGACGGGCGCAGGGTGGGCGGGCGTGGAGTACGGCGAAGCGCGAGAACCGACCGGTACGGCTCCGGCGAGGTCTGACGGCTTCCGGACCGACCGCCTTTGGCAGACCGCGGACACCGCAAGGGGGAGCGGCACTGTCAGTGCCGCTTAGTCGGTGGGAACGGCCCTTTGCGCGCGATCGCGTGTCTGGACCTGTTGCACCACCCCCTCTGTCTCCGGTAGCAGGTACGAGCCGCCATTGGCGGACATGTTCAAATATCCGTGCGGGAGTTCATGGGAAAGGTGATGGGGGCACGGTGGGGTCGGCGGAGCACAAGGCGACAGGGACGGTGGCATGGCTGCTGATCGCCGTCGTGGCACTCGTCCTGGGGGCGGCCATGGCCTTCGAGATCCGCGGAGCGCTGGAGCGGGAGCGGGAGTTCCGTGCCGCGCCGAAGTGCGCGTCCGTCCCGGTGAAGGCGTCAGGGTGCCTGTGGCAGCAGAAGTTCACCGTTCGCACGGCCGACCCGCACACGGGAGAGCGGGGCGCGTCGCCGGAGGCGGAGCTGTTGCTCCCGTCCGGTAAGCCATGGAAAGTGACGTTCCGTCAGACCGTTCCGGTGGTGTCGGAGATGGAGCCCGGCGACAAGGTCGTCGGCCTGATCTGGCACGGGCAGGTCGTCCGGGTAGAAGATGCCGCGGGGCGGCGACAGCAGACGTCCTCCGGTCCGGTGGAATGGCCCGAGGACCGACTCGGCGGTGCGCTGGCCTGTCTCTCCTTCGGCCTGACCGCCCTGGTCGGTGGGTTGTGGCCACTCTTCGCGTCGGGCGACCGGCGTCACGCGACAGCGGCGACCACAGTGCGCTGGCACGGCATGGGCATGGGTGTCGCGGCCATCCTGACACTCTGGGTGCAGGACGCCAACGACTGGCCGCTATGGGCGATCCCCGCGATCTGGGGGCCGCTTGCGCTGCTGCTCCTGGCCTCCATGGTGGCCTTCGCCCGCGCCGCTCTTCGCGGCGACCTGGATGGCGACGTGCCGTCCACCCCTCGGGCAACCGGCGCCACCGCCCCGCGGTCGATGGGCCGACCGGGTGGGACGACGGGGTCGGGGAGCGGTCACTGCTGATCCGGGACACCGGCTGCGATGGGCCGGGACAGTGAGCCACCGTCAGGAGCGGTACCTGAACATCCTCACAGTCGTGGCGGGCGGTGATGTATCCGCCGAAGGTCCTCCCGGTCAGCCCCGGCGAATGCGTACCCGTGTGAGCCGGTCAGGTGACGTCCTGCGCTGCCCCAGCCACGGGTAGCCCGCACGGCCCTCGATCCCGGTCAGAATGCCGGACGCACCGGGTACCTCCGGCACCGGCCCGGGGCGAAAGGAGAGGCGACATGGGCAGCGAAACCCTGATGCGACAGATCCTCGACTACGGAAGCCGAGCCGATCCCTATCCCCTGTACGCCGAGCTCCGCCGGACACCGGTCTCCCGGCAGGAGGACGGCACCTACGCCGTCAGCACCTACCACGAGATCCTGGCGCTGCTCCATGACCCCCGCGTCACCTCCACCCATGCCGACCAGGAGGCCGCGTCCGGAGGACAGTTCCCGCCGAGCTTCATCGGGATGGACCCGCCGGAGCACGACCGTATCCGCGCTCTGGCCATGCGGCAGTTCGGTCCCCCGCACTCGCCCACCCTGATCGTGGACATGCAGCAGGAACTCGAGGCCACGGTCGCGAAGCTGATCGACGCCTTCCCGGACGGGGGAGAGGTCGACCTGGTCGACGCGTTCGCCTACCCCTTCCCCGTGACCGTCATCTGCCGGCTGCTGGGCGTCCCGCACGAGGACGAACCGCGCTTCCGGACCTGGGCCGACAAACTGGTCGCCTCGATCGACCCCAGGCCCGGCGAGGACCCGTCCATCAGAATCCAGGAAGGCGCCGAGACCCGAAAGGAACTCGCCTTCTACATCAACGAGCTCATCGAGAAGGGCGCCGGGAAGACCGAGGACGGCATGCTCTTCCGACTCGCCACGGACGACGGGGGCAAGGGCGGCCCGCTCAGCCGTCTCGAACTCGTGGTCACCGCGGTCCTGCTGCTCATCGCCGGCCACGAGACCACGGTCAACCTCATCACCAACGGCATGCTCACCCTGCTGCGGCGGCCGGACCAGTGGGAGCAGCTGCGCCGGGAGCCCGAGCGTGCACCACGGCTGGTCGAGGAACTGCTCCGCTTCGAGCCGCCGGTGCAGATCATTCCGAGACGGGGCGCACTGACGGACATCGAGATCGGAGACCTCACGATCCCGAAGGGATCCACCATCGCCCTGGTGCTCGCGTCGGGGAACCGCGACCCGCTGCGGTTCCCCGACCCGGACCGCTTCGACCCCGATCGCCCCGACATCGAGCACCTCGGGTTCGGCAGTGGTGTGCACAGCTGCTTCGGGGCACCGCTGGCCCGTCTGGAAGCGCAGATCGCGCTGACCGAACTCGTCCGCCGGCTCGACAACGCACGCCTGCTCGCGGATCCGCCGCCCTACCGCAGCAGTGCCGTGCTGCGCGGACCACGGCACCTTCCCATCGGCTTCGACCGGGTCCTGGCCTGACAGCAAGCCGCCTCCGTCCTCGCGGCTGCCGGCGCCGCGAAACCTCGATCAACCGGGCTCGACAAGGCGGACACGGAATGACCGAGGACACCGCGCCCGCCCGGGACGGCGGCTGTCCACCGGACGCATCGCGCGGAACGCCTTGTGCCCGTCGACCCGTTCTCGAACATCGTGGTGTTCGAGAACGGGGACTGCCTCCCAGCGGTGCACTCGGACGGTGGGGAGGCCACGGTGTTGCTGCACATCACGGCGAGGGCATGCTCGGCTCGACGATCACCGATCCGGGAAAGTGAGCCGCAGAACGATTTCGCCGTCGTCGATCTCCCCGGTCGGCTCGAAGCCGAACTTCTGGTAGAAGGGCCACGGTTCGCCGTCGCCGGGCTCGTAGCTGGTCAGCAGCTCGGTCGCGCCGTCCGCGCGCACCAGGGCGGCGACCTGTGCGAGCGCCTCTTGGCCGATCCCTCGCTTCTGGTACCGCTTGTCGACGAGGAGGCGCCAGATGAAGTGCCGCCCTTGGAAAGGGCCGGCCGGGGGTTTCCACGACAGCATCACGAAGCCGACCGGCTCGTCGCCGCGGTACACGGCGCGGTACCAGGGATTGGCCTCCGGTTTCTTCGCCGCCTCCTTGAGCGACCTGGACACGGAGGCGACGAACTGCTTCTGGTCACGTCGGACCCGGAGGGCACGAACAGCGTCCCGATTGTCGTCGGTGATCTCCCGTAGGTGCACGCCTGGGGACCTCATGGCACACCCCTTCTCGCATCCGGCAGCCGCGCCATCCGGGCCGACGCGAAGAGCCACCGCCAGGAGGCGTTCTCTCTCGCGCGCGCGTTACCCAGGAGGCCAGCATGGGCGTCTTCGCAGCCTATGCGACACAGACGATCTGGAGCGGGACTGGCACGCCGGGCCGTGATCGCGTCAGCTCCTGGTGGCGAGCAGTCCGGTCAGGCGCGCGGGTGGGGAAGCTGATCGTCGGCAGGGGGTGCGGATGGTTTCCCTGGCCATGAGGCGATGTAGCCGGCAGTCTTGCCCGGGCTCGCCCTCGGGCCTCAGGCGTGCCCAGAGGCGCCGCCGTCGCTGGCCCGGGGGAAGACGGGTCTGCGTGCGGCTCCCCGCTCCGCCGGGCGCCCTGTCCGTACTCGTCCTCGCGCGAGAGCCTGCGGTCATGAATCCCGTGCTGACAAGCCTGGTCGCCGTGTTCGGCACCCTTGCCGGTTCCACGCTCACTTTCACTTTTCAACGGCACATCGCCAGGCAGAGCGAACGATTCACCCGAAGCCAGCAGCTGAGGCACGAACGGACCAGCGCATACAGCGAACTGGCGGCCGCCCTCACCGACTTCCGGCGGAGCCAGAACGACCGCTGGCATCTGGAACAGGCGGATCCCACCAGCGCAGAGTTCGTGAAGGCACGAGAGGAGTCCTACCGGCTTCGGGCGGATGCCACCGCGGCGCTGTGCCGTGTGCGGCTCCTGTGCGGCGACTTGGGCCTGAGCCGGTTCGCCCAGGACGCTCTGGACGCCGCCACCGTGGTGAACCTCGCGCGGAACGAACAGGACCGGGCCGAGCGCGGCAGAGCCGCGCGGCTCGCCTTGGACAGGTTCCTGGACGCGGCAGCTGCCCAGATTCTGTAGGGCCACTGTGCGGCGGGGGCCGACCAGCCTTCGTCGAGTGTGGTCTGCCTGCGAATCACTGGCTGGTGCTGCGCGGGGCTGTCCTGGAGGGTTGCGCCTGCCTCGCCACGTCGCGAGGCGTACCCTGCGCGACTGCGAGGCCTCGGACCTTTGCACACGGCCGTGGGTATCAGGTGGGTGGATGACCCGCCAGCCCGCCAGCCCGCCAGCCCGCCAGCCCGCCAGCCCGCCAGCCCGCCGGGCCGCCTGTCGGCCAGCCCGCCGGGCCGCCTGTCGGCCAGCCCGCCGGGCCGCCTGTCGGCCAGCCCGCCGGGC
>NZ_JBSFDP010000047.1:0-38378 GCF_053593975.1 Streptomyces sp. NPDC002004
TATCAACATATCTGGCGTTGATTTTTGGCACGCTGTTGAGTTCTCAAGGAACGGACGCTTCCTTTGTACTCACCCTCTCGGGCTTTCCTCCGGGCTTCCCTTCGGTGTTTCCAACCTTACCAGATCCGTTTTCCGTTCCGTTCCCGGTCGGAATTCATTTCCGGTGGCCGTTGGAGGGCCGTGCCTTTTCGGTTGTCTCTCGACTCCCTTTCGGCGTTTCCGACTTTATCAGAAGTTTTTGGCCGGACGAACCGGCGGTCGATTCCTGATTAATCGGATGGGCATCATCGAATCAAGTGTCCGATGAGCCTGCAGATTTGATGGTTGCTCCGAGCGGTCTCGCTCCAGGCAACTGTTCGAATCTACCTCCCCGACCGGCCCGTGTCAATGGGCCTGCGGGGCGAAGAGGACACTAGCAGCTCGACGGCGGTACTCGCACATCAAGCGGCCGTGGGGAGCTCTGCGCTTCGCTCCGTCGGGTCCAGGTCGCCCGTCTCACCCGCGCGCGCGGCACGGCCGCCCAGCACGAAGACGTAGGCCAGGAAGGCCAGCTCGGCGACGATGCCGATGCCGATGCGCACCCACGTGGGCAGGCCGGAAGGGGTCACGAACCCCTCGATCGCGCCCGAGACGAAGAGCACCAGGGCGAGGCCTATCGCCATGCCGATGGCGGCGCGGCCCTCCTGGGCGAGCGCCGTTCGACGGGTGCGCGGTCCCGGGTCGATGAGGGTCCAGCCGAGACGCAGCCCCGTACCTGCGGCCACGAACACGGCCGTCAGTTCCAGCAGGCCGTGCGGGAGGACCAGCCCGAGGAAGGTGTCGAGCCGGCCGACGGAGGACATCAGGCCGATGCCGACGCCGAGGTTCAGCATGTTCTCGAAGAGGATCCAGACGACCGGGAAGCAGAGGAAGGCGCCCAGGACGAGGCACATGGCGGCGGCCTCGGCGTTGTTCGTCCAGACCTGGGCGGCGAAGGAGGCGGCCGGGTGGCTCGAGTAGTACGTCTCGTACTCACCGCCGGGGCGGGTCAGGTCGCGGAGCCGCGACGGGGCGCCTATGGAGGCCTGCACCTCGGGGTGGGTGCCTATCCACCAGCCCAGGAGGACCGCGATGACCGTCGACAGCAGAGCGGTGGGCACCCACCAGTGGCGGCTGCGGTACACCGCCGCGGGGAACCCCTGGGTCAGGAAGCGGGTGGCGTCGCGCCACGACGCGCGGCGGGTGCCCGTGACGGCACTGCGCGCGCGGGCCACCAGCTGCGTCAGGCGTCCGGTGAGCTGAGGGTCCGGTGTGGTGGAGCGGACCACGGAGAGGTGTGTGGCGGTGCGTTGGTAGAGGGCGACGAGTTCGTCGGCCTCGGCGCCCGTGAGACGGCGCCGGCGGCGCAGCAGGTCGTCCAGGCGGTCCCACTCCGCCCGGTGGGCGGAGACGAAGACGTCGAGGTCCATGGGTTCGGCTGCTCCTCGGGTTTTCGTACTGCGGCGCGATGCGGGTTCAGCTTGGCAGACTGACGGTCCTCTGGGCAGGCCAGGGCGGAGTCGGGGAGAAGGAGCGCGGTGGGCGTGAGTGAGCTCGTGACGGGCGAAGCGGTGGCGCTGGAGTTGAGTCCGGCGAAGCTGCCGAGCCGGATGCTGTCCGCGCTGCTGGATCTGTTGGTCGTCTGGGCCGTCTACATCCTGGTCATGATCGGCCTGGTGGCGGCGACGGCGTCGCTCGACGGTGCCGCGCAGGCCGCGATAGCCGTCGCGGCGTTCCTGCTGGTGCTGGTGGGCGGGCCCATCGCGGTGGAGACGCTCAGCCACGGACGGTCGCTGGGAAAGGCGGCGTGCGGGCTGCGGGTGGTGCGCGACGACGGAGGCCCGATCCGCTTCCGGCACGCCCTGGTGCGGGGGGCGGTGGGGGTCGTCGAGATCCTGCTGACGCTCGGCGTGGTGGCCTGTATCGCGTCGCTGGTGTCGGCGCGGGGGCGGCGCGTGGGGGATGTGTTCGCGGGCACGCTCGTGGTGCGGGAGCGGATACCGGCAGCTCGTGCGGGGGTCGTGCCGCCACCGCCGCCGTGGCTGGCGGGCCGGTTCACCGGGCTCGATCTGTCCGGGGTTCCGGACGGTCTGTGGCTGGCGATCCGGCAGTACCTGACGCGGATGGGGCAGCTGGATCCGCAGGTGGGCGGGGTGATGGCGGAGCGGCTGGCGGCCGATCTGGTGGCGCGTACGGGGGTTCCGGCTCCGTCCGGGGTTCCGGCTGCCGCGTATCTGGCGGCCGTGGTGCACGAGCGCCAGTCGCGGGACGCGCGGCGGGCCTTCGGGGCGCGTGGTGCGGGCGGCGAGGGCGTGGCGGCGGGCCACGGCGCGTCGGCGGGACCGGTTCCGACGGGTGCCGTACCGGCAGGCGACTTTGCCGGGTACGAGGGCGGGGCGGTGCCGTCCGTGCACGGGGTGCCGTCGTCCGCGGGCCGGGCGGAGACGCCGGTTCAGGCCGATGCGGCCGCTCGGGTGGATGCGGATTCGGACGGGGCCGCCGTGCCAGCGGGTTCGGCCGGAGCGCCCGCGGATCGGCCCGGTGCTCCCGACGGCCGGCGCGGCGCGTCCGCGGATCGGGGTGCCGAGGACCGGCCCGGCGCGGTGGGCGAGGGGGCGGGTGGCCCGGTCGAGCAGACGCGTGACGCGGACCGGCGGCCGCCGTCCACGGGGTTCGCGCCTCCCGCCTAGTACGGGTGCGCGGCCCGCGCGGGTACGGGCAGCCGGCCTCGGGGCGCGCCACAGGATCAGGGGCGCGCCCCGGCGTGGGCCGCGCCGCCTGCTGAGGGGCGCGTGCTCTGGTGGGGCGGCCCGCCCGTTCGCCTCGCGCCCCTCCCCATGCCTGCGCCGTCGGTGCGTCAGTGGAACGCCGACGGGGGTGTCTCCAGATCCTCCAGCTCGATGCCGGGGGCGGCGAGGACCACGTCGCCCGCCAGGTGGACCGTGTGCTGCTCCCCTGTGTCCAGGGCGGTGACCCGGTATTCGTCCACGATCAGCGGGGCGTTGTCAGTGGCGTGTGTTTCTCTCTTCAGCAGGGCCCAGGACTGGTCGAGTGTGCGGGGAGCCAGGACGGGGTCCGTGAAGGCGACGAGTCGTACCCGGGTCGCGGAGGAATCGGGGGTGAGGCGCAGGAGCCGGGAGATCGCGACGAGGAAGGCCGGGGAGGTGCCGGTGAAGGCGTGGGCGCGGACGTTGCCCTCCGTGGCGTGGGTGCCGGTGGGGTCCGTGCGGACCCAGGTGACGCCGTCGAGGGCGGCGCCGCGGACCTGCCAGCTCGCGGCGTGAAGTTCGAGGCGGATGGGCCGGCCGAGTTCGTCGAGGGCGAGGTCGACGGAGCCGATGTGGTCGCCGGACGGGGCGGTGCGCTGGGCGACGTAGCGCCAGCCGGAAGGACCGGGGGCGCAGTGGAAGTGTTCTTCGCCGAGGGGGGTGTGATCGTGCGGATCGTGGAGCGAATAGCGGCCGCGGGGCATGGGGGCAGTCCTGGGTCTTCCGGGGCGTCGGAGGCCGGTCGTCCGGTGCGGTCTCGGTGGCCGGGCCGGCGACAAACGGTCCTGGCTAGGCCGGTCCGGTAAAACCGGTCCGGTAAAAGGGGCAGGCCCCCGGCACGGGGGTGCGGGGGCCTGCCTCGGACCTGGTGGCAGAGGTGCGGGCCGGAGTGAGCCGGCGCGCGCCTCGGTCGGGCCGTTCGGTACGTACGCCGTGCGTACCGGTGGCCGGGCCGTCAGTACCGGTAGTGGTCCGGCTTGAACGGGCCGTCGACCTCGACGCCGATGTAGGCGGCCTGCTCGGGGCGCAGGGTGGTGAGCTTGACGCCGAGCGAGTCGAGGTGGAGGCGGGCGACCTTCTCGTCGAGGTGCTTGGGCAGCACGTAGACGCCGGTGGGGTACTCGTCGGGCTTGGTGAACAGCTCGATCTGGGCCAGGGTCTGGTCCGCGAACGAGTTCGACATCACGAACGAGGGGTGACCGGTGGCGTTGCCGAGGTTCAGCAGGCGGCCCTCGGACAGCACGATGATCACCTTGCCGTCCGGGAAGGTCCAGGTGTGGACCTGCGGCTTGACCTCGTCCTTGACGATGCCGGGAACCTTCGCCAGACCGGCCATGTCGATCTCGTTGTCGAAGTGGCCGATGTTGCCGACGATGGCCTGGTGCTTCATCTTGGCCATGTCCGCGGCCATGATGATGTCCTTGTTGCCGGTCGTCGTGACGAAGATGTCGGCCTTGTCGACGACCTCGTCGAGGGTCGTGACCTGGTAGCCGTCCATCGCCGCCTGCAGCGCGCAGATCGGGTCGATCTCGGTGACGATCACCCGGGCGCCCTGCCCGCGGAGCGACTCCGCGCAGCCCTTGCCCACGTCGCCGTAGCCGCACACGACGACGGTCTTGCCGCCGATCAGCACGTCGGTGGCACGGTTGATGCCGTCGACCAGCGAGTGGCGGCAGCCGTACTTGTTGTCGAACTTCGACTTGGTGACCGCGTCGTTGACGTTGATCGCCGGGAACAGCAGGACACCGTCGCGCTGCATCTCGTACAGGCGGTGCACGCCGGTCGTGGTCTCCTCGGTGACACCGCGGATCTCGGACGCCAGCCGGGTCCACTTCTGCGGGCTCTCCGCGACCGTGCGGGTCAGCAGCTCGAGGATGACGCGGTGCTCGTCGGACTCGGCGGTGTCGACGGAGGGGACCTTGCCGTCCTTCTCGTACTCGACGCCCTTGTGGACGAGCAGGGTGGCGTCACCACCGTCGTCCAGGATCATGTTCGGGCCGCCGGTGGGGCTGTCCGGCCAGGTCAGCGCCTGCTCGGTGCACCACCAGTACTCCTCCAGCGTCTCGCCCTTCCAGGCGAAGACGGGGATGCCCTGGGGGTTGTCCGGGGTGCCGTTCGGGCCGACGGCGATGGCCGCGGCCGCGTGGTCCTGGGTGGAAAAGATGTTGCAGGAGGCCCAGCGGACCTGCGCGCCGAGCGCGGCCAGGGTCTCGATCAGCACCGCCGTCTGCACGGTCATGTGCAGGGAGCCGGTGATACGGGCGCCGGCGAGCGGCTGCGCCTCGGCGTACTCCTTGCGGATCGCCATCAGGCCCGGCATCTCGTGCTCGGCGAGGGTGATCTCCTTGCGGCCGAACTCGGCCAGGGACAGGTCGGCGACCTTGAAGTCCTGTCGGTTCTCGACAGTCGACATGCGAGCTGCTCCTCGTGGTGGGTCGAGGTGGGTACGGCTGGACTGCGCGACGGCGGGCAGGCGCGCCCGGGGAACGGGCGCACACACGGGTCCGCGGCGCGCAGCGCAGTCCGTCGGAGGCCCTCTCTCCCTCGACCGGCCCGTCGGCGGGCCGCCCGACCGCCATCAGCAGCGACGTCTGGCACTGGGCACGAATCTACACCGGACGCCGCGGCGGGCCCCAGTCCGCCTCGCGCCGCCCCGGCCCGCCGACGGAGGGTCCGGGGTGTGCCGGAGGCGTTGCGCGGGAGGTCCGAGCGCGTTCCGTGGGAGGTCCGAGGGTGTGCCGGGCGAGGGAGCGCGGGGCTCGGGGCGGGTGGAGGAAGAGGGGGAGCCGCGGGTTGCGGTGGGGGTCAGTGGCCGTGGTCGTCGGGGGTGGAGGGACCAGGGCCGCCGGGGGTCGCCGCCGGGTCCGGGCCCTTGGCGGCCTCGGCCTCGCTGTAGATGTCGGGCTCAAGGTAGATCACTCGGGCGATCGGGACGGCCTCGCGGACACGCGCCTCGGCGGCATTGATGGCGTCCGCGACCTGTCCGGCGGTGTCGTCGTGGCGGACGGCGATCTTCGCGGCGACGAGGAGTTCCTCGGGGCCGAGGTGGAGCGTGCGCATGTGGATGATGCCCGGGACCGTCTCGCCGTCCACGATGGCGGTCTCGATCCTGGCGAGCTCCTCCGGTCCCGCGGCTTCGCCCAGCAGCAGGGACTTGGTCTCGGCGGCGAGCACCAGCGCGATCAGGATGAGCAGGGTGCCGATGCAGAGGGTGCCGATGCCGTCCCAGACGCCGTTGCCGGTGGCGAGGGCGATGCCGACGCCGAAGAGCGCGAGGACCAGACCGATGAGGGCGCCGAAGTCCTCCAGCAGGACGACGGGGAGCTCGGGGGCCTTGGCGTGCCGGATGAACTGCGACCAGGACTTCTGGCCGCGCAGCGTGTTGGACTCCTTGATGGCGGTGCGGAAGGAGAAGCCCTCGGCGACGATCGCGAAGACCAGGACGCCGATCGGCCAGTACCAGTCGTCGATGGGGTGCGGGTGGTTGATCTTCTCGTAGCCCTCGTAGAGGGCGAACATGCCGCCGACCGAGAAGAGCACGATCGAGACCAGGAAGGCGTAGATGAAGCGTTCGCGGCCGTAGCCGAACGGGTGCTGCGGGGTCGCCGCGCGGGTGGCCTTCTTGCCACCGACGAGCAACAGCGCCTGGTTGCCGGAGTCGGCGACGGAGTGGACGGCCTCGGCGAGCATCGAGGACGACCCGCTGAAGAGGAACGCCACGAACTTCGCTACCGCGATCGCGAGGTTGGCGGCGAGTGCCGCCACGATCGCCTTGGTCCCGCCTGACGCGCTCATGTGTCCGGGGTGTCCCTTCGCCTTCGCCTCTGTGCCTCGCCGCGCGGGGCGCGGCTTTGCCCGCCCTTTGCGGTGGGTCATTGTTGCAGGGCGGGCGGCCGAGGGGTGCGTCTGGTTGCCGTCAGGCGACCACAGTGGCCCGGAAAACCGTACCGACTCCGGACGCTTCAACCCTTTCGTCCGCCGGGACGAAGACGGCCTGGCCGGGTGCGAGCGCCTCTTCGGCCGTCGTCCCGCCAGCACCGGTGCCCGCGCCTTCGGCCGCGATGCGCACCGAGCCGGAGGTGCAGAGCAGGACCTGCGGGGTCCCGGCGGTCAGGTCGTGGGCTCCGCCGCCTTCCGGCAGGACGTAGCGGGAGAGGCGGAATTCGTCGATCGGCGTCTCGTAGACCTCTTCGCCGTCGGGGGTGGCCTCGGGGCGCAGGACTCCGGGGTCACCCGCCTCGAAGCGGACCACGCGCAGCAGTTCCGGCACGTCGACGTGCTTCGGGGTGAGGCCGCAGCGGAGCACGTTGTCCGAGTTGGCCATGATTTCGACGCCGAGACCGCTGAGGTAGGCGTGCGGGACCCCGGCGCCGAGGAACAGGGCTTCGCCGGGCTGGAGTTGGACGTGGTTGAGGAGCATGGCGGCGATGACACCGGGGTCGCCGGGGAAGTGGTGGGCGAGCGAGGCGTACGCCTCGTACTCGGCCGCTGCGGCCGCTGCGCGCTCGCCCGCGGCTCCTTCGCCTGCTTCACCCGCGAGTTCGCCGGCTTCACCCGCGAGTTCGGCGGCCAGGCGGCGGCAGGCCTCGGCCGTGCTGTGCACGGTGCGGGCCATGTCGTCGCGGTCGGCGCTCAGCACGGCCGTGAGGACCTCGCGCAGCGCTGCCTCCTCGGGGTGGGCGTGCAGCAGGTCGACGTACGGCTTGAGCGAGTCGACGTCGAGGCGGGCGAGGACGTCCGCGGCGTCCAGCGGCTCGCGGAAGCCGCACAGGCCGTCGAACGGCGTGAGGGCGCAGATCAGTTCGGGCTTGTGGTTGGCGTCCTTGTAGTTGCGGTGCGGGGCGTCGACGGGGATGCCGCGGAGTTCCTCGTCCTCGTACCCCTCCCTTGCCTGTGCGAGGTCCGGGTGCACCTGGAGCGAGAGGGGGGCGCCCGCGGCGAGGATCTTGAGCAGGAACGGCAGGCGGGGGCCGAACTTGGCGACGGCCCGCTCGCCGAGTTCGCGCGCCGGGTCCGCGTCGATCACCTCGTGCAGCGCGCCGCGCCCGGTGCGCGAGGGCGCGCCCGGGTGGGCACCCATCCACATCTCGGCCTGCGGCTCGCCGGTCGGCTCGACGCCCAGGAGCCGAGGGATCGCGGTGGTCGAGCCCCAGGCGTAGGGGCGGATGGTGTTGGCGAGGCGGTCCATGCGGCTTCTGCTTCTCTCTCGATGTGCGGTGCGGTGCGGGGCCGGTCGTCGTGCGGTGTGCGGGTCGGGGCCGGTCGCCATTCGGTACGCGGGTCGGGGCAGGCCCTCGTGCGGTACGTGGGTGCGCGGGTCGCGCGCGGTACGGTCCGCGGGTCGTGGCCCGGTTCGTGCGCGGTACGCGGATCCGCGGGCCGGTGTCCCGGGTCGCCTACGGCGCGCGGGTCCACGGGGCACGCCCCGTTCCGGTGCGGCGCGGTGTACGGCCCCTCGGGTCGTGCCCCGCGTCGCTCGCCGTGCGCGGTTCCGGGCGCCGCTCCTCGTGCAAGGGCCCGAGGGCCGGCGCCGCGGTCATCGTGGGACGGCCCCGGGTCGCGATCAGGACTTCGAGGCGAGCGCCAGGTAAACGGCGGCGAAATCCGTGACCGCGATCAGTTCCGCGAGGGTCTCCAGATCGCTGCCGTCGTCCGGTTCGACTTCGCTGATCGCGGTGTCGTGGGAGAGGGCGAGCTCACGGGCCGCGGGGGCCGCGGTGAGGCCCTCGTCGAGCCGGTCGCGGAGCAGCACCACGCGGGCGTGCAGGGCCTGGGCCTCCGCGACGCGGTCGCGGAAGAAGTCGTCGGGGTCGGCGGCCGCGGCCAGTGCGCCGGCCAGCAGGACTCCGTGCGCGGGCAGCGCCTCGGGCAGTTCGGCGGTGAGGGCGGGGCGGCCGGCCAGCTCGGCGAGCGCGGCCGCGAACCGGCGGCCCACCGGACCCGCGGAACCGCCCTCGGTCCAGATCAGCGGGAGTGAGTCGGCGAGCTCGGCGGCGAGTGTCTTGGCCGGGTTCTCGTAGGTCGCGATGGCCGGGCCGCAGCGTTCGGCCATGTGGTCGAGGCGGTCGGCGACCCGCTCCAGTGTCTCGGGGGGCGCCGGGATCAGGTGCGTCCGGTCGAGGAGCGCGAGCAGCGGAGTGAGCAGGGCCCACAGGGCGCCGGGCGAGGAGGCGGTTGCGGGCTCCTCCCCCTCGTAGGGAGCGGCGGCCATGGGGACGAACATGCCGTGGGCGCGCTGCACGGCCTCCACGACCGGTGACTGCTCGGGTGCCACGGCGACCACGGTGCAGCCGTGCCGGTAGGCATCGTCGGCGAGGAGCCCGAGGCCCGGCTCGGTGCCGTCCGGAGTGGCGATGAGCAGCAGGTCGAGGGAGCCGGCCCAGCCGGGCAGGGTCCACCGGAGCGCTCCGGCCGCGGGCGCCACGCCGGTGGGGTGGAGCCGGGTGATCGGGCAGCCGCCGCCGGCGAGCGAGCCGAGGAGGTCGGCGACGCCGATGGCGGCGGCGCCGGGGCCCGCGATCATGACGGCGCGGGGGCGGCCGTCCGGGGTGAGGCTGGTGACCCCGGCCTCGGCCGCGTGCCGCACGGCGGTGCGGACCCGGGCGCCGGCTTCGGCGGCGCCGCGCAGCAGGCCTCGGCGGTCGGCCCGGGCGAGCTCCTCGGGCTCGTCGAGCAGCGATTCGTCCAGCATTGCGGTGGCCTCCGATCGCCGGGCGCGGGTCTTGGCGGTGCGGTTCGCTTACGCGGGGCGGTGCGGTGCGGTTGCACCGGGCGGTGCGATGCGCTTGCGCGAGGCGGTGCGCCGCGCGGACGCGGCGCTGCGGGCGCTCACGCGGGGCGGCGGGCCTCGTCGACGAGGAGCACGGGGATTCCGTCCCGGACGGGGTAGGCCAGGCCGCAGTCCTTGCTGGTGCAGATCAGCTCCGGGGCCGTCTCCTGGAGGGGGGAGTGGCAGGCGGGGCAGGCCAGGATCTCGAGGAGGCCGGCTTCGAGCGGCATGTTGGGGGGTCCCTTCGAACACGAGAGCAACAAGGTGCGGCCCGGTCAGCGTACCGCTGCGGGGGGCCGGACGCCGGGTCGGCGGGGGCCTGGGCGGGGCGTGCGCGTGCGGGGTGTGCGCCGTTCGCGCCCGCTCCCGACCGGGGCTCCCGGCACGGCTCCCTCCTGGGCTCCCCGGCGCGCTCCCCCTGGGCTCCCCGGGGCGCTCACCTCCCGGCGGACGCCCCGACATCCGTACGGAAGGCCGCCCGCGCACCGTCCAGGGTCGGCGGCGGACGACGCACGCTCCGGAGCGTTCAGCCCCGGATGATCCCCAGGGCCTCGTCCCGGATCTTCGCCATCGTGGGCTCGTCCCTGGCCTCCGCGTTGAGGCGCAGGAGGGGTTCCGTGTTGGAGGGGCGGACGTTGAACCACCAGTCGGTGGAGGTGACGGTGAGGCCGTCGAGCTCGTCGAGGGTGACGTCCTCGCGGCCCTCGTAGGCGGCCCTGATCGCGGCGATGCGGCCCGCCTGGTCGTCGACGGTGGAGTTGATCTCCCCGGAGCCGGCGTAGCGGTCGTACTGGGCGACCAGGGCGGACAGCGGCCCGGGCTGGCCGCCGAGGGCCGCGAGGACGTGCAGGGCGGCCAGCATGCCCGTGTCCGCGTTCCAGAAGTCGCGGAAGTAGTAGTGCGCCGAGTGCTCGCCGCCGAAGATCGCGCCGCTGTCGGCCATCTCCTGCTTGATGAAGGAGTGCCCCACCCGGGTGCGCACCGGGGAGCCGCCGTGCTCGCGCACGACCTCGGGCACGGACCACGACGTGATCAGGTTGTGGATGACGGTGCCGTGCCCGCCGTTCCTCTCCAGCTCGCGGGAGGCCACCAGCGCGGTGATCGCGGACGGGGAGACCGGGTCGCCGTGCTCGTCGACGACGAAGCAGCGGTCGGCGTCGCCGTCGAAGGCGATGCCGAGGTCCGCGCCCACCTCGCGGACGCGCTGCTGGAGGTCGACGAGGTTCTTCGGGTCGAGGGGGTTGGCCTCGTGGTTGGGGAAGGTGCCGTCGAGGGTGAAGTACATGGGGACGAGGTCCAGGGGCAGCCCGCCGAAGACGGTGGGCACGGTGTGGCCGCCCATGCCGTTGCCCGCGTCGACGACGACCTTGAGGGGGCGGATGTCGGTGAGGTCGACGAGGGAGCGCAGATGGGCCGCGTAGTCGTCCAGCGTGTCGCGCTTGGTGATCGTTCCGCGGGTGGCCGCCGGCTCCGGCGCGCCGGACTCCGTCCAGGACTCCACCAGCTGCCGGATGTCGGTCAGGCCCGTGTCCTGCCCGACCGGGGCGGCACCCGCGCGGCACATCTTGATGCCGTTGTACTGCGCGGGGTTGTGCGAGGCCGTGAACATGGCGCCCGGCAGGTCCAGTGCGCCCGATGCGTAGTACAGCTGGTCGGTCGAGCAGAGGCCGATCTCGGTGACGTCCGCGCCCTGGGCGGCCGCGCCGCGCGCGAAGGCGTGCGCCAGGCCTGGCGAGGAGGGCCGCATGTCGTGGCCGGTCACGATCGCGTCGGCGCCCGTCACACGCACGAAGGCGGCGCCGAACAGTTCGGCCAGCGGCTCGTCCCACTGGTCCGGGACCACTCCGCGTACGTCGTACGCCTTGACGATCTGCGACAGATCAGCAGCCACGGCCGGCCCTCCTGGTGTCCTATCGGGGACCCCAAACTACCCGGAGCAGCTGATCGTCGGCGGGGAGGAGGCCGTGGTGGCGCGGCCGGAGCACCGGCGGGCGGACGGGCGAAGGTGCCCGGCGGCGGGACCGGGACGCGTCAGTTGTCCGGCGAGCGCAGCACCCGCAGATGGCCGCGGCGCGCGACCTCCATCGGGTCCGCGGTGCGCGAGCCGCCGCCGGCCTCGGCGGCGCGCTCCTGGGGCCGGGCGGCCTCCCGCACGGCGTTGGCGAGCGCTTCGAGGTCGTCGCCGCTGGGCCGGGCCGGGGCGGAGCCGTCGGCGAGCCGGACGACCTCCCAGCCGCGGGGCGCGGTCAGCCGTTCCGAGTGCTCGGCGCACAGGTCGTAGCAGTGGGGTTCGGCGTAGGTGGCGAGCGGGCCGAGGACCGCGGTCGAGTCGGCGTAGACGTACGTCAGCGTCGCGACGGCGGGTCGGCCGCAAGCGGTGCGCGAACAGCGACGTACAGGGCTCACGACGTTGGACGGTACCGCACTCTTGAGCGGGCCGCGACGACTCTCCCCCAGGTCACCCCACCGTGTCGTGCCGTGATCCTGCCCACAGGCGTCCCCGGGAGCGTCGGGCTGACCTGCACGGACGGTCTTCGGGCGGAACGGGCACGGTGTTGAATGCGGTCACCACTCGACACAATTGCCGCCATTTGTCTGGACTTTGCCGATCGGGGAAGCAAACGGATCCGTGCACAAGGTTGGCTGGAATGGTCATTGAGCGACACACCTTTGCGGCGCGCGGCCCCGGCAGGTGCCCGGACGACCGCCGCGGGAAGGGCGCGGGGCATACGCTTCATCAGTGATGGACAACCCCGTACCGCCCGGTGCGACGCGCCCCGGGCCACGCCGCCGCGACCGCCACGGCAGGGGCATGCGCGGCCCCGTGGCACCTCCGCAGGTGCCGCTCGCCGCGAGCCGCGCCGAACTCTTCGCGGATCTGGTCCAGGACTCCGTGGAGCGGCTGGAGCGCCGCTGGCCGCAGCTCGGCGACGTCGAGTTCCTGGTGCTGGAGGTACCGCGTACGGACGCGCCGTCCGGGTCGGACTCCTGGAGCGACGAGCCCGTGCCGCTGGGGGGCACGGTTCCCGCGCGCGACGGCCGGCCGCCGCGCATCGTCGTCTACCGGCGCCCCATCGAGATCCGCACCAAGGGCCGTGACGAGCGGGCCGCCCTGGTGCACGACGTCGTCGTGGAACAGGTCGCCGACCTGCTCGGGCTGACCCCGGAGACGGTCGACCCGCGCTACGGCGAGGACTGACCCGGCCACCGCGCCCGGTGCTCCGTGGGGCCGCACGGCACGTGCGGCCCCACGGAGCACGGGCCTACTTCTGAAGGACCGACAGGTCCTGCCCCGCCTTCGGCACCGACACCGTCCCCCGGTCGTCGGACAGCGTCTGCACGGTGAACATCGGGACGCCCTCCTGCGGCCTGGTGAGCGTGCGCGCGCCGTACACCGGGCCTCCGGAGAGCTGCTCCACCGTCAGCGCGTACGCGCCCTTCAGGCCGCCCGGCACCGGCGGGCGCACCTCCGTCGTCGTACCGCCCTTGACCGTGTACGTCTTCGTCACCGGGGAGCCTCCCCCGGTGCCGGCCGACGCGGTCACCTTGACCGTGCCGGTGGACGAGGGCGCGACCAGGGACAGCGTGGCGTCCTTGCCGCGGTTGTCGGCGACGGTCGCCCGCGCGCCGACCGGGGCGGTGGCCGGGATGAACGCGATGTCCCGGGCGCTCCCCTTGCCCCGTACGACCTCCAGCGCCGCCACGACCGGTGCCGGGTCCCCGGTCGGTGTCAGCAGCAGCGAGCCCGCCTCGCCCCGGGTGACGTCCCCGAGGTCGACGGAGGTGGTCATGCCGGACTTGACGTGCAGGCTCTCGTGCCCGGCCGGGGTGATCGCGCCGGTCGGCGAGGCCAGCCGCACCTTCAGGTCCGCGTCGTTGTCACCGGGCGCGAACGCGACCAGCCGCACGGACGTGGCGTCCTTGGGGATGCCCGGCAGGACGAGACCGCCCGCCGGCTCGGCGGACGCGGGCAGCCAGTCGCCGCCCAGCTTGTCGTCGGAGGCCTGTACGGCGGCGCCGACCCGGCCGCTGCGCACCGTCACATGCGCCGTGAGGTCGGTCTGCGGCTGTCCGGCCAGCGTGGAGAGCAGAACGGCGACGCTCGCGTGCGGCTTGACCTGGATGCCGTCGCCGACGTCGGACTTGAGGGCGCCGTCCTTGCCGTACAGCTCGATGTCCACGACGGCCGCGGAGTCGTCCGGGTTGGTGAGGTGGACGTAGTCGGCGCGGTCGTGTGCGGTGCTGACGCCGGGGAACCAGAAGTCCGTGTCCGGCTGGGTGCAGCTGAGGCCGAGCAGACCGCGGCCGGCGCCCGCCGCGACCGTGGTGCTCTGCTGCACGGTCCAGCCGGGGGCGAGGCTGCCGTCCGCGGTGCCGACGAGCGCGGGGGCGTCGGCGTTCGACGTGCTGCCGTCGACCGGCTTGCCCGGCGCCTTCGGGGCCAGCACCGGCTTGGCGGCCTGCTTCCCGCCCTTGCCGCCGGTCTGCCGGTCGCCGTCGGCGGGCAGCACGCGGGCCGTGCCGCCCGTGCGGGTGCCCTGCGAGACGGGCGTGTACGACGTGTACGACGTGTCCGCGACGTCCGACGAGCTGGGCGCCGGGCAGAGCAGGCTGGTGCGCTCCACGGGCAGCCGCGCGGCGGGCCGCGCGGAGTCGTCCTTCGCGCCGTCGGGCGCGGTGAGCATCGCGAAGCCGGTGACGGCGGCCAGCGACGTCGCCGCGGCGATCAGGGAGAGGGTCGTGCGGTTCACTGCTGGCTCCCGTCGGGGCGCTCGCTGTCGGTGCCGTGCGGCGGCTGCGCGGGCTGCTGGGGCTGCTCGTACGTGCCGTCATAGGTGCCGTCGTAGGCCTGCTGCCCGTAGGCGCCGCCGTAGGAGGCGTACGGGTCGTACTGGCCGCCCTGGTAGGGGTCCGCCTGGTACGGCTGCTCGTACGCGCCCTGCGGGTACCCGGCGGCCTGGTAGGTGCCGTCCGTGCTGTCTTGGTACCGCTGCTCGCCGTAGGAGCCGTAGCCGGCGTCCGCGTAGCCCGGGGTGTCCCACTCGCCGTACGCCGGCTGCTGCGGGACGGACGCGGGGGCCTGCGGCGGCGGGGGAGGCACGTCGCCGTCGTCGGCTGCGGCGTCGGGCGTCTCCTGCTGCGCCGCCTGCTCGGCCTCCGCCTGGGCGCGCAGCCGACGGGCCCTGCGGCCCTCGCCCTCGACCGCCTCGGCGGGCACGACGGGCTCCTCGGGGAGGTCGTCGTCGACGTCGCGGCGGCGGCCGGGCAGGGCCATCACGACGAGGACCACGGCGAGCGCGCCCTGCGCCCACAGCCAGCCCACGTGCCCCGCGGGCGCGTCGAACGTCACGTCGAGCCGGCCGCCGGACGCGGGCAGTTCGAAGCCCTGCGCCCAGCCGTCGACGGTGGTGCGGGTCAGCGGGCGGCCGTCCAGGGTGGCGGTCCAGCCCGGGTCGGCGGTGTCGGCGATCCGCAGCACGCGGCCGTCGGAGCCGGCCGGGACGGTGGTGTGCAGCTCGACGGGCCCGGCGGCGACGGGCTGCGGATCGCCGGTCTTCGGCACGATGGCCGCCCGGGAGACCTGCCGGTCCACGCGCCACAGGGCGCTGCCGTCCTGCTGGCTCAGCCGCGACAGACCGGGAGTGGCGTCGAGGACGCGGCTCATCTCGCGCGGGGCTCCGTCGCGTACGAGGACGTAGCGGACGGCGAACCCGCCGAGCTCGCCGGTCTGGTCGGCGCCGGAGCCCGCGACCAGGTTGGCGACGACCTTGTCGAGGCGTGCGTTGCCGCCGTCGGCGGCGGCCAGTTCGGCGTCACCGAGGCGGGCGCCGTCGCCGCGCACCAGCGTGTACGACACCTTCGCCGTTGAGCGGCCGGCCAGCACCAGGGTGCGGGCCTGGTCCCGGGTGCCGCTCTCCTCGGCGACGAACGCGGGAACCTGGACGGGGTCGCGCCGCTCCAGGGGCCCGTCGGCGCCGCGGATCATCCAGCCGGCGGCGGCGAGCAGGGGGCCCGCGGCGGCGGCGAAGGCGATGAGCGCGGCGACCGGCTGGCGCCAGCCGAAGTTCTGCTCGGCCACCCGGGCACGTGCCCCGTCGGCGCCGATCGCACCGGCGGCCAGCAGGGCGAGCACATAGACGAGCGTCGCCGGTCCTGCCCAGGTGGAGCGGTTGGCCAGCACCGCGGTCACCAGGGCGACGAGGGCGACGACCCATGCGGTGCGCACCGCCGTCCGCCGCTCGTCGCGCAGCAGACCGGCGAGCGCGGCCAGTACGAGACCGATGAGCATCAGTCCGTGCACGGTGCCGGGGCCGCCCGGGGAGCCGCCGAGCAGATCGAGCGCGGACGCGGCGCCGGCGCCGAAGGCCAGGCCGTCCTCCTTGAAGAAGCCGAACGGCAGCAGCGTCAGCGACCAGGGGGCGAGGACCAGCAGCGGGGTGCCGAGCTGCGCCAGGAAACGCACTCCGTAGGCGACGATGTCGCCCCGGCGGACGACCAGCAGGGCGAGACCGAGGATCAGGGCGACCGGCCAGACGACCGGCGTGAACGCGGTGGCGAGGGTCAGCAGCAGCGCGTACGCCCAGGTGGCGCGCCAGCTGCCGCGCGTGCCGGGCGCCGAGTGGGCGAGGCCGCTCGCGGCGATGCCCGCGCGGGCGATCAGCGGCAGCAGGATCGCGAGGACGGCGGTGCCGATGCGGCCCCCGGCGAGCGCCCCGGTGGTGGCGGGCAGGAAGGCGTACGCGACGGACGCCCAGGCCCGCAGCAGACGGGACTCGACGAGGGGGCGGGAGGCGAAGTAGGCCGTGAATCCGGCCAGCGGCACCGAGCAGACCAGCAGGACGGTGACGGCGAGTCCGGTGGAGCCGAACAGGAGACTCGCGAGGAGCGCGACCAGCGCCAGGTACGGCGGCGCCGACTGGGTGCCTCCGGCGCCGACGGGGTGCCAGCCGTCGAGGTAGCGGGCCCACAGGCCGGAGGCGTCGGCGGGCGCGGGCAGCATGGCGCCGCCCGCCAGGGCACCGCCGCCGAGCAGGGCGCGGCAGGCGATGAGCGAGACGGCCAGGAGCACCAGGAAGAGCACGGGGCCCGGCTTGCGGGCGATGCGCTTGAGGCGGGCGAACTGCTCGATCTCCAGGAAGTCGGCGTCGTCGCCGCCGGGCCCGGACTCGACGCCGCCGCCGTGCCGTCCGGCGGAGGAGACCTCCGGGTCGGAGCGGCCGCCGAAGTTGCTCGCGACCTGTTCGACGGTGAGCCGCAGGGTCGCGCCGGGGGGCGGGAACAGCGGCCGCAGCTCCCCCTTGTCGACCTGGGGCCTGCCGCGGCGGCGGCGCCCGGAGAGGATCCGCTCGGGGCGCAGCAGCACGCCGAGGAGGCCGCGGATCTCGTCGACGGCCTGGCCGGGCACCTTGCCCACGAGGTAGGCGAGCGTACGCAGCAGGGTGCCGAGTACGAGCCGGAGCAGCACCCAGGGCAGTGCGGCGCCACGGGAGTTGACGAGGAGGCTGTAGACGGCGCCCGCCTTGTCGACCTTGTGCGGGGACGCGGCGGTGCGGCCGACGCAGTCGACGGCACGGCGCTCGCGGGATGCGGCCTCGGCGTGACGGACGACGGCGTCGGGCGCCACCAGGACGCGGTGTCCCGCGGCCTGGGCGCGCCAGCACAGGTCGAGGTCGTCGCGCATCAGGGGCAGCCGGCGGTCGAAGCCGCCGAGTTGTTCGAAGACGTCGCGCCGGACGAGCATGCCGGCGGTGGAGACGGAGAGCACGGGCCGCACGTGGTCGTGCTGGCCCTGGTCCTGTTCACGGCGGTCCAGACCGGTCCAGCGGCGGCCGCTGTTCGCGATGGAGACGCCGACCTCGAGGAGCTGCCTGCGGTCGTACCAGCCGCGCAGCTTGGGCCCGACGACGGCGACGTCCTTGCCCAGCTCGCGTTCGTTCTCCACGACGCGCAGGAGCTCGGCGAGGGCGTCGGGCTCGGGGGCGCAGTCGTCGTGCAGCAGCCACAGCCAGTGTTCCGGTTCGCCGTACGGAAGTTCGGGCAGGTCGTAGGCGTCGTCGCGCCAGCTGCGGGTGACCGGGTCCCAGCCGCTGGGGCGCTTCAGGTACGGCAGGTCGTCCGGGGTGAGGACGGGGGCGATGCGGGCGGCCTCCTCGACGGCGGCGCCGAAGCCGGTGCGCCGGGCGAGGTGCAGGACCTGGCTGTCGCCGAGCGCCTCGGTGATCAGGCGCGCGGAGTCGTCGGCGCTGCCGGTGTCGGCCGCGACGGCGTTCTGCACCGGGCGCTCCTGGCCGAGCAGCCCCGCGAGGGCGTCGGGCAGCCAGCGTGCGCCGTCGTGGGAGACGAGCACGGCGGTGACGACGTGCCGCGGGAACTCGGGTGGGCCGGCCGGGTCGGGCTCGGGAGACCGGGCCGGGTCGAACGCAGACGCGCCGGTGGGGTCGAACGCTGCGGCTGCGGCGTCGTGTTGGCCTGCCGTTTGGCTGTGCACGGACATCGAGGTACGGGCCCCGGTTCGATGGACTGCGGTGGACGCCTGCGCCCCGCGGGGCCGCCGAGGCGTCTCGGACGAGGGCCCACACTAACGGGCCGGGGAGGTCCGGTGGCGAGGAGCGCCTCGATGAGGGGTGACGACCGGGTGGTGGGCGGGGCGGCACAGAGCGGTGGGCGGCAGCGTGCGGCGGGCGGCAGCGTGCGGCGGGCCGGCGCAACGCAGGGGGACGGCCGGGGGGGGCGGCACCGGGCGGCGGGCTGGGGCAACACCGGGCGGCGGAGGCACCGGGCCGGCACATCACCGCTCGGGCGGCGGGGGCGGCACCAGGCGGGCGGCGGCAGCACAGCGGCCCGGCGCCTCGGGGCAACCCACCGACGCCGGGCCGTTCGTCACACGGCGATGTGTCCGTGTGTCCGGGGGCCGGGCACACACGCACGCGCGCGGTGCCGCAAGGGGTGCCCCGGTCAGACGGCCGCCTTCTTCAGGCGGCGGCGTTCACGCTCGGACAGGCCGCCCCAGATGCCGAAGCGCTCGTCGTTCGCGAGCGCGTATTCGAGGCACTCGGAGCGGACCTCGCAGGCGAGGCAGACCTTCTTGGCCTCGCGGGTGGAGCCGCCCTTCTCCGGAAAGAAGGACTCGGGGTCGGTCTGGGCGCACAGTGCGCGCTCCTGCCAGCCGAGTTCTTCGTCCGCGTCCTCGACCAGCAGTTGGTGGAACAGCTCGGTCATGTGCGCCCCTCGTCTGTCTTTGCGTCCCCGTGATGCTGTCGTTACCGATACCGGCCGAACGACACGAGTGAAATTACAATTGCGTCGCTCCGGACCAGTCAAGCCGAGATCTGCTATTGGGCCCCTTATTCACTCTGCGGAACCAAGGCCATGCGGAAAGTGTTCAAATCGGCATAAAACATGACACTCGCCTGCGGCCCATCCGGACCTCCGCCGCCCGCGAACCCCTCACGGGCCTCGCACGGTGAAAGACGCCCCGGACTTCGATCTCGTTCCGACGGCACCCCGGAAGCGAAACGGATCACAGTCGGATCACAGGATCGCAACGACGGGTGTGCGCCCGGTTGTGCGCCATGTGTCCGGGGGTGTGCACGCACAAACCTTTCACCTCTCAGATGAACCGAATGAGGTGAAACGGCGCCCACATACCGGACATCCAGTTGACAGCGAAGGTGTGAACCGGTGTCCTGTTGGGCATGCTCGCGAACTTGGCACTCTCCGCGTCCCGCCCCGGCGGGCTCCTCGGTGCTGCCCCTGCGCGCTACAGCTGTCGCTGTTCCTGCTGTACCTGCTGTTCCAGCTGTTGAGCCGTCCGCGCTCCAGCTGATCCGGCCGCCGCACTCCGGCCGGGTCCTCGCCTCTCCTCCCCCGGCCCGCCCACGGGCGGCTTCCGCATCTCTCCGCCGAGGAACCACAGCACCCCTATGAACAGCGACAGCGACCTCCAGATCGCCGGCGACATCCTCGAGGTACCGCACCTCCTCCAGCCCGCCCGTGAGCACCCGGCCACCGTGGCCGAGTTCGCCGGGCTGGCCCGTACCGTCGCCGCCGACCGCGCCCAGTGGGAACACCTCGTCCGCTACGACGCCGCCAGCCGCTGGTACCACCGGCTGCGCACCGGACCCGGCTACGAGATGTGGCTGCTGTCCTGGGTGCCCGGCCAGGGCAGCGGGCTGCACGACCACGGCCCGTCCTCCGGTGTGCTGACGGTGCTGAACGGCGCCTTGACGGAGCGCTCCCGGCGCGGCACGCGCACACTGACGGCGGGCGCACAGCGCGTCTTCGCGCCCGGGTACGCCCACGAGGTGGTCAACGACTCCCTCGAACCGGCCGTCAGCCTGCACATCTACTACCCGGGGCTCACCGAGATGCCGATGCTCGACCCGTCCCGGCTGCGCTCGGCCGAGGGGACCCCGCTCGCCCACTGCGCCGCGCACGCCCCCGGGGAAGCCGCAACCGCCTGACGTCCTGTCGTACCCGCCTGCAAGACTTGGCCGCATGCGCATTGTGGTTCTGGCAGGCGGCATCGGCGGTGCCCGGTTCCTGCGCGGTCTCCAGCAGGCCGCCCCGGACGCCGACATCACGGTCATCGGCAACACCGGCGACGACATCCATCTCTTCGGCCTGAAGGTCTGCCCGGACCTCGACACGGTGATGTACACGCTCGGCGGCGGCATCAACGAGGAGCAGGGCTGGGGGCGTACCGACGAGACGTTCCACCTCAAGGAGGAGCTCGCGGCCTACGGGGTAGGGCCCGAGTGGTTCGGGCTCGGCGACCGCGACTTCGCGACGCACATCGTGCGCACGCAGATGCTCGGCGCGGGCTTCCCCCTCAGCGCGGTCACCGAGGCGCTGTGCGACCGCTGGAAGCCCCGTGTCCGTCTCATCCCGATGACCGACGACCGCGTGGAGACGCACGTCGCCGTCACGCTGCCCGACGACGGGTCCGGCTCGGGCGCCGGTGAGCGCAAGGCGATCCACTTCCAGGAGTACTGGGTGCGGCTGCGCGCGTCCGTGCCTGCGGAGGCGGTCGTGCCGGTCGGCGCCGAGCAGGCCAAGCCGGCGCCCGGTGTGCTGGAGGCGATCGCCGAGGCCGACGTGATTCTCTTCCCGCCGTCCAACCCGGTCGTGTCGATCGGCACCATCCTCGCCGTGCCCGGCATCCGCGAGGCCATCGCCGACGCCGGCGTACCCGTCGTCGGGCTCTCCCCGATCGTCGGGGACGCGCCCGTGCGGGGCATGGCCGACAAGGTGCTCGCCGCGGTCGGCGTCGAGGCCACGGCGGCCGCGGTCGCCGAGCACTACGGCAGCGGCCTGCTCGACGGCTGGCTCGTCGACACGGTCGACGCGGGCTCCGTGGAGCGCATCGAGGCCGCGGGGATCCGCTGCCGCGCGGTGCCGCTGATGATGACCGACCTGGACGCATCGGCCCGTATGGCCCGGGAGGCGCTGCGGCTGGCGGAGGAGGTGCGGGCGTGACGGAGCGGCGCGGTCCCGCGGCCGCGGGCTACGGCGCCGCCGGGAGCGGTGACCCGGTCGATGGCACCGGGAGCGGTGGCCCGGTCGGTGCCACCGGGGACGACGGCATGACGGGCCGGCCGGGGGCCGTCGGGTTCCGGGTGTGGGCCGTCGCCGGGATCCCGGAGATCGCGGCCGGTGACGACATCGGGAAGATGATCGCGGCCGCCGAGCCGGGACTCGTCGACGGGGACGTCGTCCTCGTGACGTCGAAGATCGTCTCCAAGGCGGAGGGGCGGATCGTCGAAGCGGACGGCCGCGAGGCGGCCATCGACGCCGAGACGGTACGCGTCGTGGCGCGGCGCGGCCCACTGCGCATCGTCGAGAACCGACAGGGGCTCGTGATGGCCGCCGCCGGGGTCGACGCCTCCAACACCCCCGCGGGCACCGTGCTGTTGCTGCCCGAGGACCCCGACGCCTCGGCGCGCGCGATCCGGGACGGGCTGCGCGACGCACTCGGTGTCGAGGTCGGCGTCATCCTCACCGACACCTTCGGGCGGCCCTGGCGCAACGGTCTGACCGACGTCGCGATCGGCGCGGCCGGGGTGCACGTGCTGGACGATCTGCGGGGCGGCACCGACGCGCACGGCAATCCGCTCAGCGCGACCGTCGTCGCCACGGCGGACGAACTCGCCGCGGCCGGTGATCTGGTCAAGGGCAAGGCCGCGGGCCTGCCGGTCGCCGTGGTCCGCGGACTGCCGCACCTCGTGGCCCGGGCGGGCGCCCCGGACGGGCACGGCGCGGCGGGCGGCCCGGCGGACGACGGTGCGCGGGCACTGGTGCGGACCGCCCGGGACGACATGTTCCGGCTGGGTACCTCCGAGGCGGTACGGGAGGCGGTGACCCAGCGGCGTACGGTCCGGGCCTTCACGGACGAGCCGGTCGACCCGGGGGCGGTGCGCCGCGCGGTCGCCGCGGCCGTCACGGCGCCGGCGCCGCACCACACCACGCCGTGGCGCTTCGTGCTGCTGGAGTCCGAGGCGTCGCGGGTACGGCTGCTCGACGCCATGCGCGAGGCGTGGATCGCCGACCTGCGGCGGGACGGCAAGCCCGAGGAGTCCATCGCACGGCGGGTGCGCCGCGGGGACGTGCTGCGCAACGCGCCTTACCTGGTGGTGCCGTGCCTCGTCATGGACGGGGCGCACACGTACGGGGGCGGGCGACGGGACGCCGCCGAGCGCGAGATGTTCGTGGTGGCCGCCGGCGCCGGGGTGCAGAACTTCCTGGTGGCGCTGGCCGGGGAGGGGCTCGGATCGGCCTGGGTCTCCTCGACCATGTTCTGCCGGACGGTGGTGCGGGAGGTGCTCGGACTGCCGCAGGAGTGGGACCCCATGGGAGCCGTTGCCGTGGGGCGGGCGGCCGAGGAGCCGCGGGCCCGCGGCGAGCGGGACCCCGAGGCCTTCCTCGTGGTGCGCTGACGCGGTGGCGTCCGGGTCGTCGCGGCCGTCCCGGGCGCCCGGTGCGCCTACTCTCGTAACGCACCCCTCTCGTCGCCTCGTCGCTAGGAACCCTCCCGTGGCCGGACGCTTCGATCCCCGGCCGACCCGCACCAGTGTGCGGGGCGGTCATGTCGCCGTGCCGCGGGCCCGGTCGGGCCACGTGCCCGCGAGCGGACGCACCCGTCGGTGGGCGCCGCCCGGGCCCCTCGATCTGGGGCTGGTCCTGGGAGTGCTGCGGCGCGGGCCCGCGGACCCCACGTTCCGGGCCACCGCGGACGGGGCCGTGTGGCGGACCAGCCGTACCCCTGCGGGGCCCGGGACGCTCCGGGTCGCGATGCGCGGGGCGGAGGCCGAGGCCGAGGCGTGGGGGCCCGGTGCCGAGTGGCTGCTCGACCGGCTGCCCTCGATGCTGGGCGCCGACGACGATCCGTCGGCGTTCGAACCGCGCCACCGTGTGGTGGCGCTCGCCCGGCACCGGCGGCCGGGGCTGCGGCTGACGCGGACCGGGCTGGTGATGGAGTCCCTGATCCCGTCGGTGCTCGAACAGAAGGTGACGACGGACGAGGCGTACCGGGCCTGGCGGCTGCTCGTCCGGAAGTTCGGCGAGCCCGCGCCGGGGCCTGCGCCCGAGCGGATGTCCGTGATGCCCGAGCCCCGGGCCTGGGCCTTGATCCCGTCGTGGGAGTGGCACCGCGCGGGCGTCGACGACAAGCGGGCGTCGACGATTCTGCGGGCCGTGCGGGTCGCCGCGCGGCTGGAGGAGTCGGTGGCCTTCGAGCCGGATGCGGCACAGGCGCGTCTCGAACTCGTGGCCGGTATCGGCCCCTGGACCTCGGCGGAGGTCGTGCAGCGCAGCCACGGGGCGGCCGACGCGGTGACGGTCGGGGACCTGCATCTGCCGGGGATCGTGGGGTTCGCGCTGGCCGGGGACCGGTACGCGGACGACGCCGCCATGCTGGAGCTGCTAGCGCCCTACGCGGGGCAGCGGCACCGCGCGGCGCGGTTCATCCTGCTGAGCGGGCAGGTGCCCGCGCGGCGGGTGCCGAAGATGCCGCGGTGGGACATCGGCCGGATCTGAGGCCGACCCCGACGCCGGATCCGGGGCCGACTCCGAGGCCGGATCCGACGCCGAATCTCCGGCGCCGGCTCCAAGCCGGTTCCGACGCCGACTCTCCCGCGCCGGCTCCAGGACCGGATCCGAGGCCGGTCCGCGGCGGCGCGGTCCCGCTGTCGGCCCGATCGCGCGGGCCATGTGCCGTGCCCGCCCCGTGCCCCCGTGGCCGTGCTCCCCGCGCCCCGGACCCGCCGCGCCCGGGCTACTGGTCCGAGGAGAAGCGCACCGCCCCCGCGGGGATCCGCGCGTCGCACCACACCCGTACACCGTCCCGCAGTTCGTTGTCCTCGCCGACCGTCGCGCCGTCACCGACGACGACGCCCGTGAGGGTCGTACGGGACCCGATGCGGGCGCGCTCCCCGACGAGGGAGTCCGTGATGACGGCCCCGGGGGCGATGTCGGCGCCCGCGAGGATCGTGGAGCCGGAGATCCGGGCGCCCTCGCCCACGCGCGCGCCCTCGCCGACGACCGTGCCGCCGGTGAGCTTGGCGTCGGGCGCGACGGTGGCGGACGGCAGCACCAGGCGCTCGCCGCGCCGGCCGGGCACAGCCGGGGAGGGTGCGCGGCCGAGGACCAGGTCGGCGGAGCCGCGTACGAAGGCCTGGGGGGTGCCCAGGTCCAGCCAGTAGGTGGAGTCGACCATGCCCTGGAGGTGGGCGCCGGTGGCGAGGAGTTCGGGGAAGGTCTCCCGCTCCACCGAGACCGGTCGGCCCGCCGGGATCGTGTCGATGACCGAGCGGCGGAACACGTACGCGCCCGCGTTGATCTGGTCGGTGACGATCTCCTCGGGTGTCTGGGGCTTCTCCAGGAAGGCGAGCACACGGCCCGAGGAGTCCGTGGGGACCAGGCCGTAGGCCCTCGGGTCCGTCACCCGGGTCAGATGGAGCGAGACGTCGGCGCCCGTGCGTTCGTGCGTGGCCACCAGCTCGCCGATGTCCAGGCCGGTGAGGATGTCGCCGTTGAAGATGAGCACCGGCTCGTCCGGTCCGGAGCGGAGGCGGGACGCCACGTTGCGGATCGCGCCGCCCGTGCCGAGGGGCTCCTCCTCGGTGACGTACTCGAGGTGCAGGCCCAGACGCGAACCGTCGCCGAAGTGCGGCTCGAAGACCTCGGCGAGATAGGACGTGGCGAGGACGATGTGCTCCACGCCCGCGGCCCGTGCCCGCGCCAACTGGTGCGTGAGGAACGGCACGCCCGCGGCCGGGACCATCGGCTTGGGCGTGTTGACCGTGAGCGGACGCAGCCGGGTGCCCTTGCCGCCGACCAGGAGGATCGCTTCTGTCACCTGTCGTCTCTGCTTCCTGCTGGGGCCGGCCGAACTGTCGTTTCGGCCGGCCAGTGTATGCAGACCGTCCGTGCCGGCTGTGCCCCGCCGGCCGGCCTCACCTGCCCTGGAGGCGGGCCGAGGTGGACCTGACTGTGCCGAGCTTGCTGTAGAGGCGGGCTCCGGGGCAGTCGGTGGACACACCGTCCCGATGTCCCGAGATCACATACAGATGCACCTTCTTGCCCTTTGCGTAGAGATTGCCACCCGCCGAGGTCAGGTATGTCTTGCCACGCGGATTCGCGTTGAAGACTCCGAGCTTCCAGGCCGTGAGCTTCTCGACGCCGCCGAGGGCTGCCGACGAGGGCGAGGAGGTCTGGAACGAGCCGATGACGGCGATGCCCATCGTGTTCGTGTTGAAGCCGAGGGTGTGCGCCCCCATGACCGCCTTGGTCACTCCCCCGGCGCGGCCTTCGTAGATCTTTCCGCACTTGTCGACGAGGAAGTTGTAGCCGATGTCACGCCAGCCCATGCTCTTGACGTGGTAGCGGTAGATACTGCGGATGACCGAAGGGGCCTGTGAGCAGCTGTAGTTGTTGCCCGAGTCCGTGTGGTGCACGAAGGCGGCGTCGATGGTCTTCGTGTACACGTAACCCGGTTCCCGCAGCTTCTCGTCGGCGCCCCACTTCTTGCGGGTGACGATGGTGGGACGCGGGCCGATGTACGGGTCCGCGTCCGGTGCGCCGGCCATCTCGTCGATCGTCTGCTGCCTGGTCAGGGCGGGCAGGACCCCGTCCCGGTCGGCCCGGGCGCCCTTGGGGACGGAGCGGGGCATGGCGCCGGGGTCGACGAGTTCGAGGCGCAGGCCGCGCGGGAGCGGGGACCGGTCCTGGTCGCCGAAGGCGCGGCCGATGGGGGCCTCGGCGTGCACGCGCACCTCCACACCGTCGGAGGCACCCACCCACAACGGGGCCGTGGAGCCGCGGACCCGGCCCGATCTGCTCTCCGCGGAGTCCGGGTCGGCACCGTGGTCGCTGTTGGGCGTGACCTCCTGCCAGTTGGTCCACTTGCGGGTCGCGGACGAGCGGGTGCGCACCTGCACCCGGCCGTTCAAGTGGACGCGCGGGTCGTTCCAGATCACGCCGACCAGAGAGAAGGGATGGACGTTCCTGGGTGACAGGCCCTGGTCGGCCGGGCCTGGCACTTGGGCGTCGCGGGGCATAGGCCCGAGCGGCAGGGACTGGGTGCTGCCGCCGGCCGGATCGACCACCGAGGCGGGCTCCGGCGCTGCGGCGGGGTCCGGTGCCGCGGCGGCACCGGAGGACAGGACGAGCGGCAGGGCGAGGGCCGCCGCCGACGTGACACCGATCGAGGAAGCAAGGAATCCACGCATGCCGACGATCATGGACATATGCATACATATCTGTCCATCGGGGAGTTGACGGTCCGTCGGCCCGTGCGCGGCGTGTTGCGCCGCGTCGACGGGGCCGGACGTCCCCCGGGCGGGCGCAACGGCATGCGCGCCCGCGTACCCTTGCGCGCGTGAACGCCACCGATCGCACCCCTGCCGACCTGCTGCGATCCGCGCTCGCCGCGGACCCGGCCCGCCCGCTGGTGACCTACTACGACGACGCGACGGGTGAACGCGTCGAATTGTCCGTGGCCACTGTCTCCAATTGGGTGTCCAAGACGGCCAATCTGCTCCAGGGCGACCTGGGTGCCGAGCCCGGCGACCGGCTCGCGCTGCTGCTGCCCGCGCACTGGCAGACCGCGGTGTGGCTGCTCGCCTGCGCCTCCGTCGGTGTGCTCGCCGACGTGGCCGGCGACCCGGCCGCCGCCGACCTCGTGGTGAGCGGTCCGGACACCCTGGAGGCGGCGCGCGCCTGCTCCGGGGAGCGGGTCGCACTGGCGCTGCGTCCGCTCGGCGGGCGGTTCCCCGAGACGCCCGCCGGGTTCACGGACTACGCGGTCGAGGTACCGGGCCAGGGCGACCGCTTCGCGCCGTACGCGCCCGTCGACCCCGAGGCCCCCGCGCTGATCGTCGCCGGGGCCGAGCTGTCGGGCGCCGAGGTCGCCGAGCGGGCACTGGCCGACGCGGCCGGTCTGGGACTCACGGGGCCCGGCTCGCGACTGCTTTCGACGCTGCCGTACGACACCTGGGAGGGCCTGAGCGCCGGACTGTACGCGCCGCTCGCGAGCGGCGGCTCCGTGGTGCTGTGCAGGAACTCCCTCCGGGTGCCCGAGGAGACCCTGGAGAAGCGGATCGAGAGCGAGCGGGTGACCGCGACCGCCCGCTAGCCGGAAGCCTTCCTCGAAAGTCCGAGCCGCCCCGGGGGTGCGCGACGCCCGGAGTGCACCCGGGCGACGCGGCCACCCCTCTGCGCCGTCCGCGGCGCCCGGGCGGCCACGGGCCCCGCACCGCGGACGAGCGGCCCCGCACACCGCGGACGGGAACGACACCTCGTCCCCGGTGCCCGCCGCGGGACGGGCGCCAGGCCCCCCGGAAGCAGTCCGTCCGGCAGAGGCCCCTCGCCCGCCCCGGCGCCCGGCAAGGGCACCGGGAAACCCCTCCGGAGGCGGTCCGCCCGCCAGAGGCCCCCTCCGGGCCCCGGAGGGGCCGCCGCACCGCGGACGGACCCAGCCCGGGCCGGCCGCGCGAGGCCTCTCCCCCCGGTCCGACGAGTCCGGTGCCGGGCAGGCGGCGGGCTCACTGCCCGGACGGGGTGCCACCCCGTCCACCTGGGGCGGAGCGGTGCGGATTCACCCGTTCGGCCCAGTGCGGGGCCGGATCCACGGGCCGCCCGAGCGGCGTCGGGCCATGGTCGTAGAACAGGTGTGTTCCTTCGACGAGGGGCGGACACATTCGTGACAGACCGCGCGGGCTCCACTCCCACCGGCGCCGGCGCCGTCCGCCGCAGACGCCGCTGGCTGCGCCATGTCGCGATCGGTACCGCCGTCGTCGTACTCGCCGCCGGGGGCGCCGGCTGGGCGGTGTACGAGAAGCTGAGCGGCAACATCACCTCGGACACGGACGCAGCGGCGGAGCTCAAGCGGTACGAGAAGGAGCGGCCCACCGCGCTCGTGAAGGACGCGCAGAACATCCTGCTGATCGGCTCCGACAGCCGCTCGGGCGCGGGCAACGGCGCCTACGGCCGGGACACGGGCACCGAGCGGTCCGACACGGTGATCCTGCTGCACCTGGCGGCCGACAGGAAGAGCGCCACCGCGGTGTCCATACCCCGGGACCTGATGGTGGAGGTGCCGAGCTGCCGCAGGCCCGACGGCACCCGCACCGAGCCGGTCTTCGCGATGTTCAATTACGCCTTCGAGGTCGGGGGTTCGGCCTGCACCATCCGGACCGTCGAGAAGCTCACCGACATCCGGGTCGACCACCACGTGGTCGTGGACTTCGAGGGCTTCAAGAAGATGGTGGACGCCGTGGACGGGGTCCAGGTCTGTCTGTCCGCACCCATCGACGACAAGGCCGCCCAGGTGAAGCTGCCCGCCGGGCGCCAGACGCTCGACGGCGAGGAGGCCCTGGGCTACGTACGGGCCCGCAAGAGCCTCGGCAACGGCAGCGACACCGACCGGATGGACCGGCAGCAGCGGTTCCTCGGCGCACTGGTCACCAAGGTGCAGAGCGATGACGTCCTGCTCAATCCGACCAAGCTGTATCCCGTCCTGGACGCGGCGACGTCCTCGCTGACCACGGACCCCGGCCTCGCCTCGCTGCGCAGCCTGTACGACCTGGTCCGGGGCATGCGCAGCATCCCCATGGAACGCACTCAGTTCCTGACGGTGCCACGCCGGTCGTACGTCTACAACGCCAACCGCGACCAGCTGATGCAGCCCGAGGCGGGGGCGCTCTTCACCCGGCTGCGACTGGACGCCCCGGTCGCCGTGGTGCCGTCGGGCGGGAACCCGGCGGAGCCCCCTGAGCCCTCGAGCCCGCCGCCCACATTCCGCGGGAACACCGCCGCTCAGGACACCTGCGGGTAAAGCGCTGCCCAAGGGGTGTACACAGCGTTCGAAGAAATGGGTCGGATTGCCCAGTTGTAGGAACGTGGAATTTGTCACCGCCCTCGCTGGACGCTGAACTGGGCGGATAGTGTGAGCGATCCGGTGCACCCGGCCTTGAGGTCGCGCACTGCTTGACGACTGACCGAGCGCCTTTGAGGGGGGAAAAGGGCGCCGCGTGGCCCAGACGGAGGACGCAAACAACCGTGGACGCGCAAGGCCGTGGGCGGGCGGAAAACATCGACCCCGCAGACCAGTGGGTACTGAACCCGCAGACCGGTGATTACGAACTGCGACTGGACACTTCCCGTGGGCAGTCCTCCGTCCCCGGTCCGCGCAGAACCGCACGCGCGCAGCGCTCCGCGCAGTCGCGCGGGGCGCGGGAGCGTGGAGCGCAGGAGCGCGGGACGCGGGAGCGCCCCGAGCAGCAGGGCCGGGGCGGCACTCGCCGTCCCGACCGGGACGCACCCGACCGCGACGCGCCGGGCCGCGAGGTCCCGGGGCCGCGCCGGCGGCGCGGCGCAGCACCCGAGCCGCAGGCTGCGGGCCGCCGCCGCACGCGCACCAAGCCGGGGAAGAAGTCGGCGAAGAAGAAGGCGCTGCTGTGGACCGGCGGCGTGATGGCGTTCGTCCTGGTCGGCGGCTCGGTGGGTGCGTACCTGCTGTACCAGCACTTCGACAACAACATCACGTCGGTCGACGTCGGCACCGGCAAGTCGTACGCCTTCGCCAAGGGCGAGCCCATCAACATCCTGCTCATCGGCACGGACAAGCGCACCGGCAAGGGCAACGGCGGGTACGGCGACAAGGGCAGCGTCGGGCACGCGGACACCAACGTGCTGCTGCACGTCTCCAAGGACCGGTCGAACGCCACGGCCCTGTCCATCCCCCGCGACCTGATCGTCGACGTCCCGAACTGCCCCACGAAGCAGCCGGACGGTTCGATCAAGACCATCCCCGGCACCCGGGACGTCCGCTTCAACACCAGCCTCGGACAGGACGGCCGGGACCCCGGCTGCACGATGCGCACGGTCAAGGCGGTCACCGGGATCACCGTCGACCACTTCATGATGGCGGACTTCAACGCCGTGAAGACGCTGACGACGGCGGTCGGCGGTGTGGACATCTGCCTGGGCAAGGACGTCAACGACCCGGACTCGCACCTGAAGCTGCCCAAGGGCCCGCACAGGATCCAGGGCGAGCAGGCGCTGGCCTTCGTGCGCACCCGCCACAGCTTCGGCAACCAGGGCGACCTGGACCGGATCAAGGTGCAGCAGCAGTTCCTCGCGTCACTGATGCGCAAGATGCAGTCGGACGACGTGCTGAGCAGCCCGTCGAAGATGTACGACCTGGCGGACGCGGCGACCAAGGCCCTCGTCGTGGACAAGGGCATAGGCAGGATCTCCAAGCTCCGTGACCTCGGCATGGAGTTGAAGGGCATCGACCCCAAGCACATCACGTTCGCCACGACCCCGGTGATAGACAACCCGGCGGACGGCGTGATCCACAAGACGGTCATCGTCAACCCGAGCGCCGCGCCCCAGCTCTTCTCCATGATCAAGAACGATGTCTCGCTGACCGAGGTGAAGAAGAAGCAGAAGGCCGCGGAGGCCGCGCGGCTCAGGGGACCCAAGTCCGCCGCGTCCGACGTGCGGGTCGACATCTACAACGGCGGCGCCGCCCCGGGCTCCGCCCAGGAGACCCTCGCCTGGATGCAGAACAACAAGGGCGTCACCAAGTCCAGCCAGCTCGGCAACGCGCCGCAGAAGCTCAAGAAGACGACGCTCGAATACGCTCCCGACCAGGCGTCCCAGGCGCGCGAACTCGCCGACCTGATGGGCCTGCCGGGATCCGCGCTCAAGCCCGGCAAGAGCGAGAAGAACGCCCAGGGCCTGCCCGCGATGGTGCTGACGCTCGGTGCGGACTTCCAGGGGGCGGGCGTTCCCCTCACCGCTCCGTCGAAGGCGCCGTCGGACGTCCAGAAGGTCGAAGCGGACAAGCAGGTCTGCGCCAAGTAACCATCGGGGGCCGTCACGCGTCTGACTTGGCGCGGGGCGGACCCGCCGGGCGCAAGGGTGGGGAGGGGCAGGAGATGGGGCAGAGTGTGCGCGGGGGTGGACCGAGACCGGGCGTACGGGACGTCGACGACATGCCGTACGCGGAGGACGCTGAGGACGCGGCGGACGTCCGCCGTGAGGAGGAGCCCGGCCCGCAGGGGCGCGGGCGGCACGGCGGCGGCTCCGGCAGGGGCACCCCCCGCCCGCCGAGACGTCGGCGCCGCCGGATACTGCGCTGGTTCAGCACCGTCCTCGCCGTCCTGATACTCGGCACCGCCGGTGCGGGCTACCTCTACTACCGGCATCTGAACGGCAACATCAAGAAGGACGCGCTCAACCTCGGCGACGCCAAGGACAAGGCCGCCGAGCCCACCCCGAACGCCGCGGGCCAGACCCCGCTGAACATCCTGCTGATCGGTTCGGACGCGCGGAACTCCAAGGAGAACCTGAAGCTGGGCGGCGCCAGGGACACCGTCGGCGCCCCGCCGCTGGGCGATGTGCAGATGCTGGTGCACCTGTCAGCGGACCGCACCAACATGTCGGTGATCAGCCTGCCGCGCGACACCCTGCTGCACATCCCCCGCTGCACCGACTCCAAGGGCAAGGTCTACCCGGCGAGCACGGGCCTGGTGATGGCCAACGAGTCGCTGGGCCGTGGCGGCCCCGGCTGCACCGTCGCCACCTGGGAGAAGCTCACCGGCATCCACATCGACCACTTCATGATGGTCGACTTCTCGGGTGTGGTGACGATGGCGGACGCGATCGGCGGGGTGCCGGTGTGCGTGGACGCCAACGTCCACTCGCACACGTCCGACGGCCACGGCTCCGGCCTGAAGCTGGCCAAGGGCACCCACCCGGTCAAGGGCAAGCAGGCGTTGCAGTGGCTGCGCACGCGCTACGGCTTCGAGGACGGCAGCGACATCGGCCGCACCAAGGCCCAGCACATGTACATGAACTCGATGGTGCGGCAGCTGCGCGCCAACGCGACGCTGAACGACCCGATGAAGATGCGCCGGCTCGCCGAGGACGCCACGAAGGCGATCACCGTGGACCGGGGGCTGGACACCGTCAAGAAGCTGTACGACCTGAGCAGCGAGCTGAAGCAGGTGCCGCCGAAGCGGATCACCACGACGACGATGCCGTGGCGCTGGGCCCTGTCGGACCACAACCGCGTGGAGCCGAAGCCGGGCGACGCCGAGCAGTTGTTCCGGCTGGTGCGCGAGGACATCGCGCTGGACGGCAAGGACAAGAAGAAGCCCGCCGCCGAGAAGGTGTCCGACGACCCGGCCGCACCGGACGACCGGATCGCCGTACAGGTGCAGAACGGCACCCGCACCGCCACCGAGGCGCCGCTGAGCGGACGGGCGAACACGGTGGCGCAGCAGCTGGTGCGCCGGGGCTTCGCCCAGGCGAGCGCCGACACCTCGGCACTGCCCTCCCAGGAGCGGACCGTCATCCGCTTCCCGAGCGTGGATCTGGAGGGCGACGCCCAGCGGGTCGCCAAGGCGCTCGGTATCCCGCTGAGTTCCGTGCAGCGGTCGACGGACGTCTCCGGTGTCACCCTGATCGTCGGCGCCGACTGGCGCACCGGCGACACCTACCCCAAGTCGGCCGCGAAGGACGACGACTCGACGCCGAAGTCGGCGGCCGCGCTGAACGGCGCCGAGAAGGCGTGCATGCACGTCGACCCGCACTTCACCTGGTAGCGGCGCGGCGGCCGTCGGGTCCGGGGCCGCCGTGCGGATCGGGCCGGATCAGGGCCCGATCCGGCCCGGCGTGATCCGCAGGTCCCGCCCGATCCGGGGCACCCCTAGGAGCCGAGGACCGCCGGGCGGCGCGAGGCGATGACCCTCTTCGCCAGGGTGCGGGGGCTGGTCAGGAAGCCGAAGCCCCAGGACATGTGCATGGTGGCGAGCGCGAGCGGGATCTGCAGACGGGCCTTCAGGGGCAGCCCCTTGCCGGCCGGGACCGACCCTGCGGCGATGGCCGCGAGGTAGCCGCCGGGGACCACGAGGCCCCAGGGCGTGAGCGCGGCGCCGACGACCAGGCCCGCGGCGATCGCGCACACCGCGGCCGGCGGGGCGAGGTAGCGCAGGTTGATCGAGCCCTCGTGGTAGCGGGCGACCACATGGCGCCAGCGGCCGTAGTCCTTGTACTGCTTGGCGAGCGCCTTCACGGACGGGCGCGGCCGGTAGGACACCTTGAGCTCGGGCGAGAACCAGATGAGGCCGCCCGCCTCACGGATGCGGAAGTTCAGCTCCCAGTCCTGGGCGCGGATGAACTCCTCGTTGTAGCCGCCCTGCTGCTCCAGCGCCTCGCGCCGGAAGACGCCGAGGTACACGGTCTCGGCGGGGCCCGCCTGGCCGCCCGTGTGGAAGGCGGCGTTCCCGACGCCGATCTTCGAGGTCATGGCGGCGGCGACCGCGTGTTCCCAGTCGTTCTCGCCCTCGGCGTGCATGATGCCGCCGACGTTCTGCGCGCCCGTCTCCTCCAGGAGGCGGACCGCGGTCGCGATGTAGTCGGGCGACAGCATGCCGTGACCGTCGACGCGCACCACGACCGGGTGGCGCGAGGCCTTGATCGCGGCGTTCAGCGCGGCGGGGGTGCGGCCCGTGGGGTTGGGCACGGTGTGGACGCGGGGGTCCTCGCGCACGAGCTCGGCGGCGATCTCGTCGGTGCGGTCCGTGGAGGGGCCGAGCGCGACGACGACCTCCATCTCGCCGTCGTACTCCTGGGCCAGGATCGCGGTAACCGCTCCGCGCAGATGCCGCTCCTCGTTGAGGACGGGCATGATCACGGATACGGAGGGCAGCACGTCGCGCTTCACGGCTTCGGGTTCCATGTCGTCTTTCGGCCGGGGGTCCGGGGTCGCCCCCGGGGTTGCAGCATCGCGGGCCACGTTACCGCGAACGGGCGATACGGAAGCGCGCCGTCCGGGCTATGACGTGGGCCTCATTTCCCGGCGACGTAGCGTGCTCGGGACCATGGGCTCAGCCAGGGCCTGACGTCGACGGTGCCGTCGTCCGCGAGAACCGCGGCAGGCGGCACCGTCGACGGCAGGTCCTCCGCCCCCGGCCCGTACCGCGGAGGTTCCCCCCTCGTGCCCACGCCGCCCCGCTCCGCCTTCCCGCAGCGCCGCCCGCAGCAGCCGCCGCCGCGCCGGCGGAGGCCGGCCCCGGCACCCGCCGCGGCACCGGCCCGGCGGCGCCGGCCCCGATGGGTGATGCGGGCGGTGACCGCGCTGTCCATGGTGGTGCTGGCGTCGGCGGGGATCGGGCACGCGATCGTCACGAGCCTCGACACGGAGATCGACCGGGTCGACCCCTTCAAGGACATGAAGGACCGGCCGCAGGGGGGCCACGGCATGAACGTCCTCCTGGTCGGGACCGACGGCCGGGACAAGATCACACCGGAGGAGCGGCGGAAGTACCGGCTGGGCGGGGCCCCCTGCCACTGCACGGACACCGTGATGATCGTGCACATCACGGCGGACCGCAGTCGCGCCAGTGTGGTGAGCCTGCCACGCGACTCGTACGCCGAGATCCCCGAACGCACGGACCCGGTCACCGGGGAGAGCCGTCCGGCACACCCGGTGAAGCTCAACGCCGCGTACGCCGAGGGCGGGCCGCATCTGACCGTGCGCACGGTCGAGGGCATGACCGGCGTCAAGATCGACCACTATCTGGAGGTCGACTTCACCAGCTTCATGCGGACCGTGGACGTGCTCGGCGGCGTCGACCTGTGCACCGCCGTCCCGTTGAAGGACTCGCACTCCGGGCTCGATCTGCCGGCCGGCACCCACCGGCTGAACGGCGGCGAGGCCCTCCAGTACGTGCGCGCACGGTACGTCGACGGCGCGTCCGACCTGGGGCGGATGCAGCGGCAGCAGCGCTTCATGGCGGCGCTGATCGCGAAGGCCACCTCGTCCGGCGTGCTGCTGAACCCGGTGAAGTTCCGGGACGTGACGGATGCCGTCCTCGGTTCGGTGCGCGCGGACAAGGGGTTCGGCACGGACGACATGATCGACCTGGGGCGGGCGATGCGCGGCTTCTCGCCGTCGTCGTCGGAGTTCACGACCGTGCCGATCGCCAATCTGAACTATCACGTCAAGGGCATCGGCGAGACCGTGCAGTGGGACGCCGTGAAGGCGAAGAAGCTGTTCCGCGCGCTGCGCGACGACAAGCCGCTCGCCTCGCGACGGGGCCGGCACCACAGGGCCACGCTGGTCCCGGTCCCGCCCGAGCAGATCCAGGTCCAGGTGGACAACGGCACGTCCTCGCCCGATCTGGGCCCCCGGGTCGACAGCGCGCTGCGGGCGACCGGGTTCCGCACATCGGGGCGGCCGGGCACCGCTCCGCAGCGCACGGTGCCGCGCACGGTGATCGTGTACGACCCGCGCTGGGACCGCTCCGCGCGGTCGCTCGCCGCGGCCCTGCCGGGGAGCGAACTGCGGCCGGTGCCGGGGCAGGGCCCCACGCTGCACGTGACCGTGGGCGCGGACTTCGACCGGGTGACCCGGGTCCGGGCGGAGCAGCCGGCGCCGGGCGAGTTCGGAACGGTGACGGGGGACGAAGTGGCGTGCGAGCAGGCATAGCCGACCGGAGCCCGGCGCCCGGTCCGGGCGCACCGGGCGAGGGTCCGGCCCGGTGCGGGGCCGGGTGAGCGAGGTGACCGGCCCAGTGGGGCCCCGCGAGGCCGGCGTGACCGGCGTGACCGGCATGACCGGCGTGACCGGCACGACCGGGGTGACCGGGGTGACCGCAGAGGCGACGGGGTCGCCGGGATCGCCGGGATCGCCGGGATCGGCCGGACGCCCGCTAGTCTTCGATGCCCTCCGCGGCACGCCTCTCCCGCAGGTCCATGATCGCGCGGCGCCGGGCCAGGCGGTGCGTACGACGGATCTGAGCCTCCTGGTAGCGGCGCTTGTCCCGCTCGGTCTCGGGGAGCACCGGCGGTACCGAGCGGGGCTTGCCGTCGCTGTCGACGGCGGCGAAGACCAGGTACGCGGAGCCGACCTGCTGCGGCGGCGTCGACTCGTTCCAGCGCTCGGCGAGCACCCGGACACCGACCTCCATCGAGGTGCGCCCGGTCCAGTTCACCTGGGCCTTCACATGGACGAGGTCGCCGACGCGGACCGGCTCGAGGAACGCCATCTCGTCCATGGACGCGGTCACGGCGGGTCCGCCGGAGTGGCGGCCGGCGACGGCGCCCGCCGCATCGTCCACCAATTTCATGATCACGCCACCGTGCACCGTTCCGAGGAGGTTGGTGTCGTTGTGGGTCATGATGTGGCTGAGCGTCGTGCGGGACGCCGAAGTCGGCTTGCCCGGAATGTCAGATTCCGCGCTGCGGGCCTGCTCTGTCATGCGGTCCACCTTATGCCGGGGGCAGAGTGCAACAGACCTGCAACAGCCCTGGTGCGATTCCTCACGAGCCCTGTGAACCCGGCGCCCCCGCCCTGCACACTGGGCCGCATGAGTGATTGGCCCCAGGGATGGTCCGACGAGAACGGCCGCGACCGCTACGGCCGCGGCAGCGCCAGCGCGCACCCCGAGGGGGCGCGCGCGATGCGGCAGGTACGGCGCGGCCAGGGGCCGCGCCCGTCGGTGCCGCCCCAAGGGGTCCCGCCGCAGCCCGCGTACGGGTACGACGACGGGTACGGCGACGGGTACGGCGACCCGGGGTACGACAGCGGCTACAGCAGCGGCCAGGTCTACGGCCGCGGCGGCCAGGGCGGCGGTGACGACTACGCCTACGGCGCGCCCACCGGCCGCCCCGCGCCGAACTGGCGGCGCCGCATAAAGATCGGCTCGATCACGCTGGTGGTCGTGCTGGTCGCGGTGTCCGTCGGCACCTACTTCTGGGCCGACGGCAAGCTGCGCCGCGAGGTCGACCTGTCGAAGGTCATCGAGCGGCCCGCCGCGGGCGAGGGCACCAACTACCTGATCGTCGGCTCGGACAGCCGCGAGGGCATGACCGCCGAGGACAAGAAGCGCCTGCACACCGGCTCCGCCGAGGGCAAGCGCACGGACTCGATGATGATCCTGCACGTCGGCGACAACGGGGACACGATGATCTCGCTGCCGCGCGACTCGGACGTGGTCGTCCCGTCCTACCGGGGCTCCGACTCGGGCAAGCTCTACCCGGCCGCCGGCCGCCATGTGAAGCTCAACGCCGCGTACGCCGAGGACGGCCCGGAGCTGCTGGTCCGCACCGTGGAGTACAACACCGGCCTGCACATCGACCACTACGCGGAGATCGGCTTCGGCGGCTTCGCGAAGATCGTCGACGCGGTCGGCGGTGTCGAGATGAACCTCGACCAGGGCTTCAAGGACAAGTGGTCCGGCGCCGACTTCAAGGCGGGCAAGCAGACCCTCAACGGCCAGCAGGCCCTCGCCTTCGTCCGCACCCGGCACGCCTTCGCCGCGAGCGATCTCCAGCGCACCAAGAACCAGCAGAAGTTCCTCTCCGCGCTGGCCCACCAGACGGCCACCCCGTCGACCGTCCTGAACCCCTTCAAGCTCTACCCCGTGATGGGCGCGGGCCTCGACTCCCTGGTCGTCGACAAGGACATGAGCCTCTGGGACGTCGCCTCCATGTTCTGGGCGATGAAGGGCGTCACCGCTGGTGACGGCCACTCCATGAACATGCCGGTCTCCGGCTCCACGGGTGGCAACCTCGTCTGGGACAAGGCCAAGGTCAAGACCCTCGTGGACGAGCTGAAGAACGACGAGAAGGTGACGGTCTCGGGCAACTGAGCAGGCGCCGACGGGCACGACGCCCGGACACGGCGAAGGGGGCACCCCGTGCGGGGTGCCCCCTTCGCCGTGTCCGGGCCCGTTCTCAGATCTCCCCCGCCAGCTCGTAGCTCGCGGTCTGCATCTGTGTGCACAGGGCGCAGCAGCGGTCGAACAGGGCCTCGAACTCCGGGTGGTTCCGCCACCCCTTCAGCGAGTCGAGGTCGCGCCACGCCGACAGCGAGATGAAGTGGTTCGGCTCACGCCGCTCCCGGATGAGCCTGGCCCACTGGAAGCCCTCGTTGGTCTCCTTGGTCCAGGTCAGGAACTCCGTCCACCGCGCCAGGAACTCGTCGGCCCTCCCCTCGGCCACGTACCAGTTCCCCGAGGCCCAGTAGTGACTGCCGTCACCCATGGCGCTCACCTCGCTCCTCGCCGCCGTAGCAGCAGCGTAGGGCGGCGGCAGTTGCCGCGCGCGGCGGCGGCCCGCCGCGCCACGGGCCGGCCCCGCTACGGGAGGTTGCGGGCCATGACGATGCGCTGGACCTGGTTGGTGCCCTCGTAGATCTGGGTGATCTTGGCATCGCGCATCATGCGCTCGACGGGGTAGTCACGGGTGTAGCCGTAGCCGCCGAGGAGCTGGACGGCGTCGGTGGTGACCTCCATCGCGACGTCGGA
>NZ_JBSFDP010000048.1:0-23363 GCF_053593975.1 Streptomyces sp. NPDC002004
ACCGTCACGCTGTGTACGCGACCACAAGAAGTGGACCAGAGCCTCTCGAGGAACAGCGACTGTCGACAGGTTCTGGGGCTCGCGGCTCCCCGCCGCAGCTCACCGCCCGGCCAGCCGCACCGCGCAGCCGACGGGCCTCGGGCCGCCCAGCCGGACGTACAGCGCCGTGCTGGAAGGGCACTGGGCGCGATGCGGCACCGCCGTGGTGATCCGGTACTGGGGGCGCCGCTCCCCGGAGCCGTCGCACGGGGTTTCGCGCACCCGGCCGCGGGCGGCGTCGAAGACGCAGTCGCCGACGACGGTCCGCGGCCCGCCGCCCGCGCCCGGGTCACCGGGGTGCGGCGGCTCCAGATTGCGCATGCACGCGTACCCCTCGGGAACGGTCGCGATGTGCAGCACGAAGTCCGTGTGCTCCGGGCAGAGCGGGGTGCCGCCGCGGGCGTGGCGCGCGACGACCTTCGCCACCGCGCTCTCGCTCGTGCAGGGCACCTCTGTGAAGGTTCCCTGCCCACGCGCACCACAGTCCCCGACGCCGAGGAAGACCGCCCCGTACCCGGACGGGGACGGCGATGGCGCGGAGGAGGGGGCGCCGCCCGCGGTGCCGGACGGCGCCTGACATCCCGTGAGCGCCGCCACTGTCAGCAGCAGCGCGCACACCACCCTCCTGGCCGCCATGGCATTCCCCCCGACATGCCCGCCCAGCGTGGCCCGCCGGAGCGGGCACACGCCAGAGGTGCATGAGGGTTTGCGTCAGTTGGGGGTGATGTGCGGGGAGCGCGGCGTACGTCCCGTACGCCCCGTGTCGCGGGCGTACGGTGCCCGTCAGTACGAGAGTCCGTAACCGATGGGGTAGAGCTCCTTCGAGGGGTCGTCGGCACGCACCACCGGCACCGGCAGCCTTCCCCGTGGGGACGCCTGGCCCGTGATGACCCGTACGGCGGCCCGCAGTTCGACGTCGGTCCACGAGTACGTGGCCAGCGAAGCGGCGACGCTGGGCAGCTGGGCCACGTCGTAGGGGTTGCGGATGGCCACGGCCACGACCGGCACTCCTGTGGCGACGAGCGCGTCGACCAGCTTCCTCTGATTGCTGGACGCCGTCACGTTGTACGTGCCGACGACCACCGCGTCCTTGCCCCCGGCCGCCGCGACCGCCCGGTCGATCACCGCCTGCGAGGGTTCCGTGCCGGTGGACAGCGCGGTCGCCGTGAAACCCAGCTCGGTGAACGCCCCCGCTAGGACACCGGTCGGCGGGCCCGTCGTGCCGGAGGGCGAGGCCGGGTCGGCGCCCACCACGAGGATGCCGCCATGGGTGCGACGGGACAGCGGAAGCAGCCGCTCCCTGTTGACGAGCAGTGTCGTCGTCCGCTCCGCGATCCGGTCGGCGTCGGCGAGGTGGTCCCAGGTGCCGACCGTCCGGTCGACGCCGGCGTGCGTGACGTACGGCTCGGTGAACAGCCCCAGCTTCGCCTTCAGCCGCAGGATGCGCAGGATCGACTCGTCGAGGCGGTCCTCGGTGAGCTCACCGCTGCGGACGGCCTGGAGCACGGCGTTCCATGCGAGGTGCAGGTCCGGCGGGTTGAGCAGCTGGTCGACGCCCGCCTTCAGCGCCAGCACGGGCACCCGGTCGTCGCCGTACTTCTGGCGGACGCCCTCCATGCCGAGGGAGTCCGTCACGACCACGCCGTCGTAGCCGAGTTCCCCGCGCAGGATGCCGGTGAGGATCGGGTGCGAGAGCGTCGCCGGGTCGCCGGACGGGTCGAGGGCCGGAACCATGATGTGGGCGGTCATCACGGAGTCGATGCCGGCGGCGACCGCGGCCTTGAAGGGCGGCGCGTCCAGCCGGGCCCACTGCTCCCTGGTGTGCTGGATGACGGGGAATCCGTAGTGGCTGTCCGTGGCGGTGTCGCCGTGGCCCGGGAAGTGCTTCGACGTCGAGGCGATGTCGCGGCTCTGGTACCCCTTCACCTGGGCGGCGACCAGACCGGCGACCGCGTCGGGGTCGGCGCCGAAGGAGCGCACCCCGATGACGGGGTTGGCCGGGTTGACGTTCACGTCGGCGACCGGCGCGTAGTTCTGGCGGATGCCGATCGCACGCAGTTCGGCCCCCGCGATCCGCGCGGCCGAGCGCGCGTCGGAGCGGGATCCTCCGGCGCCGAGCGCCATGGCGCCGGGGAGCAGGGTGGCGGGCTTGCCCACGCGCGCGACTATCCCGTGCTCCTGGTCCGTGGAGATGAGCAGCGGCAGTCCGCGCGGCTGGTCGAGGCCGGCCTTCTGGATGCCGTTCGACAGATCGGCGATCTGGTGCGGGTCACGGGTGTTGTGGGCCCAGCCGAAGTAGATGATGCCGCCGACGCGGTAGGTGGCGATGAGCTCGGCGGCGGTGCGCACGCCGATCTCCTGGAGGTTGGCGTCGATGTCCGCCTGGTCGGGGTCGGTGGCGGAGTGGCCGTACACGCGCATCACGAAGACCTGGCCGACCTTCTCCTCCAGCGTCATCCGGGAGATGAGCTCTCGGAGCCGGGAGTCGTGGCCGGCCTTCCGGTTGGTGGCGGCCCCTGCGGGGCCGGCGACGGTGACCGCGGCCGCGGCGCCCGCGGTCGCGGCGAGCAAGGTGCGTCTGGAGGTTCCGGTTCCGGCGCTTCTGTACTGCACTGGTGCTCCTTCCATGCAATGAAGGAAACTTCCGCGCAGTCACGGATATCCGGAAAATTTCTTCCGGTCAAGAGGTCTGGACATCTCTGGCGTGGCGTGTGGAGGCCGTGCGGAGCCCGCATGCAGGCCGCACGGGCAACGGACTTGAGGGGCCGTCACCGGCGCAGTGGAGGGGGGCGCGCCGGTGACGGCGTGCTGTCGGCCGCGGGCGGCGGAGAGGGTGCGTCAGCGTTCGCAGCCAGCAGCGAGGCCGACACCGCACCGCGGAGACTCATCCGGCAGCATGCCGGTTGGACGAAGGGGCGTGCACACGGGTTCCCCACGTTCCGGAGATTCCGGGGAGGCGGTGCGCGGGCCGGACGGAGCCGGCCGTCTCACGCCACGGCCAGCAGTCCGGACAGATGGTCCCGTCCCGCGGCGAGCAGCCCGTCGAGCGGGGCGATCCCCTCGTACCAGCGCTTCTCGTACTCCCAGCACAGCCAGCCGTCCCAGTCCGCGCGGCGGAGCTGTCGTACGCACTCGGCGAGCGGCAGCACGCCGGTGCCGAGCGGCAGCGGGGTGGTGTCGTCGGCGGACGCGATGTCCTTCACCTGTACGTAGCCGAGATGAGGGGCGAGGGAGGCGTACGTCCGCGCGGGCCGCTCGCCGCCCAGCCAGGTGTGCATGACGTCCCACAGGGCGCCGGCCCGGTCGGGGCCGACGCGGTCGAGGACGCGGGCCGCGTCGGCGCCGGTGCGGTGCGAGTCATGGGTCTCCAGGAGGATGCGCACACCGAGGGGCGCGGCGTCTCCGGCGGCGGCGCCGAGGCGCCGGACGGCCGCCGCGTCGGCCTCGTCGCGGTCCCGGCCGGACCCGGGACCGGCCCCCGGGAAGACACGGACGAAGGGTGCGCCCAGGTCGGCCGCCAGTCCGGTCAGCGCCCGGAGCTCGTCGAGCACCGGTGCGTCGGGGCCGGGGGCCGCCACGCGGGCGTATCCCGCAACGGCGGTGATCTCCAGGCCGGCGCCCGCGAACTCGGCCGCGACCGCGGTGCGTTCGGCGGGGCCGAGGCCCGGGTGGACCGGCTCCTCCGGATGGGCGCGCAGTTCGACGCCGTGGTAGCCGTGCGCGGCGGCGAGCCGTGCGACATCGCGCACGGGGAGCCCCGGCACGCCGAGCGTGGAGAAGGCGAGCTTCATGGCGGGGACCCTACCCGGGCCGGGTCGGAGGTCCCTCGCCGTGCGGGGCCGGGTCCTCGTGGGGGCGGGCTCAGTCGGCCGGTTCGTGCAGGGGCAGCCGCCAGTCCTGGCCCACCAGGTCCTTGCCGAAGGACCGGTGCGGCGTCTCGGCCGCCAGCACGAAACCGTGGCGCTGGTAGATCTTCCGGGCCGAGGTCAGCACGTCGTTGGTCCACAGGACCAGGTCGCGGTATCCGACGCCGCGGGCGAAGTCGACGCAGGCGCTCACCAGCCGGTCGCCGATGCCGAGGCCGCGGGCTTCCGGCTCGACGAGCAGCAGCCGCAGCCGGGCGGTACCGGGCACCTCGTCGCGCACGCACATCACACAGCCCACCGGGCGGCTTCCCCCGAGGGACCCCCGACGTTCGGCGATCCACACCCGCTCCAGATGTGGGTCGTGGTCCTGCGCGAAGTCCGCGACGATCCGTGCGACCAGGCCTTCGTAGTCCGCGTTCCAGCCGTATTCGGCGGCGTACAGCGCGGCGTTGCGCTGGACGATCCAGCCGAGGTCGCCCGGGGCGGGATCGCGCAGCAGCACGTCCTGCGCGCGGGGCGCCCGGCCCGGGGAGAGCAGCGCGCGGATCGTGCCCATCGCCTCGATCAGCCGCGGCCGTTCGTCCGCCGGGACCCGGGCGAGAAGCGATCCGACCGCCTCCCGCGACCGCTCGTCGAGCAGCTCCGCGGCCTCCCGGCCTCGCTCGGTGAGCGTGATCCGCTGGCGGCGGGGGTCCTCCTGCGACGGTGCCCGCTCGACCAGGCCGTCCTTCTCGAACCCCGCCAGCAGCCGGCTCAGATAGCCCGCGTCCAGCGAGAGTGCCGCTCGCAGGTCCGCGGCGTCCGTACGCGGTGCGTGCGCCAGCTCGTACAGCACGCGGGACTCGGTCAGCGTGTACGGGGCGTGCAGGTGACGGCTGTAGTCCAGGGCGCCGATCAGGTTCGTGTAGAAGCGGTTGAAGGCGCGGATCTCGTGGACCGGCTGCGCGGGCGGGGTGCTCGTCATGACGCCCTCCGAGGTGACCTTTGACCGAGTCAAGGGTACGCCGGGCGCGCCCGCGCCGGAAGCCCCCGCGGGGCGGGACGGTCCCGCGGCCACGGCAGGCGGTCCCGTGGCACCGCCCGCGCCCCCATTTCCTGACTGAGCGTCAGCAGTACGCGCTGCTACGGAAATTGTCGCGCGAACGACTGGTCGCCTGCTGTTGATTGCCTGTTCACTCCTGGAGGCAGCCGCCCCACACCTCGCAGCAGGACAGTCGCTGAAGACCCGGAAACCAACAGGGTCGCCCAACAGGACAGCTCGAGAAGGGACATGCATGGCCGAGTTGACTCGACGCAGACTGCTGGGATCCGCGGCGGGCGCCGTGGGCGGGGCCGCGGCGCTGTCGCTGCTCCCGCCGAGCGTCCAGAAGGCGGTCGCCGCCGGCCCGCCGCGGCGCGGCTCACTGCGGGACATCGAGCATGTGGTCCTGCTGATGCAGGAGAACCGCTCCTTCGACCACTACTTCGGCACCCTCTCCGGAGTCCGCGGTTTCGACGACCCGGACGCCCTGCGCCTCCCGGACGGCCGCTCCGTCTTCTACCAGCCCGACACCGTGAACCCGAAGGGCTATCTGCTGCCCTTCCACCTCGACACCCACGCGTCCAGTGCCCAGGCCATCCCGTCCACCAGCCATGCCTGGTCCGTCCAGCACGAGGCCTGGAACGGCGGCGCGATGGACCGCTGGCTGCCCGCGCACCGCAAGGCCGACGGGGTCAACGGCCCCTATGTGATGGGCTACTACACGCGGGAGGACATCCCCTTCCAGTTCGCCCTCGCGGAGACCTTCACCATCTGCGACAACTACTTCTGCTCGGTTTTCGGGCCGACCTGGCCCAACCGGCTGTACTGGATGACCGGCACCATCGACCCGGGCGGCACCCTGGGCGGCCCGGTCATCAGCAACAAGGCCCCCCGGCCCTACCGGTGGACTACGTACGCCGAACGGCTCCAGGCCGCCGGGATCAGCTGGAAGGTGTACCAGCAGGAGGACGACTACGGCTGCAACATGCTGGAGCAGTTCCAGACCTTCCGTGACGCCGTCCCCGGGTCCGACCTCTACGAGCGCGGCGTCCGTCCGCAGCCCGAGGGGACCTTCGAGGACGACGCCCGGGCCGACCGGCTGCCGACCGTCTCCTGGATCATGCCGACGAGCTACCAGTCGGAGCACCCGGACTACCTGCCCGCGGCCGGTGCCGACTTCGTCGCCAAGAAGATCGAGGCCATCGCCGCCAATCCCAGGGTGTGGGCGAAGACCGCCTTCATCCTCAACTACGACGAGAACGACGGGCTGTTCGACCATGTCGTGCCGCCCACACCCAAGGCGGGCACGGTCGACGAGTTCGTGGGCGGACTGCCCATCGGCGGCGGCTTCCGGGTTCCGGCCATCGTGGTCTCGCCCTGGACGGTGGGCGGCTGGGTGGCCGGCGAGCGCTTCGACCACACCTCGGCGCTCCAGTTCCTGGAGCGGTTCACCGGGGTCGAGGAGCCGAACATCAGCGAGTGGCGCCGCCGCACCTTCGGCGACCTCACCTCCGCCTTCCGCTTCGGGTCCACGCGGCACAAGCCCCCGCGCCTGCCCGACGACACGGAGGAGCAGCTCGCGGAGGCCGAGCGCGAGGTGGCCACGCTACCGAAGCCGACCCTCCCGACCGACGACCAGCACTTCCCGCGCCAGGAGCGAGGGCACCGGCCCCACACCTGATGCGCCCGCGGGCCGTCCGGCGCAGGCCGTGCGCCGGACGGCCCGCCGCTCTGCCGTCCGCCTCCGTACCCCGGTGTCCCGCCCGGCGGCCGCCTTGTCGCAGGGCCGTCGGATCCGTCCGGTCACCGGATCCGTCCGGCCTCGTCCGCCTGCCCGGCCCCGTCCGCCCGCCCTGCCCGCCGGGCGTGCCCGGCCCGCCCGTGTCAGGCCCGGGGCGGCGCCGTCGACCCCCGCACCATCAACTCCCCGTGCACCGTGGCGATCCCGCCCGGCGGCGGATTCTCGCGGCCGGTCGCGATGCGTCCGGCCCGGGCTCCCGCCTCGTGCAGCGGCAGCCGCACCGTGGTCAGCGCCGGGACCGCGTCGATGCTGAAAGGAAGGTCGTCGAAACCGGCCACGGACACGTCGTCCGGTATCCGCAGCCCCCGGTCCCGCAGCGCGGCGCACACACCCAGCGCCACCGTGTCGTTCGCCGCGACGACGGCCGTCAGCTCCGGCTCCCGGCGCAGCAGCTCCACCGCCGCGTCGTACCCGGAGCGGCGGTCGTACGAGCCGTGCAGAGTGAGCCGCGCGTCGTCCTCGATCCCGTGCGCGGCGAGCGCGGCCCGGTGGCCCTCCAGCCGGTGCCGGGTCGTCGTGCGCTCCTCGGGGCCCGCGATGTAGCCGATCCTGTGGTGGCCGAGGCCGAGCAGATGCTCGGTCAGCCGTTGTCCACCGCCCCGGTTGTCGAAGGTCAGCGCGATCGCGTCGGTGTCCGGCACCGGCGGCCGCCCGCACAGCACGACCCGGGTGCCCGCGTCGCCGAGCCGCCGCAGCTTCGTCGCCGTCGCCGCCGCGTGCGCCGGATCCTCGACGGCGCCTCCGGTGAGCACCACGGCCGCGGCGCGCTGGCGCTGAAGCAGCGTGAGGTACGTCAGCTCGCGCTCGGGGGAGCCGCCGGTGTTGCACACCACGCCCAGCCGCTCCCCGCCCGCGCGCCCGCCGGGACCCACGATCTCGGACTGGACCGCGCCCGCGATGATCCCGAAGAACGGGTCGGCGATGTCGTTGACCAGGATGCCGACCAGGTCGGAGGTGGCGGCGGCCAGCGCGCTCGCCGGGCCGTTGAGGACGTAGTCGAGCTCGTCCACCGCGCGCAGCACCCGCTCGCGCGTCGACGCGGCGACCGGGTAGTTCCCGTTCAGCACGCGGGAGACGGTGGCGGGGGAGACCCTCGCGCGGGCGGCCACGTCCGCCAGGGTCACGGTCATCTCGTCGCTCCCAGGGTCACGCTCATCCCGTCGTCCTCCGGTCCGCTCGCACCGAGCCGCGGTCCGCTCCGTCCGGACCGCGCTGCGGTCTTGTCCGACTCTCGCTCCGCAGGCTAGCTTCTCCCTCTATAGAAAGCGCTTGCTGCTTCCCTGGTTCCATGGCGAAGCGCCGCGCCGCGCGCCGGTTCCCGGCGACGGCGCGCCCCTCGAGAGCCGGAGGACACCGCGTGGCACGCAAGACGGTCCGTATCGCCATGAACGGCGTGACCGGACGAATGGGCCTGCGCCAGCACCTGGTCCGCTCGATCCTCGCGATCCGTGAGCAGGGCGGCATCGACCTCGGCGACGGCACCGTGCTGTGGCCCGAGCCCGTCCTCGTCGGCCGCCGCGAGCACGCCCTGCGGGCCCTGGCCGAGCGGCACGGCCTGGAGCACTGGAGCACCGACCTGGACGCCGTACTCGCCGACGACACGGTCGACGTCTACTTCGACGCCCAGGTGACACCGGCCCGCGAGGACGCACTGCGGAAGGCGATCGGAGCCGGCAAGCACGTCTACACCGAGAAGCCCACCGCGACGGGTCTCGACGGCGCCCTGGAGCTCGCACGGCTGGCCCGGGCCGCGGGCATCAGGCACGGGGTCGTCCAGGACAAGCTGTTCCTGCCCGGCCTGCTGAAGCTGAAGCGGCTCGTCGACAGCGGTTTCTTCGGCCGGATCCTGTCCGTGCGCGGCGAGTTCGGGTACTGGGTCTTCGAGGGCGACTGGCAGGACGCCCAGCGCCCCTCCTGGAACTACCGCGCGGAGGACGGCGGAGGCATCGTCGTCGACATGTTCCCGCACTGGGACTACGTCCTGCACGAGCTGTTCGGCCGGGTGCGCTCCGTCCAGGCCGTGACCGCCACGCACATCCCGCAGCGCTGGGACGAGAGGGGCAAGCCCTATGCGGCGACCGCCGACGACGCCGCGTACGGCATCTTCGAACTGGAGGGCGGAGCGATCGCGCAGATCAACTCCTCCTGGGCGGTGCGGGTCCACCGCGACGAACTCGTCGAGTTCCAGGTCGACGGCACGGAGGGCTCCGCCGTCGCGGGGCTGCGCCGCTGCCGCGCCCAGCACCGCACGGCCACGCCCAGGCCCGTCTGGAACCCCGACCTGCCGGCCGGTCACGCCTTCCGCGACCAGTGGCAGGAGGTCCCCGACAACCAGGACTTCGACAACGGCTTCAAGGCCCAGTGGGAGCTGTTCCTCAGGCACGTGTATGCCGGTGCCCCCTACCGGTGGGACCTCACCGCGGGCGCCCGTGGCGTGCAGCTCGCCGAACTCGGCCTGAAGTCCGCGGCGCAGGGCCGCCGCATCGACGTACCGGAGATCGGCCGGTGAGCCGCCGCAGCGTCCGCACGGCCGCCGTCCGCGCACGCCTCCCGTGCGCCGGTACGGGCGCGGCCGGCGCGAGCCGCGCGGGCACCCGCCCGCACACCGCAGGCCCCCGGTGCGCACACGGGGCCGTACGGCCCGTACGGGAGGTGGCGCCGTGACGATCCGTCTGCCCGATTCCACGGGCGCCCTGCGCACGTACACGCCCCGCACCGACCCCTTCGTCCCGGACACGGAGCGGCCACCGCTCGTCGCGCGCACCGTGTTCGCGGCGGCGCACGTCGTCGCCGACCCGTTCGCGGACGTACCGCCCGGCTCCCCGGCGGCCGTCGACTGGGACGCGACGCTCGCCTTCCGGCGCCATCTGTGGGCGCACGGGCTGGGCGTCGCCGAGGCCATGGACACCGCCCAGCGCGGCATGGGCCTCGACTGGAAGGGCGCGGCCGAGCTGATCCGCCGGTCCGCGGCCGAGGCGCGGGCCGTCGGCGGCCGGGTCGTCTGCGGCGCCGGCACCGACCAGCTCACCGGGCCGGCGACGGTGGCGGACGTCCGGGCCGCCTACGAGGAACAGCTCGCGGTCGTCGAGGACGCGGGCGCCCGGCCCGTCCTGATGGCGTCCCGCGCGCTCGCCGCGGCCGCCGAAGGCCCCGAGGACTATCTGGAGACGTACGGCGAGCTGCTGCGCCAGTCCGCGGAGCCGGTGATCCTGCACTGGCTCGGCCCGATGTTCGACCCGGCGCTGGACGGCTACTGGGGCGCGGCCGGTCCCGACGCCGCGACGGACGTCCTCCTCCGGGTCGTCGCCGCGCACCCGGACAAGGTGGACGGCGTGAAGATCTCCCTGCTCGACGCCGGACGCGAGATCGCCCTGCGGCGCCGGCTCCCCGCCGGGGTCCGCTGCTACACGGGCGACGACTTCCACTACCCGGAACTGATCGCGGGCGACGACCACGGCTTCAGTCACGCGCTGCTCGGCGTCCTCGATCCCCTGGGCCCGCTCGCGGCCCATGCGGTGCGTGCCCTGGACACCGGGGACCCCGAGGTGTTCCGTGCGCTCCTCGACCCGACGGTCGAGCTCGCCCGGCACCTCTTCGAGCCCCCGACCCGCTTCTACAAGACGGGGGTGGTGCTGCTCGCCTGGCTGGCGGGCCACCAGGACCACTTCACGATGGTCGGCGGTCTCCAGTCGGCCCGCTCCCTGCCGCATCTGGCACGTGCCTACGAACTCGCCGATGCTCTGGGTCTGTTCCCCGACCCCTGGCTGGCGGAGGCCCGCATGAAGTCCCTGCTTGAGGTCCACGGGGTGACGCGATGAACGACCCGTACGAGCCCGCCCCGTCCGGCCCGGAGGACGCTCTGCTGTCCCGGCTCAGCATCAACCAGATGACCGTGAAACAGCTCTCGCTGCCCGAACTCGCCGACGCCTGCACGGCGTCGGGGGTCCCCGGTGTGGGCCTGTGGCGCGAGCCCGTAAGGGAGTACGGCCTGGATGCCGCGGCGAGGCTCGTCCGCGCCGCCGGGCTGACCGTCACGACCCTGTGCCGGGGCGGCTTCCTCACCGCGATCGACCCGGTCGCGCGGGTACGGGCCCTCGACGACAACCGCGCCGCCGTCGAGGAGGCCGCAGCGCTCGGCACGGCCACCCTCGTGCTCGTGTCGGGCGGGTTGCCGGAGGGCAGCAAGGACCTGCACGGCGCACGGGAGCGCATCGCCGACGCCCTCGGCGAACTGGCCCCGTACGCCGCCGCGCGCGGGGTGCGCCTCGCCGTCGAACCCCTGCACCCGATGTTCGCGTCCGACCGCTGCGTCGTCTCCACGCTCGACCAGGCACTCGACCTGGCCGAACGCTTCCCCGCCGACCAGGTGGGCGTCTGCGTCGACACGTACCACGTCTGGTGGGACGACCGGGCCCCCGCCGCCGTCGCGCGCGCGGGCCGCCGCATCCACGCCTTCCAGCTCGCCGACTGGACGACCCCGCTTCCGGAGGGGGTGCTCAACGGGCGCGGCCGGCTCGGCGACGGCGCGATCGACCTGCGCGCCTGGCGCGGCCATGTGGAGCGCGCCGGCTACACCGGGCCCATCGAAGTGGAACTCTTCAGCGACACCCTGTGGGCGGACGACGGGCGGGCGGTTCTGGCGGACACGAAGGAGCGATTTCTCCGCTATCTACGGCTGTGACCTGCGGTTTCAACGATGCTGAAAAAAACCTGAGAGACGCGTGCAACCCTTCGCACCCTATGCGGGTCGTACTGGGCGTCGGAACTTCCGGAGGGGGATCTGGGGGGATCGCGGAGTTCCGAAGGGGAGGGGAAACGCGAGGGGGCCCGGTCGACGGACCGGGCCCCCTCGGAGTTCCCACCGCTCCCCGCCGCGCAGGTCCGCAGGGCGGGCCGGGTCCGGGCGGGATCGACCCGCTGCCGCGTCAGGCCACCACGGCCACGGCAAGACCTGCCGCCCCTGCCGCCCCGGCCGCGTACGCGCAGCCCAGGCCGATCAGGATCGTCACCCGCACCCAGCGCGGTGTGCCCGGGTCCGCGCGGCGCATTCCCCGGCCGAAACGGATCCCGGGGACGGCCCACACCGCGAGGGACGCGCCGGCCAGGCACAGGCACAGCCAGCCGAGGGCGTAGTTCGGCTGTGCGGTGTAGTACGTGTGGGCACCGGCCCGGGTCACCGGTATCCGCGCGCCGAGCCGGTGGCCGTCGGCCTCGTCGCGCAGCGCGGCGTCATGGTCCGTCGTCCTCCCGTCGGACGAGGTGAAGATGCCGCTCCAGACTGTGGAAGGGCCGCTGCGTCCGTTGCCCGGGACGCTCTCCCCGGCGAGCACCTCGAACGTCCCCGGGGTTCCGGCCAGTCGGGTGGCGTAGGCGAAGTCGCGGCCACCGAAGACGAGGCACACCAGGCCGACGGTCAGCAACACCGCGGCGGTGACGCGGAGTCCGGCCCGCGAGCCAGGGGTGGTGCGGCCACTGCGCCGTCCGCCCCCGGCAGGCTCGGGCCCGGCAGGGTCGGCAACACGCGCACGGATCGGCATCCCTACCGTCGGCTCCTCTTCACCAGTGACGCAATCGGCCCCTCACCGTAGTCATCAGGCCCCGGGCCGAATCCCGTTATGTCAGGCGGGTGGGACGGGTGCATGCGGAACTCATACGTGCGTTTGGCTGCCGCCTGGTCATCTCTTGACCGCGCGATGACCGGGCAGGCCGGCGGGCGGCAGAACGGTTCGGCGGCCGCAGGGCCCGCGAACGGCACGCCCTGGGCCCTGCGCAGGGGCACCGCACTGTCCGACCCGGGCGGTAGCGTCGGACCATGTCCAGTCAGGCGGGGAGTGGGGAACGGCGGCCGGCCGTGCTCGAAGGCGTCCTGGAGCGGATCACGTACGCCAACGAGGAGAACGGCTACACGGTCGCCCGGGTCGACACCGGACGCGGCGGCGGCGATCTGCTCACGGTCGTCGGCGCGCTGCTCGGCGCCCAGGTCGGCGAGTCCCTGCGCATGGAGGGCCGTTGGGGCTCCCACCCGCAGCACGGCAAGCAGTTCCTGGTGGACAACTACACCACCGTCCTGCCGGCCACCGTCCAGGGCATCCGCCGCTACCTCGGCTCGGGACTGGTCAAGGGCATCGGACCGGTCTTCGCCGACCGCATCACGCAGCACTTCGGCGTGGACACCCTGAAGATCATCGAAGAGGAGCCCGAACGGCTCGTCGAGGTCCCCGGCCTCGGCCCCAAGCGCACCAGGAAGATCGCCGACGCCTGGGAGGAGCAGAAGGCGATCAAGGAGGTGATGCTCTTCCTCCAGACCGTCGAGGTCTCGACGTCCATCGCGGTCCGCATCTACAAGAAGTACGGCGACGCCTCCATCTCCGTCGTCAGGAACCAGCCGTACCGCCTGGCCTCCGACGTCTGGGGCATCGGCTTCCTCACCGCGGACCGGATCGCCCAGTCCGTGGGCATCCCGCACGACAGCCCGGAGCGCGTCAAGGCCGGCCTCCAGTACGCGCTGTCGCAGTCGACCGACCAGGGGCACTGCTTCCTCCCGGAGGAGAAGCTCATCGCGGACGGCGTCAAACTCCTCCAGGTCGACACCGGGCTCGTCATCGACTGCCTCGCCCACCTCGCGGCCGAGGAGGAGGGGGTCGTACGGGAACAGGTGCCCGGGCCCGACGGGGCGCCCGTGACCGCGGTCTATCTCGTCCCCTTCCACCGCGCCGAACTCTCCCTCTCCGCCCAGCTGCTGCGGCTGTTGCGCACCGACGAGGACCGGATGCCCGCCTTCCGGGACGTCGCCTGGGACAAGGCGCTCGCCTGGCTCGCCGACCGCACGGGCGCCGAGCTGGCGCCCGAGCAGGAACAGGCCGTCCGGCTGGCGCTGACCCGGAAGGTCGCCGTGCTGACCGGCGGCCCCGGCTGCGGCAAGTCCTTCACGGTCCGCTCGATCGTCGAACTGGCGCGGGCCAAGCGCGCGAAGGTGCTGCTCGCCGCCCCCACCGGGCGTGCCGCGAAGCGCCTCGCCGAGCTCACCGGGTCCGAGGCCTCCACCGTGCACCGGCTGTTGGAGCTGAAGCCGGGCGGTGACGCGGCCTACGACCGGGACCGCCCGCTGGACGCGGACCTGGTGGTCGTCGACGAGGCGTCCATGCTGGACCTGCTGCTGGCCAACAAGCTCGTCAAGGCCGTGCCCCCGGGCGCCCATCTGCTCTTCGTCGGGGACGTGGACCAGCTGCCCAGCGTCGGTGCGGGCGAGGTGCTGCGCGACCTTCTCGCGGAGAGCGGCCCGGTTCCCGCGGTGCGGCTCACCCGGATCTTCCGCCAGGCCCAGCAGTCCGGCGTGGTCACCAACGCGCACCGCATCAATGCGGGCACCCCGCCGCTCACCCAAGGCCTGGACGACTTCTTCCTGTTCGTCGAGGACGACACCGAGGAGGCCGGGCGGCTCACCGTCGACGTGGCGGCCCGGCGGCTGCCCGCCAGATTCGGGCTGGACCCGCGCCGCGACGTGCAGGTGCTCGCACCCATGCACCGGGGACCGGCCGGCGCCGGGAACCTGAACGCGCTGCTCCAGCAGGTCATCACGCCGGGCCGCCCCGATCTGCCGGAAAAGCGGTTCGGCGGCCGGGTCTTCCGCGTCGGCGACAAGGTCACGCAGATTCGGAACAACTACGAGAAGGGACGCAACGGCGTCTTCAACGGGACGGTCGGCGTGGTCACCTCGCTCAGCCTGGACGACCAGCGCCTGACGGTGCTGACGGACGAGGACGAGGAGGTTCCGTACGACTTCGACGAGCTCGACGAGCTGGCGCACGCCTACGCGGTGACGATCCACCGCTCCCAGGGAAGTGAATATCCGGCGGTGGTGATTCCGGTCACCACCGGGGCGTGGATGATGCTCCAGCGGAATCTGCTCTACACCGCGGTGACGCGCGCCAAGAAGCTGGTCGTGCTGGTCGGGTCGCGCAGGGCGCTGGCGCAGGCGGTGCGCACGGTTTCCGCAGGCAGACGCTGCACGGCGCTCGATTTCCGGCTCTCCGCAGGCGCGCCGGCCCCGTGATCGAACCGGCCCGGGAGCCGTCCCGGAAATTTTGATCGATCAAACGAGTCGCAAACCTCACAGAGCACTTCCGCAACCAGGGCGAAGGGGGCAGGATGAGCAGGTTGGCGGCACTCAGTGCCGCCGATGGGCCCAATGGTCGACCCCGAGTGCACTCTCCTGAGCCAAATGGGGGATGGTAGAGACAGTCAGGGCACCTCGAAGATGAGGCACTACGTCGGTGAGGGAAGACGTGAGCGACAACTCTGTAGTACTGCGGTACGGCGACGGCGAGTACACCTACCCGGTGATCGACAGCACCGTCGGCGACAAGGGCTTCGACATCGGGAAGCTGCGCGCCCAGACCGGTCTGGTGACCCTGGACAGTGGGTACGGCAACACCGCCGCCTACAAATCCGCCATCACCTACCTCGATGGTGAGGAGGGCATCCTCCGGTACCGCGGCTACCCGATCGAGCAGCTGGCCGAGCGGTCCACCTTCGTCGAGGTCGCTTACCTGCTGATCAACGGCGAGCTCCCGACGGTCGACGAGCTGGCCTCGTTCCGCAACGAGATCACGCAGCACACCCTGCTGCACGAGGACGTCAAGCGTTTCTACGACGGCTTCCCGCGCGACGCGCACCCGATGGCGATGCTCTCCTCGGTGGTCTCCGCGCTGTCCACCTTCTACCAGGACAGCCACAACCCGTTCGACGAGAAGCAGCGCAATCTCTCCACGATCCGCCTGCTCGCCAAGCTTCCGACGATCGCCGCCTACGCGTACAAGAAGTCGATCGGCCACCCCTTCGTCTACCCGCGCAACGACCTCGGCTACGTCGAGAACTTCCTGCGGATGACGTTCTCGGTCCCGGCGCAGGAGTACGAGCTCGACCCGGTCGTCGTCTCCGCGCTCGACAAGCTGCTGATCCTGCACGCGGACCACGAGCAGAACTGTTCGACCTCCACCGTGCGTCTGGTGGGTTCGAGCCAGGCGAACATGTTCGCGTCGATCTCGGCCGGCATCTCCGCGCTGTGGGGCCCGCTGCACGGCGGTGCCAACCAGTCCGTCCTGGAGATGCTCGAGGGCATCCGCGACTCGGGCAACGACGTCGACACCTTCATCCGCAAGGTGAAGGACAAGGAGGACGGCGTCCGCCTGATGGGCTTCGGCCACCGGGTCTACAAGAACTTCGACCCCCGCGCCAAGATCATCAAGGCCGCCGCGCACGATGTGCTCTCGGCCCTCGGCAAGTCGGACGAGCTCCTCGACATCGCGCTCAAGCTGGAGGAGCACGCGCTGTCCGACGACTACTTCGTCGAGCGCAAGCTCTACCCGAACGTCGACTTCTACACCGGCCTGATCTACCGGGCCATGGGCTTCCCGACCGAGATGTTCACGGTCCTGTTCGCCCTCGGCCGTCTGCCGGGCTGGATCGCCCAGTGGCACGAGATGATCAAGGAGCCGGGTTCCCGCATCGGCCGTCCGCGCCAGATCTACACGGGTGTCGTCGAGCGCGACTTCGTGCCGGTCGAGGCGCGCTGAGCCAAAGCTTCGGCATAGCGGAAAGCGCCCCGCCGCCGGTCCCCCCACGGGCCGGTGGTCGGGGCGCTTTCCTTTGTCCCGGTGCGGATTCCCCCCACGGGATCCGGCCGGGCGTCTGCGGGGCAGCGCCAGCTGCGTGCGGTCTGCCGGGACGCGTACGCACGGGAGGGCCGCTCAAGCTCCCCGGTGCACGTGCCCCGGCAACGCAATTCCGAGAACGTCCCCCAAGACGTCCCCAGATGTCAGAAACGCCCCCCAAGACGTTCCTGGCATCGACCTTTTAGACTCGCGAGCCCCTTCGATGGTTACGTCCCGATCACTGTGATCTGCGTCTCTTGCATATGTGTTGTCCATAGGCAAGAGCCCCAGCTCTGCGATCGAGGCTCAAGCGTAAGGATATTGCGGGGGGGTTGTGAAGAGGGCCGGGGGTCTTACTCGGCGTTGCCCTAAGTTACACGAAGCGTCGCAGCCTGAGGCTGTTACTGACGACAAAGACCGAAGAGAACGCCATCGCCGCGCCGGCGATCATGGGGTTGAGCAGTCCGGCCGCGGCCAGCGGCAGCGCCGCCACGTTGTAGCCGAAGGCCCAGAACAGGTTGCCCCTGATCGTGGCGAGCGTGCGCCGGGAGAGCCTGATGGCGTCGGCCGCGACCCGCAGATCCCCGCGGACCAGCGTCAGATCGCTCGCCTCGATCGCCGCGTCCGTGCCCGTGCCCATCGCGAGCCCCAGGTCGGCGGTGGCGAGCGCGGCGGCGTCGTTGACCCCGTCGCCCACCATGGCGACGGCCCGGCCCTCGGCCTGCAGCCGCTTCACCACGTCCACCTTGTCCTGCGGCAGCACCTCGGAGATCACCTCGTCGATGCCGACCTCCTTGGCGACGGCCGCGGCGACGGTCCTGTTGTCCCCGGTCAGCAACACGGGCGTGAGTCCCAGGGCGCGCAGCTCGCGCACGGCCTCGGCACTGGTCTCCTTGACCGCGTCGGCGACGGTCACGACACCCCGTGCCACCCCGTCGACGGCCACCGCGACGGTGGTGCGGCCCTCGGCCTCCGCGGCCCGCCTGGCCCGCGCGAGGTCCTCGGGGAGGGCGATCCCGTCCTCGGCGAGCAGCTTCTCGCGGCCGGCCAGCACGGCGCGGCCCTCGACGGTGCCGCGGACGCCGAGTCCCGGGATGTTCTCGAACCGCTCCGGGGCGGGCAGCGCGCCCGTGCGCTCCTCGGCCCCGGTGGCGACGGCGCGGGCCACGGGGTGCTCGGACGCGTGCTCCAGGGCGCCCACGAGGCGCAGCAGCTCCTTCTCGCCGAGGGGGCCGGTCGCGGCGTCCTCGGCGACGTACACGTCCCTCAGGGTCATCCGCCCGGTGGTCACGGTCCCCGTCTTGTCGAGGACCACCGTGTCCACCCGGTGCGTGGACTCCAGGACTTCGGGGCCCCGGATGAGAATGCCGAGCTGGGCCCCGCGGCCGGTGCCCACCATGAGCGCGGTGGGTGTGGCGAGCCCCAGGGCGCAGGGGCAGGCGATGATCAGGACGGCCACCGCGGCGGTGAACGCCGCGGTGGCGTCGCCGGTGGCGAGAAGCCAGGCCAGGAGCGTGCCCAGCGCGACGACGAGGACGACCGGCACGAAGACGCCGGAGATCCGGTCGGCCAGGCGCTGCACGGCGGCCTTGCCGTTCTGCGCGTCCTCGACGAGCCGCGCCATACGGGCGAGCTGGGTGTCGGCCCCGACGCGGGTGGCCTCGACGACGAGGCGTCCTTCGGCGTTGACGGTCGCGCCCGTCACGGCGTCCCCGACGGTCACGTCGACCGGCACGGACTCGCCGGTGAGCATCGAGGCGTCGACCGCCGAGGACCCCTCGACGACGGTGCCGTCGGTCGCGACCTTCTCCCCGGGGCGTACGACGAAGCGGTCGCCGACGGCCAGCCGTCCGACCGGAATCCGCACCTCCGTGCCGCCGCGGAGCACGGCCACGTCCTTGGCGCCGAGTTCCAGCAGGGCGCGCAGGGCCGCGCCCGCACGCCGCTTGGAGCGGGCCTCCAGATAGCGGCCGAGCAGGATGAAGGCGACGACGCCGGCGGCGACCTCCAGGTAGATGGCCGACGAGCCGTCGGAGCGTCCGACCGTGAGGTCGAAGCCGTGCCGCATGCCCGGCATGCCCGCCATGCCGAAGAAAAGGGCCCACAGGGACCAGCCGAACGCGGCCAGCGTGCCGACCGAGACGAGCGTGTCCATGGTCGCGGCGCCGTGGCGGGCATTCGTGAACGCCGCCCGGTGGAAGGGGAGGCCGCCCCAGACGACGACGGGAGCGGCGAGCGTCAGCGAGAGCCACTGCCAGTTGTCGAACTGGAGGGCCGGGACCATGGCGAAGAGCACCACGGGCAGCGCGAGCAGGGCGGAGACGGTGAGCCGCTGCCTGAGGGAGGCGAGTTCGGGGTCCTGGGCGCTCTCGGCGGGCTTCGGCTCCGCCTCGTCCGCCCGTTCCGGCTCCGGGGCCGGCGGAGGGGGTTCCTCGGCGGTGTAGCCCGTCTTCACGACCGTCGCGATGAGGTCCGCGACCTCCAGCTGCGCCGCCGGGTACCGCACCCTGGCCTTCTCGGTGGCGAAGTTGACCGTGGCGGTGACGCCCTCCATGCGGTTGAGCTTCTTCTCGACGCGGGCGGCGCAGGACGCGCAGGTCATGCCGCCGATCGAGAGCTCGACGGTCGACAGGTCACCCGTGACGGGTCCGGTGGCCGACAGGCCGCCGGTGGCAGATGCGGCGGCGTCGCCCGCGTTTCCCGTGGCTTTCCCGCCGGCGGCCGGGGCGGCCGCTATGGACGTGTCGGGTGCGGTGCTGGTCATGTCCGTGCTCCAGGAACTCCGGGGACTCCGGGGAAGGGGCCGGGCCGTACGGCGGCGGTCCTCGGCGCTGCCGAGGGCGGCGGTACGGCCCGGTGGGCGGCCCGGGACGTCGGGCCGCGGCTTCTCGGCCCCGGCCCTCGCGGCTCGGTCCTCGTCTCCCGGTCCGCGCGCTTCGGGCGCGGACCGGAGCTGCTCTCAGGCCCTGCCGACCAGCTCGTACCCGGCCTCGTCGACGGCGGCGCGGACGGCCTCCTCGTCGAGCGGGGCCGCCGACACGACGGTCACCCGGCCGGTCGCGGCCACGGCCTCCACCGAGCTGACGCCGGCGAGCTCGGAGACCTCGCTGCGGACGGCGCCCTCGCAGTGGCCGCAGGTCATGCCGGTGACCTGGTAGACCGCGGTCACCGAGCCCTGGACGGCCTCGGCGGACGCCGCGTCGGAGTGGCAGGAGCCGCTGGGTGAGCAGCACGAGCCGGTCGCGGTGGCTTCGGCCTGCGGGAGTTCGGTGTGGGCGCTCATGTCGTTCTCCTCGGTGGATCGTGGCGTTGCTGTGCCCATACGACCACGGGCGGGCCCGCGGCGTACCGTGCGCCAGGGGCCCCCGGGGCTCCCGGGTCTCCCCGACACTCACCACACTATACCCCTAGGGGGTATGAATCCAAGCGCACGCTTGACGTCGGCGCGCGCCGCGGCGCGGGGCGCGGCCTCGCGCGACCCGTCGGTTGATGGGGGATGTGTGCCTGCCGTGTCGTGTGCGGCGGCGTGGTCGGCCGGGGGAGAGGGGCGGCCGGACATCCGGGCGCTCGGCGCGCTTGCGGCGGCGGATGCGCGGGCGCGGGTGCGCCCATCGGGGTGCCGGGGTGGCCCCCGGGGGGCGACTAGGGGTGGGCCGTGGTGCGGACGGTGTCGCCGATGACCGGGTCGAGGTAGCGGAAGAGCGCGTTCTTCAGCTCGGTGATGTACGCGTCCCGTTCGGCGCCCTCGTGGGCCAGGACGAGTTCCAGCCCGGCCTTGTACAGGCCGAGGCTCAGCTCGGCGATCCGGGTGACCTCCGCCTTCGGTGCCTCGGGTCGGTAGAAGACGATCAGGCCTTCGATCCGCTCCAGCATGGTCGCGTGCAGGGCGTCGTGGTCCTCGGCCATGCGGCCCGGGATGTCCGGCCCGTGCATCAGCGCGAAGAACTCCGGGTGCCGGCAGTTGAAGTCGATGAAGCGGTCCACGATGCCGTCCAGCAGCTCGCGGAGCGGGGCGGAGGTGTCCGCGGGCGAGAACGCCTCGCCGTAGGTGTCCCGCATCCGCTGCATCAGCCGGTCGCCCAGCTCGATGGCGATGGCCTCCTTGTTCGGGAAGAACTGGTAGAGCGTGCCGGGCGAGACGCCGGCCTCGCGGGCGATGGCGTTGGTGGACGCGGTCGTGTAACCGCTCCGGCAGAACACGGAGGCGGCGGCGTCGAGGAGCTGTGCGATACGGCGCTCGCCGCGGGCCTGGCGGCGGCGGGGCTTCTCGGCGGCCTGGCCGGACGTGGGCTCGGCCGCCGGGTCCACGGCGGCGCCCGCCGTGTCGCCCGCGGTGGCCCCGGTCCTGCGGCCCGTCGTCCCGCCCGCCGTGCGGGACCTCCCCCGCCGGCTCTCCGGCTGCTGTTCGCCGACCACGGTGTCCCCAACTCTCCTGAACGCGATTGACAAACGCGAGTACTCGCTCGCATTCTTGAGAAACGCGAGCGATCACTCGTGTTTGCCAGTGTATTGGCAATGGGCGACCCATGCTGTCTGCGCCGACGTACCGGGAGGGCGCGACGCGGACGAGATGGGCCACGGTGAAGGGGACACCGCACCATGTCCGAAGTCAACAGCCCGCCGGACGGCCGGAAGGTGGGGGGCTGGACCCGGTTCGTCACCGCGCGGCCACGGTTCGCGCTGCTGCTCGCGCTGGTCCTGACCGCCCTGGCGGTCGTCGCCGGCAGCGGGGTCGCGAACCGTCTGGGTGCGGGTGGCTGGGAGGACCCGGCCGCCCAGTCCACGTACGCGACGAAGGCCCTGGAGCGGGAGTTCCCCGGATCCCAGCCCAATCTGCTGCTCCTGGTCGACAGCGGGCGGGCCTCCGTCGACGCACCGGAGGTCGCGGCCGAGGCCAAGCGTCTGACCGCGCGGCTCGCGGGCGAGCGGGACGTGACGGGTGTCGGCTCGTACTGGCAGACCCGGTCCCCGGAGCTGCGCGCCGAGGACGGGCACGAGGCGCTGATCGCCGCCCGGATCACCGGCGATGACAAGGCCATGGGCGAGACGCTCGACCGCATCGCGCCGGCCTTCCGCGGGACGCACGGCCCGGTCCGGGTCTCGGTCGGCGGTCCGGTCGCCGTCCGGCACGAGATGCAGACGATCATCCGGGAGGACCTGACCCGTGCGGAGATGATCGCCCTGCCGATCACGCTCGTCCTGCTCGTGATGGTGTTCGGCAGTGCCGTCGCCGCGCTGCTGCCGCTCAGCATCGGGATCGTCGCCATCCTCGGCACGAACGCCGTGCTGCGCGGCATCACCGAGTTCACGGACGTATCGGTCTTCGCGCTGAACCTCACGACGGCACTCGGCCTCGGCCTCGCGATCGACTACGCGCTGTTCATCGTGCGACGCTTCCGCGAGGAACTGGCCCTCGGCGCCGGGCCGCGCGAAGCGGTCGGGGCCACGCTGCGCACCGCGGGACGCACCGTCCTGTTCTCCGCGCTGACCGTCGCCGTCTCCCTGGCCGCGATGCTGGTCTTCCCGCAGTACTTCCTGCGCTCCTTCGCCTACGCCGGCATCGCCGTGGTGCTCCTCGCGGCGGCGGCCGCGCTGATCCTGCTGCCCGCGGCCCTCGTCCTGCTCGGCCACCGCGTCAACTCCCTCGATCTGCGCCGTCTCGTGCGCCGCGGCGCGCCACGCCGGACCGAAGCGGGCGCCGGCTGGGCCCGCGCCGCCTCCCTGGTGATGCGACGCGCCCCGGTCTTCGCCGTCGCCACCACCGTCGGCCTCGTCCTCCTCGGACTCCCCTTCCTCGGCGTCAAGTTCGGCACCGCGGACGACCGTCAGCTGCCCACAGGTGCCGAGTCCCATGTGGTGCAGCAGCACATCAGGGACGGCTTCCCCGGCAGCCCCGGCGGCGGCCTCGACGTGCTCGCCGAGGGCAGGGCGACGCCCGCCCAGTACGCGGCGTACCGCGAACGCATCGCCGGTCTGCCCGGGGTGCTGCGGGTGGACGGCCCGGTCGTGAAGGGCGACTCGGCGTACTTCTCGCTGACCCCGAAGGGCGAGGCCGTCGGCCAGGGAACCCAGCGACTGGTCCGCGAAGTGCGGGCCGCCGACGCGCCGTTCCGCACCTCCGTCACGGGCACGGCGGCCGTACTCGTCGACTCCAAGCACGCCATCGGTGCCCGGCTGCCCTGGGCTGCGGGAATCATCGCCGTGGTCACCCTGCTGCTCGTCTTCCTGCTCACCGGAAGTGTCCTCATCCCGCTCCAGGCGGTCGTGCTCAACGCGCTCAGCCTCACCGCGATGTTCGGCGCGGTCGTCTGGGTCTTCCAGGACGGCCATCTCTCCGGGGCGCTCAACTTCACGAGCACCGGGGACATCGAGACGACCCTTCCCGTCCTGATGTTCTGCGTCGCCTTCGGACTCTCCATGGACTACGGCGTGTTCCTGCTCTCCCGCATCAAGGAGGAGTACGACCACACCGGCGACCACCGCCGCTCCGTCCGCCACGGCCTCCAGCGCACCGGCGGTCTGATCACCGCGGCCGCCGTGATCCTCGCCGTCGTGATGGTCGCGATAGGCACCTCACGGGTGACCAACACGAAGATGCTGGGCCTGGGTATCGCCCTCGCGGTCCTCATGGACGCCATGATCGTCCGCAGCCTGCTGGTCCCGGCGGTCATGCGTCTCACCGGCCGCGCCACCTGGTGGGCCCCGGCGCCGCTGCGCCGCTTCCACGCGAGGTTCGGCCTCAGCGAGGGGGAGACCCGATCCCCGGCGCCCGCCCCGGAGGCCGCGGCCGCCCCGGAACGCGCCCCGGACCGGGACCCGGATCCGGAGCCGCGCCCCGACGCGGAACGGGAGAAGACCCCGGCGCGCGGCTAGCGTTCGGCCGGGAGCCGGGAGCCGGGAGCCGGGAGCCGGGAGCCGGGAGCCGGGAGCCGGGAGCCGGGAGCCGGGAGCCGGGAGCCGGGAGCCGGGAGCCGGGAGCCGCG
>NZ_JBSFDP010000048.1:23460-34544 GCF_053593975.1 Streptomyces sp. NPDC002004
GGGCCGGGGTTCCGCTGGACGGCCCCTGGCGCTGCGCGGCCGCGGGGGTGAAGCTGCACCGTGGCGCCGGTGAGGTGCCGGCCGGTCCCCGGGCCCGGCCCCGGGCCCGTGACGTCGTCGGAGAGGCGGAGGCAATGCACGCAGTGGTCTACGAGCGGTTCGGCGAACCGGCCGAGGTGCGGACCGTGCCGGACCCGGCGCCTGCGCCCCACGGCGTGGTGATCCGCGTCGAGGCGACGGGCCTCTGCCGCAGCGACTGGCACGGATGGCGGGGCCACGACCCGGACATCGCGCTCCCGCACGTGCCGGGCCACGAACTCGCCGGCGTCGTCGAGGCGACCGGCGCCCGGGTGACCCGCTGGCGCCCGGGAGCCCGGGTCACCGTCCCGTTCGTGTGCGCCTGCGGTACCTGCGCCGCCTGTGCGGCGGGCGACCAGCAGGTCTGCGAACGCCAGACCCAACCGGGGTTCACGCACTGGGGCTCCTTCGCCGAGTACGTGGCGCTGGACCACGCCGACGTCAATCTCGTCGCCGTGCCGGAGGATCTGGCGTCCGGCACGGCGGCGGCCCTGGGCTGCCGGTTCGCCACGGCGTTCCGCGCGGTCGTCGCCCAGGGCCGGGTGGCCCCGGGGGAGTGGGTCGCGGTCCACGGCTGCGGCGGCGTCGGGCTCTCCGCGGTGATGATCGCTGCGGCGAGCGGCGCGCGCGTGGTGGCCGTCGACGTCGCGCCGCGGGCGCTGGAGCTCGCGCGGACGTTCGGCGCCGTGCACGGTGTGGACGCGGCCGCGGTGGACGACACGGCGGAGGCGGTGCGCGAGCTGACGGGCGGCGGCGCCCATCTGTCGCTGGACGCGCTCGGCTCGCCCGCCACCTGCGCGGCCTCCGTCAACAGCCTCCGCCGCCGGGGCCGCCACGTCCAGGTGGGTCTGCTGCCCACGGACCCGGTCGTCCCGCTGGCCCGTGCCATCGCCCTGGAACTCGAACTCCGCGGCAGCCACGGCATGCCCGCGCACGCCTACCCGGCGATGCTGGGCCTGGTCGGCGCCGGTGTGCTGCGCCCCGAACTGCTGATCACCTCCACGATCCCGCTGGACGCGGCCCCGGCGGCCCTTGCGGCCATGGGCACGGCCCCCGGGGCCGGTGTGACGGTCATTCAGCCGTGACGCCGTCCGCGGTTGCCCGGGCGGGAGGCGACCCAGGCGCGGACGGTGTCCGCGTACCAGTAGGGCTTGCCCCCCTCCACGTGATCGGGCGGTGGCAGCAGGCCGTGCTTGCGATAGGAGCGCACGGTGTCCGGCTGGACGCTGATGTGCGCGGCGATCTCCTTGTACGACCAGAGCCTGCGTTCGGTCATCCGTGGCACCTCCCTGCGCGCGCCGCAGCGGCGGCCGGGGGAGCCGTCTGGGAGCCGGGCGCAACGCTGGCGATCACTCAGCCTGTGCCCGGTCAACGACACAGCGTGACGACAGGGGAGGGGCTGTCGAGGCCATGTGACACGAAGCCCGCGTACCCGAGACATGTGTGACGGACACGGGACGTTTGTGACAGGAGTGATGCAAAGGGCGGGCCGTGTGCGGGGGTTCTGCGCGGTGGGGCTCGAAGTCCCGGAGGGGTCCCGGGCCCGCGGTCCGGCGAGATCCGCAAGCCTCGGCGTGGCCCGAAGGCACCCCCGGGCCCCGCGTCCCGGCGAGATCCGTGAGCTCCCTACGCCCCGCAGGACCGCAGATAGGCCCGGGTCCGGCGGGCGATCGGGAGGGGCTTGTCCGGAGGACAGGGGTACATGTCCTGTTCGACGATGGCGAAGAGGTCCGCGTCGAGCTTCCCGGCCGCGGCCAGCACCGGCTCCAGGGCGGGCACTCCCTTGGGCGGCTCGCACATCACACCGCGCGCCACGGCGGGCCCGAAGGGCACCTGGCCCGCGCGGACTTCGGCGAGCACGGCCGGGTCGACCTGCTTGAGGTGGAGGTAGCCGATGCGCTCGCCGTAGGTCTCGATGAGCTCGACGCTGTCGCCGCCGCAGTAGGCGTAGTGCCCGGTGTCCAGGCACAGCGAGACGAGGCCGGAGTCGGTCGAGTCGAGGAAGCGCGTCACGTTCTCCTCGCTGTCGATGTGCGTGTCGGCGTGCGGATGCACGACGATCCGCAGTCCGTAGCGCTCGCGCACCTCGTGGCCCAGCCGCTCGGTGAGGGTGGTCAGATGGCGCCACTGCTCGGGGGTGAGCGTGCTGTCCTCCAGTACCTTGCCGGTCTTGTCGTCCCGCCAGAAGGAGGGGATGACCACCAGGTGCCGGGCGCCCATGGCCTGGGTGAGCGCGGCGATGCCGGAGACGTGTTCCCAGGTCGCGTCCCAGACGTCGGGCCCGTGGTGCAGGCCGGTGAAGACCGTGCCGGCGGAGACCCTGAGCCCACGGCGGCCCGTCTCCTCGGCCAGCACCGAGGGGTCGGTGGGGAGGTAGCCGTACGGGCCGAGTTCGATCCACTCGTAGCCGGAGTCGGCGACCTCGTCGAGGAAGCGGCGCCAGGGGACCTGCTGGGGATCGTCGGGGAACCACACGCCCCACGAGTCGGGGGCGGAGCCGATCCGGATGCGTGACAGCGTCGTCATGGCGGTCAGCTTCCAGTCCGCCGGAGAAGGGTGTCAAGGACTAGTCCGAATGTAAGGACAAAATGTTGACAGGGCTGCGGTGCCGGGACTAGACCTGAGGGCGGCCGATGCTCCGGCCCGCGGGCCGGGCCCGCGGACCACGGCCGGCAGACGCACCGGCCCGCGGGCCGACGGCCCCGACGAAGGGACGCGCAGGTGACCGATCCGTACGACGTCATCACGATGGGCCGGATCGGGGTGGACCTCTACCCGTTGCAGACGGGCGTGCCGCTGGCGCAGGTCACCACCTTCGGCAAGTTCCTCGGCGGCTCAGCGGCGAACGTCGCGGTGGCCGGGGCCCGGCTCGGCCGCCGTACCGCCGTCGTCACGCGCACCGGCGCGGACGCCTTCGGGGACTATCTCCACCAGGCCCTGCGGGAGTTCGGGGTCGACGACCGCTGGGTGACGCCCGTGCCGGACCTGCCGACCCCCGTCACCTTCTGCGAGGTCTTCCCGCCGGACGACTTCCCGCTCTACTTCTACCGCCGGCCGAAGGCGCCCGACCTGGAGATCCGCACGGACGAACTCGACCTGGCGGCCGTCGACTCGGCCCGCATCTTCTGGATGACCGGCACGGGCCTGAGCGAGGAGCCGAGCCGCACCAGCACCCTCGCGGCCCTGCGGCACCGTGCCGCGTCCGGCACCACCGTCTTCGACCTCGACTGGCGCCCCATGTTCTGGAGCGACCCGGCGGCCGCCCGCCCCTTCTACACCGAGGCGCTTCGCCACAGCACCGTCGCCGTCGGCAATGTCGACGAGGTCGAGGTGGCCACCGGTGAGCGCGACCCGTACGCCGCGGCCCGCGCCCTCCTGGACGCGGGCGTCGAACTGGCCGTCGTGAAACAGGGCCCCAAGGGAGTGCTCGCCGTGCACCGCGACGGCACCACCGCCGAGGTCGCCCCCCTGCCCGTGAACGTGCTCAACGGCCTCGGCGCGGGGGACGCGTTCGGCGGTGCCCTCTGCCACGGTCTGCTGGCCGGCTGGGAGTTGGAGCGGATCATGCGGTACGCCAATGCCGCGGGCGCCATCGTGGCAGCGCGCCTGGAGTGCTCGTCGGCCATGCCGACGCCCGCCGAGGTGGACGCGGCCCTCGCGGCGGGAGAGGTCCGATGAGGGCGGGGAACGTGGCGGGCGCCGGACACCACACCGGCGCCTCCGGGGCAGGACCCGCCGGACCGGCGGCCCCGCTCCGGGGCGTCGTACGGGTCGACGTCGCCGAGCTCGCCCGGACCCGCGCACAGCACCCCGAGGCGGTCGCCGAGGCCGCGGCCCGCCGTGTCCGCCGCCCGCTCCTGCGCCCCGACGGACGTCTGATGATCATCGCGGCGGACCATCCGGCGCGCGGCGCCCTCGCGGTGGGCGACCGCAGGCTCGCCATGGCCGACCGCGCCGACCTGCTCGAACGCCTCTGTCTGGCCCTCGCCCGCCCCGGCGTCGACGGAGTCCTCGCGACCGCCGACGTCCTCGACGACCTGCTGCTCCTGGGCGTCCTGGACAACAAGGTCGTCATCGGCTCGATGAACCGGGGCGGACTCGCGGGCGCCGCGTTCGAGCTGGACGACCGGTTCACCGGGCACCGCCCGCTGGACATCGAGCGCTTCCGGTTCGACGCCGGAAAGCTGCTGCTGCGCATCGACTACGACGACCCGGGCTCGCTGGCGACCCTCGAGAGCACGGCCCGCGCCGTCGACGAGATGGCCGCCCGCCGGCTGCCCGTCTTCGTCGAGCCGTTCCTGTGCCGCCGCGACGCCGGCGGAGCACTGCGCAACGACCTGAGCGCGGAGGCGGTGACCAAGTCGATCGCCATAGCGTCGGGCCTGGCCGGCACCTCCGCGTACACCTGGCTCAAGGTGCCCGTCACCGAACGCCCCGACGACATGGCCCGGGTGATGGCGACCTCCACGCTGCCGGCCGTGCTGCTCGGCGGCGACGTCGGCGAGACCGCCGAAGAGGCGGAGGAGGCGTACGGGAAGTGGCGCGACGCGCTGCGCCTGCCGACCGTGCAGGGCCTGGTCGTGGGCCGTTCGCTGCTCTACCCGGCCGACGGGGACGTGACGCGGGCCGTGGACACCGCCGTGGGCCTGCTGTGATCGGGGCGGCGGCCGGCCGTACCGGTTGCGGCGGACGGCGATGAGGGCGAGCGGAGGCGGTCGTGACGTCGACCGGATCCGGGCAGGACGCCGGCGGACGGCCCGGCGTGACGGACCACGGGAAGGCTGCTGTGACGACGACAGGGGTAGGTCACCGGACATGAGCGACAGCGAGCTTCATGTGCCCGCGGGCAGCGCGGCCGCCGGACCGTACGTCCTCGACATCGACCCGAAGCGGGCCGGATGGACCCACTCGAGCCTGCGCGTCCTCCAGCTGCGCCCCGGAGAAGTGCACTCCTTCGCGACCGGCGACAGCGAGTGGATCGTGCTCCCGCTCTCGGGCGGCGCAACGGTGCACACCGGGGGCCAGGTCATCGAACTGCTGGGCCGTGAGGACGTGTTCGACGGAGTCACCGACTTCGCCTACGTCCCGCGCGACGCCCATGCGCAGATCGCCTCCGGCGCGGGAGGCCGCTTCGCCCTGGCAGGAGCGAAGTGCGAGCGCCGACTCCCCGCCCGCTACGGCCCCGCGCCGGAGGTACCCGTCGAGAGCCGCGGCAGCGGCGTCTGCTCCCGCGAGGTCCGGAACTTCGCCGCGGCCGACGCCTTCGACTGCGACCGGCTGATCGCCGTCGAGGTGATCACGCCCGGCGGCAACTGGTCCTCGTACCCGCCCCACAAGCACGACGAGCACCGGCCCGGCACGGAGAGCGAACTCGAGGAGATCTACTACTTCGAGATCGAGGGCGAGCACGGCTTCGGCTACCAGCGCGTGTTCCCGTCCCGCGAGGGCGGGGCCGATGTGCTCGCCGAGGTGCGCTCGGGCGACGCGGTGCTCGTCCCCGACGGCTGGCACGGCCCGTCCGTCGCGGCGCCCGGCCACACCATGTACTACCTGAACGTGATGGCGGGCCCGGGAGAGGAGCGCGTGTGGCGCATCTGCTTCCACCCGGACCACCTCGAGAGTGCAGAGGGATACCGATGACGACCAGGCTCACCGTCGCACAGGCACTGGTGCGGTTCCTGGCCGCCCAGTTCACGGAGCGGGACGGCGCACGGCAGCGGCTCATCGGCGCGACCTGGGGCATCTTCGGCCACGGGAACGTCGCCGGGATCGGGCAGGCACTCGTCGAGTACGCGGCCGTGCCTCCCGGCGGGACACCCTCCGGGGCTCCCGTCATGCCGTACCACCAGGGCCGCAACGAACAGTCCATGGTGCACGCGGCCGTCGGCTACGCGCGCCAGAGCAACCGGCTCTCCACGCACGCCGTGACCACGTCCGTCGGGCCCGGCGCCACCAACCTCGTCACCGGCGCCGCCCTCGCGACGATCAACCACCTCCCCGTGCTCCTCCTCCCCGGGGACGTCTTCGCGACCCGGCCCGCCGATCCGGTGCTCCAGCAGCTCGAAGTGCCGTACGCGGGCGACGTGTCGGTGAACGACTGCCTGCGGCCTGTCTCCCGGTACTTCGACCGGATCACCCGCCCCGAGGCCCTGATCCCGGCCGCGCTCCAGGCGATGCGGGTGCTCACGGACCCCGTGGAGACCGGCGCCGTGACGCTCGCGCTGCCGCAGGACGTCCAGGCCGAGGCGTACGACTGGCCGGAGGAGTTCTTCGCCGAGCGCACCTGGACCGTCCGCCGCCCCGCCCCCGATCCCCGCGAACTCGACCGGGCCGCAGCCGCCGTCCGTGCGGCCCGGCGCCCGCTGGTCGTCGCCGGCGGCGGCGTCCACCACAGCGCCGCGGAAGGGGCGCTGGAACGGTTCGCCGACGCCACGGGCATCCCCGTCGCCTCCACCCAGGCCGGCAAGGGCTCGCTGAGCTGGGACCATCCGGCGGACGTCGGCGGCATCGGGCACACCGGCACCGCGACGGCCGACGAACTGGCCCGCACCGCCGACCTGGTGATCGGGGTCGGCACCCGCTGGACCGACTTCACGACCGCGTCCCACACCCTCTTCCCCACGACCGCGCGCTTCGTGAACCTCAACGTCGCGCCGTACGACGGCCACAAGATGGCGGGCCTGCCGCTCGTCGCGGACGCCCGCACCGGCCTGGAGGCGCTCACCGACGCGCTGCGCGGCCATCGCGCCGACCCCGCGTACGTCGCCGCGTACACGGACGGCAAGGAGCGCTGGGAGCACCGCGTCGACGCCGCGTTCGAGGCCGCCGCACCCGATGCGCGGCCCACCCAGACGCAGGTGCTCGGGGCGCTCGACGCGCTCGTCACCGGCGACGACGTCCTGATCAACGCGGCCGGCTCGCTCCCCGGCGACCTGCACAAGCTGTGGCGGGCCCGGTCCCGCGACCAGTACCACGTCGAGTACGGCTACTCGTGCATGGGCTACGAGATCCCGGCGGCCATCGGCGTCGCGCTCGCCGCGCCCGGGCGTCCCGTGTGGGCGCTGGTCGGCGACGGGACGTATCTGATGATGCCGACCGAGATCGTCACGGCCGTGCAGGAGAACGTGCCGATCAAGGTGGTCATCCTGCAGAACCACGGATACGCCTCCATCGGAGGCCTCTCCGAGTCGGTCGGCGGCGAGCGCTTCGGCACCGCCTACCGCTTCCCCGGCCCCGACGGCACCCTCACCGGGGCACCGCTTCCGGTCGATCTCGCGGCCAACGCGGCCAGCCTCGGCATGCGGGTGCTCCGCGTCGAGACCGCGCGTGACCTGCGGGAAGCCCTTGCCGACGCGCGTCGCTCGGACGGCCCCACATGTGTCTACGTGGAGACCGAAACGGCAGACACTGTGTCGGGCGCGCCCCAGGCCCAGGCATGGTGGGATGTGCCCGTGGCCGAGACAGCGACCCGACCGTCCGCGGTCAAGGCCCGCGAGGAGTACGACCGGCACGTCACCGCCCGACGCCGCCATCTGTGAGAGTAGGGATCTTGTCATGACGAAGACCGTCAACCACTGGATCGGTGGGAAGACCGTCGAGGGTGCGTCGGGGACGTACGGCCCGGTCACCGACCCCGCGACCGGAGCGGTCACCACGCAGGTCGCCTTCGCGAACGTGGACGAGGTGGACGCCGCCGTCGCGGCCGCCCGGGAGGCGTACGCGACCTGGGGCACCTCCTCGCTGGCGCAGCGCACGACCATCCTCTTCAAGTTCCGGGCGCTGCTCGACGCCAACCGGGACGCGATCGCCGAGCTGATCACCGCCGAGCACGGCAAGGTCCACTCGGACGCGCTCGGCGAGGTAGCCCGCGGCCTGGAGATCGTCGACCTGGCGTGCGGCATCACCGTGCAGCTCAAGGGCGAGCTGTCGACGCAGGTGTCCAACCGGGTCGACGTGGCCGCGATCCGCCAGCCGCTGGGCGTCGTCGCCGGCATCACGCCGTTCAACTTCCCGGCGATGGTGCCGATGTGGATGTTCCCGATCGCCATCGCGTGCGGCAACACCTTCGTGCTGAAGCCGTCCGAGAAGGACCCGTCGGCGTCCATCAAGATCGCCGAGCTGCTGTCCGAGGCCGGGCTGCCGGACGGCGTCTTCAACGTGGTGCACGGTGACAAGGTCGCCGTCGACCGCCTCCTGGAGCACCCGGACGTGGCCGCCGTCTCCTTCGTCGGCTCCACCCCGATCGCCCGCTACATCCACACCACCGCCTCCGCCAACGGCAAGCGGGTCCAGGCCCTCGGCGGCGCCAAGAACCACATGCTGGTGCTGCCGGACGCGGACCTGGACGCCGCCGCCGACGCGGCCGTCTCGGCCGCGTACGGCTCCGCGGGCGAGCGCTGCATGGCGATCTCCGCGGTCGTGGCCGTGGGCTCCATCGGTGACGAGCTCGTGGAGAAGATCCGGGAGCGCGCCGAGAAGATCAAGATCGGCCCGGGCAACGACCCGGCCTCCGAGATGGGCCCGCTGATCACCGCCGCGCACCGCGACAAGGTGGCGTCGTACGTGAAGGGCGCCGCCGACCAGGGCTGCGAGGTCGTGCTCGACGGCACCGGCTACACGGTCGACGGCCACGAGAACGGCCACTGGATCGGTCTGTCCCTGCTCGACCACGTCCCGACCTCCGCGGACGCCTACCAGGACGAGATCTTCGGCCCGGTCCTGTGCGTGCTGCGCGCCGAGTCGTACGACGAGGGCGTGGCCCTCATCAACGCCTCGCGGTTCGGCAACGGCACCGCGATCTTCACCCGCGACGGCGGCGCCGCCCGTCGCTTCCAGATGGAGATCGAGGCCGGCATGGTCGGTGTGAACGTGCCGATCCCGGTGCCGGTGGGCTACCACTCCTTCGGTGGCTGGAAGGACTCGCTCTTCGGCGACCACCACATCTACGGCAACGACGGCACGCACTTCTACACCCGCGGCAAGGTCGTCACCACGCGCTGGCCCGACCCGTCCGAGGCCCCGGCGGGCGTCGACCTCGGCTTCCCGCGCAACCACTGACGGCCGCCCCCGGACGGCCCCCACGCCGCTGAAGGGCGTGCTCGTCCGTCCGGCCGCCCGCCGTCGCCGCTCCGTCCCCTGTGCCCCGGTCTGCTCCCGCAGGCCGGGGCATGGTCATGTCCGTACTCCGGACGGATTCGAAGACGGATTCCCGTGAAATTCGCCGTCGTTGCTGCGGTTCTCGTAGATCGGGGATGAACCCGGCGGTGAAACAATCTGTCCGATTGCTCCTGTGAATCCATGGTCATAGGTCAAGGACGCCTGTTGATTACTCTTCTGTGACGTGAAACACCATGAGAGTGGCGAACGTCACGCGGCGTGTCGGGTGCGGAATCCGTAGGGAAACGACTATTGACGTCCCCCTTACGCGGAAGGTTCCATGGCGCCGCCGGGAGCGGATGGACCCAGTCAGTTGAACTCCGCCGGAGGCGATAGCGCTCCCGCCTCAGCACCTCTGCCGCACGAGTCGATCGGAACCTCATGACCGACACGCTTCGCACCCTCGCCCCGGACCCCGCCGCCGACCTCACCCCGGCGGCGGACTCCGGCAGTCCCCAGAAGCTCAAGCGTTCCATCGGCGTCGTCGGCGGCACCCTGCTGACGCTGTCGTGCGTCACGCCCGCCTCCACGCTCTTCGTCGTCGTGCCGGACCTGTTCTCCAGCCTGGGCACCGCGACCGCGCTCACCATCGCCATCGGCTCGCTGCTCTGTATCGCCGTGGCGTTCTGCTACTCGGAGCTGGGCACGCTCATCCCCAGCGCGGGCGGCGAGTACGCGATGGTCTCCACGCTGGCCGGACGGCTCGCCGGCTGGCTCGTCTTCGTACTCTCCCTGCTCGTCGTACTGATCGTCCCGCCGGTCATCGCCATGGGCACCGCCGACTACCTCGCCCCGATCGTCCACCTCGACCCTTCGATGACGGGCGCCGGAGTGATGCTCGCGGCCACCCTCGCCGGTCTGCTGGACCTGCGCGCCAACGCCTGGATCACCGGCATCTTCCTGGTCCTGGAGGTCGTCGCGGCCGGCGTCGTCGCCGTCCTCGGCTTCACGCACAGCCACCGCGGCGCCGACAGCCTCCTCTCCATGCAGGTGGCCGGCGCCCACGGGCACGCCGACACCGTCACGGGCATGCTGGTCATCTCCGGGCTCGCCATCGCGCTCTTCGTCACGCAGGGCTTCTCCACCGCCGTCTACCTCTCCGAGGAACTGGAGAACCCGCGCCGCAACGTCGCCCGCACCGTCCTCGCCACGCTCGCCATCTCGACCGTGGTCATCCTGGTGCCCGTCGCCGCGATCACCATGGGCGCCGGCGACCTGAAGGCCCTGACCGGCGGCGACATCAGCAGCATGGTCATCGCCTGGAGCAACTCGGCCGTCGGCACCTTCGTCAGCCTCTGCGTCGCCCTCGCGATCATCAACGCGGGCATCGTCATGGTCATCCAGAACTCCCGCGTCCTGTTCGCCTCCGCCCGCGACAAGGCCTGGCCCGAGCCGGTCAACAACGCCCTCGCCAAGCTCGGCCGGTTCGGCTCCCCCTGGGTCGCGACCCTGGTCGTCGGCGTCCCCGGCGCGCTCCTCTGCTTCGTCAACCTGGACACCCTGTACGGCGTCACCGGCGTCTCCGTCACCGGCATGTACCTGCTGGTCGCCGTCGCCGCACTGCTCGCCCGGCGCGGATCGCACCGCACCCGCAAGGCCTGGCGGATGCCGCTGTGGCCCGCGATGCCGGTCGCGCTGATCGCCGTCCTCGCCTACGTCCTCAGCCAGCAGGAGACCGGCTACCTGCTGTGGACCGGCGGCATCACCGCCGTCGCCACCCTCTACTGGGTCTTCTACCTCCGGCCGCGCCGCGACACGCGGTGGCTGGTGTCCATCCCCGAGGACGCACAGGACTGAAGCACCCCGGGGCGGCGGGCTCCCGGCCGCGTACCGCACCTGCGGTACGCGGC